>DATMSY010000065.1:0-21960 GCA_035565135.1 Devosia sp.
TCCGGCGAAGGCCGGAATCCATGTCCGTGGCGATCCACATATATATCCAGCGCCGGGATGACCTTCAGCATGGATTCCGGCCTTCGCCGGAATGACATTGTGGATGGGGTTGCCTCAGGCCCACCTAGTTCGTCCACCGCAACCCATCGGTCAGCTGCTTGTTCGCAATATGCCGCTCCAGCACCTTGAGCCGGATGAGCTGCGAATTGCGGAAATCGGCATCGGTGAAATCGAGCCCACGCAATCCGCTCACCAATTGTTCGATCGACTGCGCCAGCGTCACCTGCGGCTGGTGATCGGGCGCAAGCCCGGCAAACTTGTCGAAATTGACCTGGTAGGACCGGCTATCGGCCGGCGCCTCGGTATTGATGCTGACCTCGGTCCCCGGCACGGCCTTGGCCACCGCATTGGCGAGATCCCGCACCTGGTAATTGCGGTCGTTCGATCCGGTATTGCACACCAGATATTGCCCGCCATTATCGGCGCCGCGATGGATCGCCCAATCCATGGCCCGGGCCATGTCCTGCACATCGATCAACGGCCGCCAGGGCGTGCCGTCGCTGAGCACGGTGATCTTGCCCTGGCTGAGCGCACAGGCCACGAAATCGTTCAGCACCAGATCAAGCCGCAACCGCTCGGACATGCCGCAGGCCGTCGAAAACCGCAGGCTGGTGACCGTCATATCGGTATCGAGCGCGCTCAGCGCCTCTTCGGTGCCGATCTTGGATTTGGCATAGGCGGTGACCGGATTGAGCGCGTCAGTCTCCTTGCGCGGCCCGCCCGCGGCGACGCCATAGACGCTGCAGCTTGAGGCAAAGACGAAGTTCTTCACGCCCGCCTTGCTGGCCATGCCGGCCACCGCCGTCGTCGCCCCCTGGTTGATCTCGGCGGTCACCGCCGCATAGCGATCGCCCATCGGGTCGTTAGACACGGCGGCCAGCTCCACGACCGCATCATAGCCTTCCAGCTGCTCCGGCCGCATGGCCCGCACATCGCCGAAATACTGGCTGTTCAGATGCCGCTCCGGCAGCCCGGAACGCGAGGTCAGGCTATGGGCAAAATAGGCATTGTCGAAGCCGTCGATAATGTAATCGGGATATTTCGCGCGCAGCGTCCGGGCCACGACCGGACCGACATAACCCATATTGCCGACAATCAGGATTTTCATCGTCTTCACCGTTCCAGTTCTGATCTTGCCGCCGCAAATACCAACTCACTCATGCCGCGACGCTGGCCTCGCGCAGCAGCATTTCCCGCACCACCCGCGCAATGGCCAGCGCCGAGGTAAGCCCCGGGGATTCGATCCCGAACAGGTTCACCACCCCGCCCAGCCCGTGTTCGCCCGGCCCGGAAATTACGAAATCGGCGGCCGGCTCGCCCGGCCCCGACAGCTTCGGCCTGATCCCGGCAAAGCCCGGCCGCAACCGATTGGGATCGATATCGGGCCAGATGCGCTGCGCCGCCGCAAAGAATTTGCCATGCCGGTTCGGATCGACCCGGTAATCGATGTCCGAAATCCATTCGACATCGGGACCAAAGCGGATTTGCCCCGCCAAATCGAGCGTCAGATGCGTCCCCAACCCGCCCGGCTCTGGCACCGGATAGATCAGGCGGGAAAACGGGCTCTTCCCCGAATAGCTGAAATAGACGCCGCGCGCATAATGCAGCGGCGGCACGAAACGGGCATCGAGCCCCTCGACCATTCCGGCCACATCATGGGCCTTGAGCCCGGCTGAATTGACCAGGAAGGGCGCGACGACCACCGGCTCGGCGTCCCCGCCAATATGGATGGCCCAGCCCTCCTTGTGCCGCGATATCCGCGTCACCTTGCTCCCGGCGGCATAGATGGCGCCATGCGCCTCTGCATCGGCCAGCAGCGACTGCATGAAGGCGTGAGAATCCACGATCCCCGTCGAAGGCGACAGCAGGGCCTCGTGGCTGATCAGCGCCGGCTCCATGGCGCGAACCTCGGCCCCGCTCAGCCGTACCAGATCGTTCACCCCCGCGTCGGCGGCGCTGCGCTCGATCTTGTCCAGCTCATGCGTCTCATTGGCCGTATGGGCGAAAATCAGCTTGCCGCATTGCCGGTGCGGCACATTGCGCGCGCGGCAATAGGCATAGAGTTCGTGCCGTCCCTCGACGCAAAGCGAGGCCTTGAGCGAGCCTTTGGGATAATAGATACCGGCATGGATCACCTCGCTGTTGCGCGCGCTGGTCCAGGTGCCGAAATCGCTTTCCCCCTCGACGATAACCGTCTCGACGCCCGCCATGGCGAGCGCGCGGCTCACCGCCAGCCCAACCACCCCTGCCCCGATGACAATGGCGCCGACGGCTTGCATGGCTCAGATCTCGATACTGCTGGGATCGTCGATCAGCGGCCAGGCGGCGTCCTTGTCCGACAGCGTCGTCACCGCCAGCGGCCAGGAAATTCCGAGCTTGGGATCATTGTAGCGCAGGCCCCGCTCGGCCGCAGGCGTGTAATAGCCCGAGACGAGATAGGTAACCTCAACGTTATCCGTCAGCGTCTGGAAGCCATGGGCAAAACCCCGCGGCACATAGAGCTCGCGCTTGTTATCCTCGTTCAATTCGAAGGCTTCATGCTTGAGGAAACTGGCCGAACCGGGCCGCAGGTCGACGATGATATCGACGATTGCCCCGCGCACGCAGCGGATCAGCTTGGCCTCGGCATTGGGCGCCACTTGATAATGCATGCCGCGCAGCGTGCCCTTCTGGGCCGAAACCGACATGTTCTGCTGCACGTAATCGAGGTCCATGCCCTGGGCCTTGAATTCGTCCTTGCACATGGTGCGCGCGAAGAACCCGCGGCTATCCCCGCGCAATTGCAGCTCTATCAGCTTGGCATCGACCAGTGTCGTCTCATGAAAGATCATCGTCAGCTCCAGTCATGCAAAGGCCGCTTCCTGCTCGGCATAAAGCCTGTCGACCAACCGCCCCTCGGGAAAGGTCACATCGTCCCAAGTCAGCGGAGCGTCTTTCGCCACGGCCCGCTTCAGCGAAGAGCCCAGCGCCAGCCCGATCGGCAGTAGCTTTTCGGCGCGGATCGGCTCGATATTCTCGGCCACGCCATAGACTTCATAGCCGCCGAAATCCGCGATGACCTCGCCCGGCGCCAGGTCCTTCTTGGCCACCGCGATCACCCCCACACTCGGCCCGCCGGCCGGCGTCAGCACCGGATCGTTGAACAAAACGGCCCGCGCCACCGAAGTCGGCACCTCGAAATGGCAGAGATGATAGGGCGTGTAGAAGCAGTAATACGGCCCCGTCCCGAGCTTGTAGAGATTGAGAAAATGCTTCTGCCGCTCGTTCTCGATGGCCCCGAGCACGAAGACACCCGGCCCCGGCCGTGCGCCCACGACATAGTCGACCAGCCCCGGTCCAGTGGGGTCGATATGCTGGTTGAAGGCGGTGACGGTCTCTTCCAGCGGCTTGAGCGGCGCCGTTGGATCGCCGCCGGAAAAGTCCGGGCCCAGCATGCCGCGCCGCGCCACCTTCATGCCGGTGCCATTGGCTACAATGGCCTGCTCGAAGGAAATCTTGGTGCCATCGGCAAACGAGGCCACCATGGCCGGCTTCTGGCCCCATTTCTCGGCAAAGGCCTTCTGCGTCGTGGGGTTGCGATAGGGATCGTGCAACCCCTTGATATTGCCAGCCAGCACCGGCTTTACGCCCAGCCCCGCGACAAACCGGATGAGGTTCATCTGCACGCCCGGCTGGTCGCCGTCCGAAAAACTATAGACCACGCCCTTGGCATCGGCCTTGCGCTTGAGGATCGGCCCCACGGTCCCATCCAGCTCAGCATTCATCTGCACCGCATGCTTGCCGCTTTCGATGGCCGCCAACACCACCTGCGCCGCATGCTCGATGGAGCCGGTCACCTCGATGATCGCATCGAGCCCGTCGGCCTCAGCCAGCGCCACCGCATCCTCGGTCACCACCGGCGTGCCGCTGGCAATGGCGGCGTTGAGATCGCTCGCGCTCGTCGCCACTTTCGGGGTAATTCCCGCCTGCCCGAAAGCGGCAATGGCCGGCCCGAGCCGCCTATTGGCAATGGCGCAAAGCTGCATGCCCTTGGTCGCCGTCAGGATTTGCAGCGCAATCCCCGCGCCCTGGAAGCCCGCTCCCACCAGGCCAACCTTGATCGGCCTTCCCTCGGCCTCCCGCCTGGCCAGCGCCGTATCGACGATAATCATGCCAATATTCCCTAACGCGGTGCCGCTAACTCAATCTTTCCAGACCTTCCACGGCGCCTTGCCTGTCGCCCAGGCATCTTCCAGGATTTTGCGGTCGCGCAGGGAATCCATGGATTGCCAATAGCCATCGTGATGGTAGCTGCCGAGCTTGCCCTGGGCGATCATCCGGTCCATCGGCTCGCCTTCCCACACCGTTTGCGGCCCGTCGATCAGGTCGAACACCCCCGGCTCGCAGACGAAAAAGCCGCCATTGATCAGGCCGCCATCATGCGCGCCCTTTTCGCGGAAGCCTTCGACCCGACCATCCTCCTGCATGCGCAGCGCGCCATAGCGGCCCGGCTGGGTGACGGCGGTGAGCGTACAAAGATTGTTCTGGCGGCGATGCAGGTCGATGACCGCATTGACGTCGACATTGCTCACGCCATCGCCATAGGTCAGGCAGAAGGTGCCATCGGAGAGATATTCCCGCGCCGCCTTGATGCGGCCGCCGGTCATGGCGTCATCACCGGTATTGAGCACGGTGATGGTCCAGTCTTCCACCGGCTTGCCCAGCCATTTGACCTCCCCGCCCCGCAGCGAAACGGTGAAATCGGTCAGCTTGGCGCGATAATTGAGGAAGTAATCGCGGATCACTTCGACCTTGTATCCGCCCAGGATGACGAAGTCGGTCAGCCCGTGATGGGCATAGATCTTCATGATGTGCCAGAGGATGGGATATCCGCCCACATCGACCATGGGCTTGGGCCGGACGGCGGTCTCCTCGCTCAAACGCGTACCGAAACCGCCCGCAAGAACAGCTACTTTCATGCCTCACCCACTCACTACCGCACGCCCGGAAAACTCTGCCCCCTTTGGCAGCGGCGGCGTTCTTGTTGATCTTCCTTGCCGCCGCAAACGAGCATGCAAGCACCCTCACGCCGAAAACATCGACGCGCCTGCCGCACACGCATTTATTATTTAGACTTACGCCTCTACTGTAACGCTATCGCATTCACTCGCCATTGCAATAGCCAATGGAAGTATTTTACTAAATCACAGCCACATACTTACCGCGTAACATGACGCGCGAAAGTCAATTTCGACAATTTCGGCAACCGCGAAATCCACCCACCCATATATTGCATGGTATGTTCGTGGAATATTGTCATCATGATCAACAGATAAAGCGTCGAGCCGAACAGCACCGAAGCGCCCAGCGCGACGATCTCCGGATAGGATGACAAGGCAAAGCGATCGAGCGCGGTTACCGATGTCAGCATCACCGCACTCCCCGCCAGCGCCGGTAGCAGCACGGTGATGACAGGCCAGGGCCGCATGCCCACCACGGGGGCGGTCACGGAAATATTGAATGTCATGCCGAGATAGGCGCGGATGGCCATCGCCGCCGTGGCCCCCACCAGTCCGAATAGCGGCACCGCCACCAGCAGTGTCACGAAAGTCGTGGCCGCCGATACCGCGCTGAGGCTGAAGACCAGCTTGGTATCGTGATTGGCCGACAGCGCGGATTGCAGCATGGCGCCCAGCAAGACCGCCGGACTGGCCGCGCACAATATCTGCATGATCACCGCCGAGCTGCGCCATTGCTCGCCAAAGGCCAGCACCACGAATGACGGCGCCACGCTCGCCGCCCCGAAGAATAGCGGGAACATCAGCATGGAAATGACGGCCAGCGACTTGATCACGCTATCCCCCAGCCGCCCCGAATGCGCCTGCTGCGCATAGGCCGAGAGCGAAGCCGACCGCACGGGGGTGACCGCCAGCTGCACCAGCGCATCGAACCCGCGCGCCCCGACCCGGTAGACGGCCACCGCCACCGGCCCCAGCAACACGCCCAGCATCAGGTCCGGCAGGCGATCGGACAATAGCTTGAGCAGTTCCGCGCCCACCAGCCCCACGGCATGGCCGATCACGCCAACCAATCCCTCGAGGCTCCCCCAGGTGGTGGGAAACCAGCGCCCCACCATGAAGGTGAAGATGGTAGTGAGGAGCGAGCTGGATATCCGCTGCGCCACCAGCGCCCAGATGCCCCACCCCGTCAGCGCCAGGCTGACGCCGAGCACGCCCGACAGCAGGTTGGCGCTGAGCCCGCGCCAGGCCAGGCTCTTATAGTCGAAAGCCCGCCGCAGCCGGGATTCCGGCACCACGCGCATGCCATCGAGAATGAAGCAGGACGAGAGCGCCGCCAGCACCAGCATGGTCCCCGGCGCGAAATAGACTTCCGCCAGCGGCCCGATCACCCGCACCATGACCAGCGCCGCCAGCCCCGCCGCCGCCAGGTTGAGCCAGAAGCACATCATGGCATAGTTCTCGTTCCACACCTTTTGGCGCACGATGAGATCGGGCACCCCGGCTGAAACAAAGCTCTTGCCCATGTCCACAAAGACCAGCGCAACCGCCATGACGCCGATCACGCTCGGCTCGACGGCCCGCACCACCAGCGCAAAGACCAGGAAACTGATGACATTATTGCCGGCGCTGCCCACGGCCGACCAGGCCACGCTCCGCCGGAATTTCTGCGCAAAGCTCATTTGCGCGCCACGAATACTGAGCGAGTACTCACAGCATTGCTACAAGGCAAGCACCTTGAAACTATGCACATTGCAGCTCCGGAATAATTACATGAGGAAACAATATATCCTCACCCACAAACCGCGTTCTTACAATGTCATTTCGCGACAGCGGAAATCAACACTCCCGTTAACTGCTCTCATAGAATCAAAATCAAGTAACTTTTGCCGTTTGCCAGCGTGATATTCGAAAAATGGACCAATTGGATAAATATTGTTGTAAAAAATGTTGATTTTCTGCAACACAAATGCTCGTGTTCAAGAAAATTTTCCAAGTAGATCAAAGGCATGACGAAGTGTTCACATTGCGCGCGCCCTATTGCCAGGATTCAAGGCTCATGCGATCATTAACACACTATTAATGCCACCGCGGCGGCGGGCGCATGGCGGGTTCGTGAGGGTGATGAATATGTCGTTCGACAGTACCAATCCGCATCTGCTGCAAGACTACTCCGCTTCTGCAAATAGTGACGTGCCTGCGCACCCCTATCCCCAAATCTCTCTTCGCCTGAGCGAACGTTCTGCCAATGGTCTGCCCTCCTTGTGGACCGGCAAATATCCG
Organism: Devosia sp.; assembly: GCA_035565135.1. Taxonomy (GTDB): domain Bacteria; phylum Pseudomonadota; class Alphaproteobacteria; order Rhizobiales; family Devosiaceae; genus Devosia. Next base: position 7,341 of record DATMSY010000065.1, read on the forward strand.
GCCGACCTGACGATGACGCCTCGCCGCCAGGTCGAGCTGGCGATCAAGCGCGCCTTCGATATCGTGGTGTCGCTGCTCGCCCTGGCTTTCCTCGCCCCATTGCTGATCATGGTGACGCTGGCGATCCGCCTGTCCGATCCCGGCCCGGCGCTGTTCCGCCAGCCGCGCGTCGGCCTGGGCGGGCGGATGTTCACGATTCTCAAGTTCCGCTCCATGTATATCGAGCACTGCAATACCGAAGGGGTGAAGCAGACTGTGGCCGAGGATGATCGGGTCATGCCGCTGGGCCGCTTCCTGCGCCGCACCAGCATCGATGAGCTGCCCCAATTGCTCAATGTGCTGCGGGGCGACATGTCGCTGGTGGGCCCCCGCCCCCATGTCGGCGGGCAGCTCGCCGCCGGCGTGCCCTATGAACAGCTCGTGCCCTATTACAGCTATCGCCGCCACATGCGCCCGGGCCTCACCGGCTGGGCCCAGGCCAATGGCTATCGCGGCCCGACCACCCAGAGCGAACCGGCCATCGGCCGCATCGATCACGACGTCGCCTATATCCAGAATTTCTCGCTCTGGCTCGATCTGCGCATCATGCTGATCACCGTGCAGCGCGAATTCCTGCGCGGCACCGGGTCCTGATTTACCCGCCCGGGCGTTTCGAGCGCCCGGCAATCCCCGCGAACCCCCTTCGATATATGTCACCATCATGGCAATCGGACGCCCCGGCGCCCGATTGTCTCGGCTTTGGCTATTGAAGCCCCCGGGCGAATGCCGCAAATTGCGCCGCGAACGAACCTGCGAGAAGATTCATGATGATTAGCCCGACATCCCGGCAGCGTCTTGGCGCCGTGGCCGCCGCCTGCCTGTTGAGCGTTTGCCTGCCCGCCGGCGCCGCCTGGGCCCAGAAGGTCAAGACCCCGCCGGCCGAAACCACCGCACCGGCCCCCGCGCCCGTCACCGAATTCACCGTGGAAATCCCCACCATCGCCGCCGTCGGCTCCAATATCGACGAAGCCACGCTGCGCGACATTTTCAGCGGCAATATCGCCGGCCACGCCGATGAACTGGCCGGGCTCACCGCCACCAGCATCACCATTCCCGAAATCGTCGTGAATGCCAAAACCACGATCGGCGACGACAGCAGCAACACCGTGATCACCGTCAACGACCTGGTGCTGAGCGACATCGCCAATGGCGTTGCCGGCTCGGTTCAGCTCGCCGCCTCCAGCCTGGCTAGCCCGGGCGAAGGCAATGCCGAAATGGGCCCCTTCTCGGCCAATAACTTCAACATCAGCGGCGTGCTCGGCATGTACGGCTTGATCAATGCCGGCCAGCAGACCGAGCTTGAGACCATCTATACCGATCTCAAATTCGAAGGCGGCACCATGACCGTCCCCGAAGTCAGCTGCACCTTCGGCCCCATCACCGCCGCCGAATTCAAGGCCCGGCCGCTCAAATACAGCTTTGCCGACATTATCGGCATGGCCGAAGCCATGGAGCGCGAAGGCGAGCAGCCGTCGCCCGAAACCATCGGCAAGGCGCTGCACATCTATGCCGACATGTTCACCGCCTTCCAGTCCTCGCCCGTCGAATTCGCCGGCCTCGATTGCAAAGGCACCGACGATGAAGACCGCCCGATGAACATCGCCCTCAAGGGCATGACCATTGCCGGCATGAGCCCGGGCATCTACCCCGCCGTGACCATGGATGGCCTCACCTTCGACATCGAGGGCGATGGCCACTTCAATATCGGCAAGATTGAAATCAAGCAGGCCGACCTTTCCGGCCCGATCGCCGTGGTAGAGGCCGCACCCGCCGCCCTCGACGATGCGTGGCTCGAAGCCAATGTCCGCTCGCTCATCCCCGCCTTTGGCGGCTTCTCCTTCGCCGATGTCGATATGGACGTGCCCGATCCCGAAAGTCCCGATGGGCGCATCGCCGCCAGCATCGGCGCTTTCGATCTGACGCTGGGCGCCTATCGCAACGGCATCCCGACCGATCTCTACACCGCCGCCAGCAATATCCTGGTCAAGCTGCCCACCGACAGCGGCGACGAGCAATTGCAGACCCTGGCCAATCTGGGCATCACCGATGTCGATCTGGGCTTTACCCTCGATGCCTCGTGGAACGAGGCCGAAAACAAGATCGACATCGACAATGTCTCGGTCACCGGCGCCAATCTGGCCACTGTGCTGCTCACCGGTACGCTGACCAACGCCACCGAAGCCCTGTTCGGCCTCAACGAAAATGCCGCCCTGGCCGCAGCCATGGGCCTGGCCATCAATCACCTGCGCGTCGATGTCACCGATGCCGGCCTCTCCGACCTGGTCCTCACCGCTGCCGCCGCCGAACAGGGCAGCGACGCCGCCACCATGCGCCCGATCTTTGCGGGCCTGGCCGAAGGCACCGTTGTCGGCCTGCTCGCCGGCGCCGCCGATGCGCAGAAAGTGGGCGCTGCCATCAACAGCTTCGTCAGCGGCAAGGCCAAGCAGCTCACCTTGGACATGACCGCCAAGGAAGAACCAGGCCTGGGCATGTTCGACTTCATGGCCGCCGAAAACGACCCCGCCTCCCTGATCGGCAAGGTCAACATCCAGGCCGTCGCCAAGTAAAAACGAAAGGCCACCCATTGGGTGGCCTTTTTCCTGTTGGACCTGCCCACCCACGATGTCATTCCGGCGAAGGCCGGAATCCATGTCCGTGGTCCTCCACGCACATCCAGCGCTGGATAGCCTTCAGCATGGATTCCGGCCTTCGCCGGAATGACGCCGTGGGGGCTGAAAACTCAGGCCCCTACCGCACCCACTCCGCTGCCGCCCGCATCCCCCAATCGAGCAAATCCCGCGCCACCTCCGGCGTGCTGCCCTCGACATAGCACCGCAGTTCCGGTGCATTCCCCGACGCGCGGAAATGCACCATATCCCCCGACAGCGTCCGGAACTGCAGCCCATCTATCGTGGACAGGCTCGCAATCCCATGCGGCGCAAAAAACGCCTCGGCAAAAGCCCGGTCGTCCCCCAGCCGCCGCAAAAACGGCCCGCTTCGCTCCGCCGGCACATCCTGCAGCCGATCAGCCAGCGCATATTGCAGCGGCAGTTCCGCGACAATCCGGTCGACACCAACACCCCGCCGCGCGGCCAGCCCCAGCGCACTCAGCAGCGGCAAGACGGCATCCCGCGTCGGCAGCGGCGCCAGCCCCGCAACACCGGTCCCCACCAGCGTGCCGCCATTGGCCTCGAAGCCCACAACGCCATTATCCGCAGTTTCCATGGCCTCGATCACATAGGGCGACCCCACCCGGGTCCGCAGCACAGTCTCGAAAAACCCGGTCCGCTCCAGCGCCGAATTGGACGTCACCGGCGTCACCACCATGCGCGCGCCCAGCAATTGTGCCGCCAACAGGCCCAGCACATCGCCCCGCACGAATTCGCCCCTGCCATCCATCAACAGCGGCCGGTCGCCGTCCCCATCCGACGACACAATGGCATCGAGCCGCTCGCTGGCAATCCACCCCTTGAGCGGCGCAAACACGGCATCGCCAAACGCCTCGGTATCCACCGCCACGAAATCGTTCACGCGCCCCAGGCCCACCACCTCGGCCCCCGCCTGCCGCAAGACCTGCCACAGCACATCCCGCGCCACGCTGGAATGCTCGAACACCCCCACGCGCAGCCCCGCCAGCGCCCCCTCCGGCAGCAGCCCGGCATAGCGCTCGACATAGCGGACAAGTGCCGGCCCGGCCTCATCGGCCATGGGTAGCCCACCATCGGGCACATGCTCGTCCCGCAGCGCTGCCAGAATGCCGGCCTCATCCGCCTTGCTGATCTCCCCGCCCGGCAGGTAAAATTTCAGCCCATTCCGATCCGCCGGAATATGGCTGCCCGTGATCATGATGGCGCAGCATCCCGCCGCCATGGCATGCAGCGCCAATGCGGGCGTCGGCACCGTGCCGCAATCGACCGCCTCCAGCCCGAACAGCGCAATCGCCGCCGCGCAATCCTCGGCAATGGCCGCGCTCGACGGCCGGAAATCCCGCCCGACAAACACCCTGCCCCCGCCCAACTGCCCCAGCGCCTCCACATGCCGCAAAAACGCCGCGACATACCCCCGCGCCGCCTGCCCCTCCAGCTCCACCGCCAGACCCCGCAGGCCACTCGTTCCAAATTTGAGGGAGGATGTCGTCAATGCTCTATCCGTTCATATGCCCAGTAGACCTCATGGTGAGCTTGTCGAACCACGAGGTCGTGCCCGAGACGCCACGACCTCCTCCTTCGACAGGCTCAGGATGAGGTCTACTGAGGTCTCAATTCACGCCGTAATAATGCCGGTACCACTCGACAAACCGCGCCACGCCCACCTCGATCGGCGTTTCCGGCACCTCGCCGATCAGCTCATGCAGTAACGCGGTATCGGACTGCGTCGCCACCACGTCGCCCTGCTGCATCGGCAGCATGTTGCGCTTGGCCGGCTTGCCCATCGCGCTCTCCACCGCCGCGACGAACGCCATCAGCTCGCTCGGCTTGCCCCCGGCAATATTGACCACGCGATAAGGCGCCACCGCCGAAAGACTATCGCCTTTCACCGGCTCACCCTTGACCGGCGGCTTGCCCGCCAGCCGCACCAGCGCATCGACAAGATCATCCACATAGGTGAAATCGCGCCGCATCTTGCCTTCGCCATAAATGTCGATGGCCTTGTCCGCCTGGATTGCCGAGACGAACTTGAACAGCGCCATATCCGGCCGCCCCCACGGCCCATAGACCGTGAAAAACCGCACGCTGGTCGCCGCAATCCCCCAGAGATGGGAATAGGAATGCACCATGGCCTCGCCCGATTTCTTGGTCGCGGCATAGAGCGACACCGGGCTATCGGCCCGGTCGGTTTCGGCAAAGGGTATCTTGGTATTGCCGCCATAGACCGAGCTGGTCGAGGCAAAGATCAGATGTTCGGGCGGCGTCTCCCGCGCGGCCTCCAGCACATTGGATGTGCCCACCAGGTTGGATTGCACATAGCTTTGCGGGTGGTCGATGCTGTAGCGCACCCCGGCCTGCCCGGCCAGGTGGAACACCAGCTGCGCCCGGCTCCCGGCCAGCGCCTCCTTCACCCGCGCGCCATCCTCCAGCATGGCCTCGACAAAGGTGAAATTGGGATGCTCGGCCAAAAGCGCCAGCCGCGCGCGTTTGAGGCTCACATCGTAATAATTGGTCACTCCATCATAGCCGGTGACGCTATGCCCGTCCGCCAGCAGGCGCTGCGCCAGATGGAAGCCGATGAACCCGGCCGTTCCCGTCACGAAAATACGTTTAGGCTCCATCGGGATCAGGCCTTCTGCTTCTGAGGGATTTGGTCGTCGAGCGGATGGCCTTGCCCGTGAGCCGCCTTTGCTTGGATGCCAGCGTCGGCCGCGTCGCCACCCGCGCCTTGGGCACGTGCGCGCCCGCCACCAGCAAATCCACCAGCCGCTGCTGCGCCTCCGCGCGGTTCATCGGCTGGTCGCGATGGGCATTGGCAGTGATGACGATAACGCCATCCTTGGTCAGCCTCTTGCCCGCCAGGCTCGCCACCCGCCGCTTCATGGCTTCGGAAATATTGGGCGACGCCATCAGGTTGAACCGCAGCTGCACCGCGCTCGACACCTTGTTGACATTCTGCCCGCCCGGCCCGGACGCGCGCACGAACGTCTCCTCGATTTCCGAGGGGTCGATGCTGACATTGCGGGTGATGGCGATGGGATCAGGCATTGTCTTACTCTGGCGCAATATTACCTATTGCGGACGCCACCCCGCCCACCAGGTCATTCCCGCGAAAGCGGGAACCTCCGTTTATCTCTCGCACATCTAAAATGAAAGGTCCCCGCTTTCGCGAGGACCTCAAGTAAAAACTTATCGGCGCCACCGTCCGGCAAAGATAATCTCGCCCTCGTGGATCGTCAGCCCCTTGATGGTTGCCCGGTATTTCCCCGGCAATCCCTCGGCCTCCACCACCCAGCCCTTCTTGAGCATGCCGGTGAACACCTTTTCGCCGATATCCTTGAAATCGCCGGGCCCCAACGCATTCTCTTCGCCGAGATGCGTCAGGGCCTTGATTTCGCGATTGCTTGGACGTTGCGGCATCAGGCAGCAGCCGCCTTCGCCTTGAGGTCGGGCGCGGTGGCTTCAGCCATCAGGGACACTAAGGCATCCATGAATGGCTCGACCTTCTGCCCTTCGGTCCCAAGCCGGCGAACCGACACGGTGCCTTCCTCGGCCTCGCGCTTGCCCACCACGAACAGCAGCGGCACCTTGCCCACCGAATGCTCGCGCACCTTGTAGTTGATCTTCTCGTTGCGCGTATCGATTTCGGCGCGGATGCCCGCTTCGCGCAGCTGGCGCACCAGCTTTGCCGCATAATCATCCGCCTCCGACACGATGGTCGCCACCACCACCTGGGTCGGGGCCAGCCACATCGGCATCTTGCCGGCATAGTTCTCGATCATCATGCCGATGAACCGCTCCAGCGATCCCAGAATCGCCCGGTGCAGCATCACCACATATTGCCGCGAACCGTCCTCGGCGACATAGGTCGCGTCCAGCCGCTCGGGCAACACATAGTCCAGCTGCAGCGTCCCCACCTGCCACGACCGCCCGATGGCATCGCGCAGGTGGAATTCGAGCTTGGGCGCATAGAAAGCCCCCTCGCCCTCGGCAATCTCGAAATCATAACCGGTCGCGCGCAGGGCATCGCCCAGCGCCTTCTCGGCCGCATCCCAGCGCTCGATCGTGCCGCCGAACTTTTCCGGCCGCGTGGCGAGCTTAATGACCACATCGGCAAAGCCCATATGCTCATAAACCGAATAGAGCAGATGCACGAAATGCTCGGTTTCGGCCTGGATCTGGTCTTCCCGGCAGAAGATATGCGCGTCGTCCTGGGTCATCTGCCGCACGCGCATCAGCCCATGCAGCGCACCATGGGCCTCATTGCGGTGGCAGCAACCGAATTCCGCCATCCGCAGCGGCAGGTCGCGATAGCTCTTGATGCCCTGGTTGAAGATCTGGATATGGGCCGGGCAATTCATCGGCTTGAGCGCCATCAGGTCGCCCTTGCCGCTCAGAACCGGCCCTTCCTCTTCCGTCCCCGGCACTTCGTCGGGCACCACGAACATGTTTTCGCGATACTTGCCCCAGTGTCCCGAAGCCTCCCAGAACTTGGAGCTCATCAGCTGCGGCGTCTTGACCTCGACATAGCCCGACGAGTTGAGACGGCGCCGGATATAGGCCTCCATCTGGTTGTAGAGCACATAACCCTTGGGGTGCCAGAACACCGATCCCTGCGCCTCGGGCTGGAAGTGGAACAGGTCCATCTCCTGCCCGATCTTACGGTGATCGCGCTTTTCCGCCTCTTCCACCATGTGCAGATAGGCATCGAGCTCTTCCCTGGTGGCGAAGGCCGTGCCGTAGATGCGGCTCAGCACCGGATTATTGCTGTCGCCACGCCAATAGGCGCCGGCCACCTTGGTCAGCTTGAACGCCGTGCCGATATCCTTGACCGAGCGCATATGCGGCCCCCGGCACAGGTCGATCCACTGGCCCTGCTTATACATCTTGAGCGACTGGTCGGCCGGAATGGCATCGACCAGCTCGACCTTGAACGCCTCGCCGCGAGCCTTGAAGAATTCCTTGGCCTGGTCGCGCGTCCAGATTTCCTTGGTGAACGCCGCGCCACGGTCGATGATCTCGGCCATCTTCTTCTCGATGACCGGGAAATCCTCTTCCGAAAACGGCACATCACGCTTGAAGTCGTAATAGAAGCCGTTCTCGATCACCGGACCGATCGTCACCTGCGTGCCGGGCCACAGCTCCTGCACCGCTTCCGCCAATACGTGCGCCGTATCGTGCCGGATCAGCTCCAGCGCGTCCTTGGACCCGCTGTCGCGCGTGACGAATTCAATGCGGCCGTCTTCCTCCAGCCCATCGCTGAGATCGCTGAGCACGCCATTCCAGCGCATGGCCACCGTCTTCTTGGCCAGGCTCTTGGAGATGCCTTCGACCACGGTGGTCCCGGTGGTGCCGCGCGGAAAATCGCGTACTGCACCGTCGGGGAACGTCACCTTGATCGTCATTTTAGGTCTCCAGAAATTGGGATGATGCTTGCGTTTTGCAAACAAGGCGGCCTGTCTAGCACGCTTTTTGTCCCGTGCCAGCCCATACACCGCGCCACGCCCTCGTCCTTCGACAAGCTCAGGATGAGGTCTACTGAAAAACCGGCCTTAAAGTAGACCTCATGGTGAGCCTGTCGAACCACGAGGGCGTGGCACGATCACTTCCACCGCCCATACCCCCACGGCGCATACCAATGCGCCGTCTCCGGCACCTTCTCCGGCACCGGATCGTACCCATGCGTTCCGCCCGGCCGGCAGCGCACGAACCGCGCCAGCCCCATCCAGCCCCCCGGCCAGAATCCGAACCGCCAGATCGCATCCCGCGTATATTCCGAGCAGGTCGGCAAATGCCGGCACGTCCGCCCCGCGAACGCCGACAGCGTATAGCGATAGACCGTGATCAAAAACACCGCCGCAATCTTGAACGGCAAGTCCACCGCCCGCCAGAACAGCGCAATGACTCGATCCATCAAGAAAGAGCCGTAACCGATTCAGCGGACTCGATCTTTTCCAGCGCCGCCTCCACCGCGTCGAACACCAGCAGCGTCGACATATGCCGCGCCGAATAGTCCCGCACCGGCTCGAGATATTTGAGATCGCTCCACTTCCCCGTCGGCGGCGTGCCGTTCTGCTTGAGCATGGCATGCATCTGCGCCCGCACCGCCCGGAACTCATCCACCGGCGTGCCGACAATCTCCCGCGCCACAATGGCGGCCGAAGTCTGCCCCAGCGCACAGGCCGAAATATCGTGCCCGTATTCGGCAATCACCCCGTCCCGCACCACCAGGTCCACCTCGATGGTCGAGCCGCAAACCCGGCTGGTTTTGCGCGCGCTGGCATCGGGCGCAGCCAGCCGGGGCGGCTGGCGGGCATTTGCCGCAAGATCGAGGATTTTATCGGAATAGAGATCGCTGAGTTCCATGAAACGAACAATTCTGTTTCTTGTCGGCCTGTGTCCAGCCTCCTATATAGGTGCTCGCACCCGGGCTGTCAGGACATCGCTCACGTCCCACCGCTCCAAAAAGCAGCCATTGCTGTTTTCAATGCGGTGCCGCCGCAAGGAGCCGACCACATGGATGCCAGCGTCAAGCCGCCTTTTCCCTTGCCCAAAATGGCAAGCGCGCCACTTCGCCCCACACGGGAAGAAGCCGAGGCCGCGGTCCGTACGCTAATCGCCTGGGCCGGCGACGATCCCACCCGCGAGGGCCTGCTCGATACCCCGCGCCGCGTCGCCAAGGCCTATGGCGAACTCTATGCCGGCTACGACCAGGATCCCAAGGAAGTTCTCAACCGCACCTTCAAGGAAGTGGGCGGCTATGACGATATCGTGCTGGTACGCGACATCCCCTTCAGTTCCCATTGCGAGCACCACATGGTGCCCTTCGTCGGCAAGGCCCACATCGCCTATCTACCGCACGATGGCGTCGTCGGCCTCTCCAAGCTCGCCCGCCTGGTGGAAGTCTTCGCCCGGCGCCTCCAGACCCAGGAAAACCTCACCGCACAGATTCTCGACGCGCTGAACGAAAACCTGGGCCCCCGCGGCGCCGCCGTCATGCTCGAAGCCGAGCATATGTGCATGTCCATGCGCGGCGTGCACGCCCACGGCGTCTCCACTATCACCCACCGCTTCACCGGCGTCTTCGCCGAAGACCGCGTGGAACAGGACCGCTTCTTCGCCATGGTTGGCAAGCGGTAGCCGGCCGCGATCTGCCTACTAACCTTGGTTTGAGATGAGTGGCCTCGGCTCCATCGCCTCCCTCCCCCTTGAGGGGAGGGATCGAGGGTGGGGGTGTCGAGCCCTCCGCCAATATCGAGTGTGTTGAGGCCACAACACCCCCACCCCCGCTTTTCGCTAGCGAAAAGCTGAGCCCTCCCCTCAAGGGGGAGGGAACCAGATCGTGGCCCTCCTGCATTTGCCTGTTTCCCTCGCGCTCCTTATGATCGCGGCACGAGGGGTCAACCATGTCCGAACAGCAGCCATTAGCCAGCGCTCCGCCGGTCCCCGAACCGATCACCCAAGCCCTCGCGCGCTACCCCGAACCGATACGGCAGCGCTTATCGGAAATCCGCGAACTGATCTTCACCACCGCCGCCCAAACCACCGGCGTCGGTCCCCTGACCGAAACGCTGAAATGGGGCGAACCCGCCTATCTCACCGAAGCCAGCCGCAGCGGCTCCACCATCCGGCTCGGCATGGTCCGCTCCGCGCCCGACAAGTGCGCAATCCTCTTCAACTGCAAGACCAATCTGATCGACACTTTCCGCGCCCATTTCGCCGGTGATTTCACCTTCGACGGCAATCGCGCGCTTCTCCTGCCCGCCACCGTACCTATCCCGGCCCAGCCCCTCGCCCTTTGCCTCCGCGCTGCCCTGACCTATCACCTAGCGCAAACCCGCCGCGCGGGCTAAAACCCGCTCATGAGCATCACCTTCGCCGATCCCGCCGCCCTCACCCACGATCAGTTGGAAGAAGGCCCCCTCTTCGCCCCCCGTTTCGATGCGGCGGGCCTGGTCACTGTCGTCACCATCGAGGCCTCGACCAAGGACGTGCTCATGCTCGCCCATATGAATGCCGAAGCTCTCTCCCTGACCCTCGAGACCGGCATCGCCCATTACTGGTCCCGCTCGCGCGGCAAAATCTGGAAAAAGGGCGAAACCTCGGGCGAGCTGCAAAAGCTGGTCGAGCTGCGCACCGATTGCGACCAGGACGCCCTGGTCATGACAGTCGAGCAAACCGGCCGCGGCGCCGCCTGCCACACCGGCCGCAGGTCCTGCTTCTATCGCCGGGTGGATGTCACGGGTGAGAGCGTCGCACTGGAAGACACCGGCCTGCCCAGGCTGTTTGATCCAGCGAAGGTTTACTAACTGCCCCACGATCCCCCGCTCCCACGGTGTCATTCCCGCGAAAGCGGGAACCTCCGTTTCGGGATGTAATGGGAGAAAACAGGGGTTCCCGCTTTCGCGGGAATGACATGGTGGTTTAGGCGCAACTGTGGACTCCCCAGTAGACCTCATGGTGAGCTTGTCGAACCACGAGGTCGTGGCACAATCCCTCAGTGCCGCCCCTTCCGCTCAAACAGCCCCACCAGCAATATCCCGGCGAAAAACCCGCCCAGATGCGCCTGCCAGGCCACCCCGATCGAGGTGCCCGTCAATGCCGGCAGGATCGGCACGGCGGCATTCAGCACCACCCAGATGATGATGAATGTCCGCGCCCGCGCGTCCCGCATCAAATCGCCGAACCCCGCCAGATGCCGCCCCATGATCACCCGCTCCCCAGTTTCGGGGTGCTGCGCCACGATCACCGGCTGGAAAATGAACCGCACCGCCGCCCCGGTTAGCCCGGAAACCCCGCCCGAAGCCCCGATCAGATAAGCGCCCGAATAGAGCGTCGTCGCCGCAAAGAAGGCCGCCCCTGCTGCCGCCGAGACGAAAAAGATCGCCAGCATCGGCCCGGCCCCATAGCGCCGCGCCACCGGGGTCGCGAAAATCGCCAGCCATGCCACATTGACCAGCAGATGATCCCAGCCGCCATGCATCAGCGCATGGCTGAACGGCGTCCAGATCAGCGGCACGGCCGCCGAAAAATCGCTGCCCGCCGCCACGATCCGCAGCGGCAAAAACGCGAACCACAGGATGAAGTCGTTATAGCCCTGCTGGTTAAGCACAAAGGTTGATGCGGCGTGAATCGCCACCATCACGCCCGCCAGCGCCGTCACCGACATCGGCAACAGAAAGACCGGCTCCCGGCCCGGCTGGCCTGGTGTCTCGCCTTGTTCGACCATCACTACTCCCCGACTCGCTGGCGCCGCGCCGCTTTGGCTCTTCTTTTCCACATTGGGACAGCCGCGTTAACCTTAACTGTTCTTTAAGGGCGCTTTTGCCCCCGCCATTTGCGAATGTCGGGATGCGGCGGATGCGTTCCAAGGGGAGAGCGCTCGCATGGCCATCGGCGAAAGAACAGCAATGCAGACCAGCACCCGGACCCTCTACGATTATTGGAACGCCATTCGTGGGTCCCGCAGCGCGCCTGACCGCAAGGATATCGATCCCACGCGCATCCGCGAAGCGCTCGCCAATACCTTTATTCTCGAATTCGACGAAGCCGAGAAGTTCTCTTTCCGCCTGGCCGGCTCACACCTGTGCACAAGTTACTGCCGCGAGCTCAAGGGCCGCTCCTTCAACGATCTCTGGCATGAGCGCGACCGCGACGCCATGGATACCCTGATCCGCGCCGTCACCGAGGATCACGCCGTGGCTTTGGTCACCTTCCAGGGCACTACCGCGCTCCACACCAAGGTGTCCTTCGAAACCATCCTCATGCCCCTGCGCCACAATGGCTCGACGCACACGCGCCTGCTCGGCGCCATGACCGCGCTGGAAGAGCCCTATTGGCTGGGCGTGCAGCCCATTCTCGAGCAGCGCATTACCGGCCTGCGCCTGATCTGGCCCGACGATGTGGCCATGGAAGAAACCGTGCGCGAAGTCGCCACCAATGTGGGCAATGACGGCGGCTATATGGGCGCCGCCTCCCCCATGGCCATCCCCGCCACGCTTTATGGCCGCAGCGCCCGCCGCTATGCCCATCTGGCGGTGATCGACGGCGGTCGCAGTAAGTAAACTGCCAAGGCCTTTGGCGGCATTTGATCGGCATTTGCCGGTCGCCGCCAACACCAAGCATTAACCAAGCCCGCCTATGTTACCGTGCAAACACAGTGCGGCCGGCCGGTAATGCTCAGCGACGACATTCAATCACCGCGATTCATTGCTCCGGCGCGCACCCGCGCCGAGTCGGCACGCTTCCAGCGCGTCAAGGTTTCCGTGCTGGGCCGCTACATGCTGGCCGATCGCCGCGAATTCCCCTGCCAGGTCATCGAAATGTCCCCCGGCGACGCCATGGTCATCGCTCCGGTTGCCGGCGTCGTGGGCGAGCGCGTCATCGCCTATATCGACCATGTCGGCCGCATCGAGGGCACCATCCTCTCCCAGGCCGAAGGCGGCTTTGAAATGGACATCGCCGCCTCCCCCCGCAAGCGCGACAAGATGGCGGCCCAGCTCACCTGGCTGGCCAACAAGGATGTCCTCAACCTGCCGGAAGACCGCCGCCACGAGCGCGTCGTCCCCGATATCCGCCACTCCACCGTCGTCCTCGACGATGGCCGCCGCTACAATTGCAAGATCATCGACATCTCGCTCTCCGGCGCCGCCATCGAACTCGACGTGCGCCCCGCCATGGGCACGCCCGTGACCCTGGGCCGCATGCGCGCCCGCGTTGTCCGCCATTTCCAGAACGGCGTCGCCGTCGAATTCGCCTCCGCCCAGGAAATGCTCACTGTCGTCCAGCAAAACCTGCGGATGAATTAGCCTCAGGGCCGCGATCCACCATCTGGGCTCTCGTCACCCCACCCCCGCTTTTCGCTAGCGAAAAGCTGAGCCCTCCCCATCAAGGGGAGGGTGAACCCGGTGGGTGTGGCACTATGCTGCCAAATACGCGATGTCACCCTCCCCCTTGTGGGGAGGGAAGGGTGGGGGTGCTGTGCCCTCCCAAACTCATGCCAATGGGGAATCCAGCCCCCGCCCCCCGCATAGTAAACCACCCCTGAATCCAATCTATAAAACTTGCATAAAAACTGCATTGCACTTTTCGGATCGACCTAATCGGCGGTCCCTAACGTGGTCTCCATCAGGGAGATCACACAATGTTTTTCAACACCAAGGCACTGTTCGGCGCATTTCTCGCCCTCGCAGCCATTGCCGCCCCGGCCCAGGCCCTCGACTTGACCAATGTGGCTTTCATCCAGGTCGTCGATGCGCCCACCAGCATTCCGGTCGGCCATGCCGAGTTCTGCAAGACCCGCCCCGCAGAATGCCGCGCCAACAAGAACGTGGTCTCCGCCATGCCGCTCGATGAGGCCCGCTGGTCGCAGCTGCTGCAGATCAATGCCAACGTCAACGCCAACGTCGTTCCCGTTGCCGATACCGATCTCTACCAGGTCGACGAATTCTGGACCTATCCGAACGGCTATGGCGATTGCGAAGATATCGCGCTGGCCAAGCGCCGCGAGCTGATCAATGCCGGCTGGCCCGTCAGCACCCTGCTGATGGCCATCGTCAAGGAAGCCGATGGCGGCGGCCATGCCGTGCTGATCGTCCGCACCGACCGCGGCGATCTCGTCCTCGACAACCAGGACGGCGCCGTCCGCCTCTGGAGCGATACCCCCTACCACTACGTCAAGCGCCAGTCCCAGGCCAATGCCGGCCAGTGGGTCGACATGCTCGACAACCGCCAGATCACCGTCGCCACCACCGCCGGCATCAACTGATCCAGTTTCCGGACCCCGCCCCGGATCGCAAGATCCAAGCTTAGCCCTGATAGGGGTCTGAAGAATGAGGCCAGCTTCCACCAGAAGCTGGCCTCATTGTATTTCCCCACTGGTTCCCCCCACGGTGTCATTCCCGCGAAAGCGGGAACCTCCGTTTAGCGATATC
>DATMSY010000066.1:0-1648 GCA_035565135.1 Devosia sp.
GCCGCCGTGGTCAATGGCGCCCGCACCCGCCGCACCGCCCGCAAGGCGGTGGTCACCCTCCCCGGCGGCGATCTGACAGTGGAATGGCGGGGCGACGATCATGTGGTGATGACCGGCCCCGCGGAGCTCGAATGGACCGGCACGCTCGATCCGGCCACCGGCCTTTGGGCGCGCAACGAGGTCGCGGCCTGATGGCCGTCGAGACTCTGACATTCGGCTGCCGGCTCAATGCCTATGAAGCCGAGGTGATGAAGGCCGAGGCCGAAAAGGCCGGGCTCGACAATGCCATCATCGTCAATACCTGCGCGGTGACCGCCGAGGCCGTGCGCCAGGCCAAGCAGGCCGTGCGCAAGGCCCGCCGCGATAATCCGGAAGCCCGCATCATCGTCACCGGCTGCGCCGCCCAGACCGAGGCGCGCAGCTTTGGTGACATGGCGGAAGTCGACCTGGTCATCGGCAATAATGACAAGATGAAGGCCGAAAGCTACCAGCCCATGGTCTTCGGCCTGCCCCTCAACGACAAGGTGCAGGTCAACGACATCATGAGCGTGCGGGAAACCGCCGGTCATCTGATCGAGGGCATGGATGGGCGCGCCCGCGCCTTCGTGCAGGTGCAGAATGGCTGCGACCACCGCTGTACTTTTTGCATTATTCCCTTCGGCCGCGGCCCTTCGCGCTCGGTGCCGATGGGCGCGGTGGTTGAGCAGGTCAAAAAGCTCGTCTCCAATGGCTATGGCGAAGTGGTGCTGACCGGGGTGGATATCACCTCCTATGGCCCCGACCTGCCGGGAACCCCGACCCTGGGCAAGCTGACCCAAGCCATCCTGCGCCACGTGCCGGACCTGCCGCGGCTGCGCATTTCCTCGATCGATTCCATCGAGGCGGACGAGGCTCTGTACGACGCCATCGCCAGCGATCGCCGGCTGATGCCGCATCTGCATCTCAGCCTGCAATCGGGCGACGACATGATCTTGAAGCGCATGAAGCGCCGCCATTCGCGCGACGACGCGCTTTCTATTGTCAGCAAGCTCCGCGCCCTGCGGCCCGAAATGGTCTTCGGCGCTGATATCATTGCCGGCTTCCCCACCGAAACCGACGAGATGTTCAAGAACACGCGCCGCATCGTCACCGAGGCGGACCTGACGTATTTGCATGTCTTCCCCTATTCGCCGCGTGAGGGCACTCCAGCCGCCCGCATGCCCCAGGTCAATAAGCGCGTGGCGCGCGAACGCGCTGCCATTCTGCGGGCCGAGGGCGAGGCCCAGTTCCAAAAGCTCTGCGCCAGCCGCGTCGGCAAGGTGGAGAATGTGCTGATCGAACGCGACGGGCTGGGCCGCACCGAACAATTCGTGCCGGTTGCCGTGCCCGGAGCGCAACCGGGTGAGCTCCTGGCCGTTCGCATCACCAGGACGGCCACCGATGGCCTGGTGGGTGAGGCCCTGCGCGAGGCGGCGTAATCTCGTCGCGACGACTGACTTTAAAGGCGAATGCATGACCGACAAGAAGCCGGGTTTTTTCAAGCGATTGTTCGGTGGCGAGCCCGTCCAGCCGGTTGCGCCCACGCCACAGCCCGTGCCGCCGGAGCTTCCAGTCGAGCCGCCCCAGGAGCTGCCGCCGCCGGTCGACCCCGTGCCCCAGCCCACCGAAC
>DATMSY010000067.1:0-9979 GCA_035565135.1 Devosia sp.
GCGATGCTGCAATCGAGGGCAATGTCCCAGCACCGCACCCCTCACCCTGGCCCTCTCCCCTGAGGGGCGAGGGGACGCAGGAGCTGTCGGGCCGGTGTATATTCCGGACGGCTTAAAGAATGCGGTGTCATCCCGGCGTAGTCCGGGATCCATGCTGTGAAGCCAGTGGTTGCGGGTGGATGCGGACATGGATTCCGGCCTTCGCCGGAATGACATTGTGGGTGATGTGGGGCTCGAGTGAACACTGTCGCCGTCGAGGGAGAGGTGCAGATTGGCGCTAGTTCTGGATCGGAGGTGGCTGCCAGTAGACCTCATCCTGAGCTTGTCGAAGGACGTGGTCGTGGCACGCGTGGCTCCACTCGCGCGACCTCGTGGTTCGACGGGCTCACCATGAGGTCTCTGCGGATACAAACCGATCACAGCCCCACATTGGAAACCGGCGTGGCGGCGCGGGCCTGGTCGGTGATGGGGTTGGCGGCGCGGAGTTCGCCGTGGAAGAGGCCGGCCAGGTCGAGCAGTTTGCGGGCGGCGGCGGGCGTGAGGGTAGGGGGGCGTTCGGCGACGTCCTCGGCGGCTTCGGCGGGATCGGCTTCGGCAACCACGGTCTGGGTGGGGACGAAATCGACGCCGAAGACTGGTTTGACCTCGATATTGGTATGGGCATAGGCCATGAATTTCTGCCAGGCCATGGCGGGCAGGGTGCCCCCAGTCAGGGTCTTGGTGGGGTGGTAATCGTCATTGCCGAACCAGACGGCGGCGACATAATTGCCGGTAAAGCCGCAGAACCAGGCGTCGCGATAGGATGAAGTCGTGCCCGATTTGCCGACCACGGGAACGCCGGGCACGTCGGCGCGGCGGCCGGTGCCGCCGGTGACGACGCTGCGCAGCATGGAATTCATGCCGGCGACGGTGGTTTCGCTGAGCAGGCGCTCGCGCGGGGCATCGGGATCGGCTTCGTAGACCAGTTCGCCATTGAGGGTGGACATGCGGGTAATGCCATAGGCGGGGGTCTTGAGCCCGTCATTGGCCAGCACGGCATAGGAGGAGGCCATGTCGAGCACGGAGACAGAGGCCACGCCCAGAGCCAGCGAGCGGGTGACGGGGTAGTCGGCGCGCAGGCCCATGCGGTGGCTGAGCGCGGCAATGGGGTCGCGGCCGGTCTTGATCGAGAGGGTGACGGCGACCGTGTTGAGCGATTGCGCCAGCGCGCTTTGGAGGGTCACCGTGCCCTTGTAATTGCGGCCGTAATTCTGCGGGCACCAGTCGCCGATGCAGACCGGGCGGTCGGTAATCGTGTCGGTGGGCTTGAGGCCCAGCTGTTCCATGGCCTCGGCATAGACGAAGACCTTGAAGGCCGAGCCGGGCTGGCGGGTGGAGACGATGGCGCGGTTGAACTGGCTCTTGCCGTAATCGGTGCCGCCGACCATGGCGCGCACGGCCCCGCCGGTATCGGTGACCACCATGGCGGCCTGCGACACGTCATATTGCTCGCCATTTTCGCGCACCGTGGAGGTGACGGCCTCCTCGGCATATTTCTGCAGCGTGGTATCGATGGTGGTGCGGACCACGAAATTATTGGAGGCGTGGCGAGTGGTCTCGATGATCTTCTTGGATTCCTCGAAGGCCCAATCGAGGAAGTAGTTCGGCGAATTGGCATCGGCCGTGCGGTCGACCGGGGTGGCCGGATGGCGGCGGGCGGCGGTGACCTGGCCTTCGGTGAGGAAGCCGGCGGCGACCATGTTGGAGAGCACCAGATTGGCGCGGCCACGGGCGGCGGCGAGGTCAACGTGGGGCGCATAGCGGGTGGGGGCCTTGAACAGGCCCGACAGCATTGCGGCTTCGGCCAGGTTAATGTCCTGCACCTTCTTGCCGAAATAATAGTCGGCCGCGGCCACGACGCCGAAATTGCCGCCGCCCATATAGGCGCGGTCGAAATAGAGCTTGAGAATCTCGTCCTTGGAATAATGCCATTCGAGCCAGACAGCGAGGAATGCCTCGATGATCTTGCGCTCGATGGTGCGCTCGGAGGAAAGGAAGAGGTTTTTCGCCAGCTGCTGGGTGATCGAGGAGCCGCCCTGGGTGGAGGCGTCGCCCGAGGCATTGCTCATCAGGGCGCGCAAGGTGCCCACGACGTCGATGCCGAAATGATCGTAGAAGCGCCGGTCTTCGGTGGAGAGCGTGGCCTTGATCAGATAATCGGGCATGTCCTTGAGGGCGACGGAATCGTCCGAGCGAATGCCGCGGCGGCCGATCTCGGTGCCGAAGCGATCGAGGAACACCACCGAATAGTTTTCCGCCTTGTTGTATTCGCCCGAGGCGGTGGCGTCGAAGGCGGGGAGGGCGAGCGCGGTCATCAACACCGCGCCGATGGCGCCGAAGGTGAAGGCGTCGGACAAAATTTCGACGAAGAAACGTTTGATACCGGAAACGCGGAACACGGACATGATGTCCTGGAACCTGGTCCAGCCGCGGCCCAGCGCCTGCCAGAAGTCGTAAAGCGAGGAATCCAGCCACGCATCGGCCGCCAGGAAGGACGACTTCCTGGTCCGCTTGTCTTTCGTGTAGAACGGATCCTGCACCGCTTCGCGTCCCCGACTGCCCTGGGGCGGACAATTGTCTGGCCGGGGGCTGAATGCAACTCAATCGCTGGAATATGATTGCCGATGATGGCGTATCAAAGCGAACCGGCAATAGAATGCCACGTGTCAGGTTAAGATGGCCTTTTGGGAAGAAAAAACCCTCGAGCAAATGAGCGAAGCGGAGTGGGAATCCCTCTGCGACGGATGCGGGCGCTGCTGCCTGATCAAGCTCGAGGACGAAGATAGCGGTATCCTGATCACCTCCGATGTGCGCTGCAAGCTGCTGGACGGCGATAGCTGCAAGTGCACGGACTATCCCGGGCGCCAGGCCAAGGTGCCCGACTGCATCAAGCTGACGCCGCAGAATGTGACCGAGATCAAATGGATCCCCACCACCTGCGCCTATCGCCGGATCGCCGAAGGCAAGGGCCTGGCCTGGTGGCACCCGCTGGTCTCGGGCGATCCGCAAACGGTGATCGATGTGGGTGTCTCGGTGACCGGGCGGACATTCCTCGAAACCGAAGTCGAGCCCGATACCTGGGAGGAGCACGCCGTGGACTGGCCGGAATGGGAACCGCCGGAGCAGATTTAGGAACGCACGAAGGCGAGAAGCGGGCCGAAATCGTACTGATCGGCAGCGCGGAGGGCCGAGAGGTAGGTTTGCCGCGTAGCGCCGGCCGCATCGAGACTGTCACGCCCCCAAGTGAACGGCGCAATGCCGAGCTGCCGGCACATGAGATCGGCAGCGAGCCTTGTATGGCGGCCATTGCCATTGGCAAAGGGGTGGATTTGCACGAGGCCGTGGTGATAGCGGACGGGCAATTCCTCGGCGGGATAGCTTTCATGCTCGAGCCAATAGGCGACATCGCCAAGAAACTGCCGCAGACGCACGGCTATCTCATGTGGAGGAACGCCGATATTGGTTTCGCGGCTGCGCCACTTTCCTGCCCAGGACCAGACATCGCCGAACATGCGCTTGTGTAGCCGGGCCAGGTAGGCGTCCGAAGTCAGTGCAACACGACTACGATAAGCCCAAGCCCGCCCGGCCAGGATATTGGCTTGCTCAGCCGTATTGAGGTCGCTGCGGGTGACAATCCAGGTCTGGCGCAGGCCGCGTTGATCCTGCGGACTGAGCGGGGTCGCGCCGTCGGGCCCGGCGAACGGGTCCGTCATTTGCCCGACCAGAGATCGCGCTCGGAGATGTAGTCCGCAATATAGTCTTCGAGCTGTTGTTCGAGATCGGCGGCGACTGCCTGATCCTCCAGCGCCATGGTCTGATCGACACTGGCAATGGCGGCAAGGGCGATTGAGCGTGCGCGTGCGCGCACCATTTCTTCCAGCGATGTTTTGGGGACCAGCGCATAGACCAGCGTGCAGTCCATGGCCGTCGCCGCGCGTTGCAGGCTGGCAAGGGTGATGCTGCCCTTCTGTTCGGCCTTTTCCATGTCATCGACCGATTGAGAGCGTATGCCCATACGCGCGCCAAGCTGGGCTGCAGACATGCCCAGGGCGTCGCGCAATGCGCGTATCCAGCCTTTGGTTGGCGTGGCGACTTGGCTGGCGGGAGGAAGCAGGGCCATGCGCTGGTCCAGCCTTTCCCGAGCGCGCTGCAATCTGCGGTTCCACGGCATTTTGGGGCTCCACCAGGCTATGGCCTGGAATTGTGATATCTAAAGCCAGGTTATAGCCTGGTTACTAACAGAAAGAAACCAGGTTATAGCCTGCTGGAATTGGGTGCCGCAGGGCGTTTTATCTGGGGCGTTCGGGGCTTGTGCCGTGTTGTGGGTGGACCTCCGGGGGAGGCGCGGTGGTTATGGGAGGCTTATCGGGGCTACCAGAAGGGACGGCTTGGCATTTGCAGCCTAGTCCTTGGTAATACTTGCTTAACCATAAGTATTAACCCCTGGTTAACCATGTTGTGGCCTGATCGCTTCGCTATTGCAGGGGACAGGGCCGTCATGACCGATGCCGCGATTGCCAAGGATAATGCCGATCATTTCTGGACGCGGGTGCGGAGCGCGCTGGGGGCTTTGCGGCCGGTTCGGCAGGAGCGGGGGCCGGCTTATGGGCAGGCGGCCATCGCCCGCCAGATCGGTGTGCGGCCCAAGCTGGGTGCGCGGGTCGAGGAAGAGCTGATCGCGGCGTGGGACCAGTCGGCGGCGGGCAAGGTGTCGATGAGCCTGCTTGTCATCGAGATCGACCGCTATCGCGAATATTTCAACGCCTATGGCAAGGGCGCGACCGATGATTGCGTGATGACCATCATGCAGACCATTGCCGATGCGCTGCCGCATGATGATGACACCTGCCTGCGACTGGGCCGCGCGACCTTCGTGGTGGCACTGCCGGATGCGCCCGTGCTGATGGCCAAGGCGCTGGCGCAGACGATATTCAAGGCGGTGCGCGGCCAGGGGCTGGCGCATAAGGAAAGCCATGCCGGGACGGTGACGGTGAGCATCGGGCTTGCGGTGGTCAATCCGGATGGGGGCTTTGACCGCAAATTCTTCGAGGCGGGCGCCGAGGCGCTGAAACGGGCGCAGCGCAAGGGCATGGGCCGGCTGGAAATTGCCGATCTTCGGCCGGCGCAGGAGCGTAAGCGCAGGGCGGCTTGAGGGGCGAATACGGCTTCGGTTACCCATCCCCACAAGGGGAATGCTTGCTTCAGGCGCGTCCAAAAATGCGGTGTCATCCCGGCGGAGGCCGGGATTCATGCTGAAGGCCATCAGCACCATCCAGTGTGGGGAGAGGGCACAGCATGGATTCCGGCCTTCGCCGGAATGACACCGTGGGTGGGGTAGTCTCAAGCGAATTTCCGCAGATGGGGCTTCAATGCCCGTGCTTGCGCTGGCGGTTCCCAGCCTTTAAGAGAGCCGTCCCCTCGCGCCGCCGCTGGCGCACTCCCTCATGATGGACAGCTCCAATGACCATTTCCTGTGGCCTTGATTTCGGCACGTCCAATTCGACCATGGGTTTTGTTGGCGCCGATGGCGTGCCGCGACTGTTGCCGCTGGAAGATGGCCGGCCCACCATGCCCAGCGTGCTGTTTTTCAGCTTCGAGGATCGCGCCATCTATTTTGGGCGGGCGGCGCTCAGCGAATATGTGGCGGGTGCCGATGGGCGGCTGCTGCGGTCGCTCAAAAGCGTGCTGGGTACGGCGCTGTTCGACGATGGCATCAGGGTGGGCGCGCGCGCCTATCGCTTTGACGATATCCTGGGCATTTTCATTGCCGGGCTCAAGGAGCGGGGCGAGGCCGAGGCCGGTGTGCCGCTCGAGGCGGTGGTGGTCGGGCGGCCGGTGCATTTCGTCGATGACGACGCGGAGGCCGATGCCGAGGCGCAGCGGCAGCTCGAACTGGCGGTGCGGCGGCAGAATTTTACCCATGTCGAATTTCAATATGAGCCGATTGCCGCCGCGCTCGACTATGAGCGGCAGGTGGCGGCGGAGCGGCTGGCGCTGATCGTCGATCTGGGTGGGGGTACCTCGGACTTTTCGGTGGTGCGGGTGTCACCGGAGCGGGCGCGGTCGGTGGAACGGGCCGGTGATATTCTGTCGACGGCGGGCGTGCATGTGGGGGGTACGGATTTCGATCGGCTGCTGTCCATGGCCAAGGTCATGCCGGAACTGGGGCTGGGGAGCCAGACCAAGGACGGCAAACGCTATCTGCCGGTGGCGCCCTATTATGATCTCTCGACCTGGCATCGCATCAATCGGCTTTACAATGCGCAGACGCTGCGCGACCTGCGGGGCACGCGGCGGGAGGCGCGCGAGGCGGATAAGGTCGAGGTCATGATCGAGCTGATCGAGGACCGGCTGGGACACCGCCTGGTGGGGGCGGTGGAGGCGGCCAAGATTGAACTCTCCGGTACAGAGGCGACGGAATTTCGCTTTCCGGTGCGTGAGAGCGAGTTGCAAACTCTGATGACAATCAAGGATTTGACGGCGGCATTGGAGAATTCGGTGACGCGCATTGAATCAACCGTTGAGGAGGCGCTGCGGCGGGCTGGGGTTGGGGCGGCGGCTATCGATAGCCTGATCCTGACGGGCGGCTCGACGCAGGTGCCGGCGATTGCTGGGCGGCTGGGCGCGATGTTTCCGGAGTCGGATGTGGTGCGTACGGATGTGCTGGGGAGTGTGGGATTGGGGCTGGCGCTGGATGCTCGGCGGAAGTTTGGGTGAGGGGGATTGGCACTGTCTACCTCCCTCCCCCTTGAGGGGAGGGATTGAGGGTGGGGGTGTCGGAGTATCCACTGGCATAGAGTTTGTGGAGGGCGCGACACCCCCACCCTAGCCCTCCCCTCAAGGGGGAGGGGACTGGATCGGGGCTCGCCGAATCCTGTGCTTAGGCCGCTTCTGCCACAGGCTCAGCCTGCTTGAGGCGCAGGCCGAGGACCAGCAACGCGCCGATGGCGTAGACGGCGACGACCGAGAGCCAGATAGCGCCGGGCCATTGCGCCCTGACCACGAAATAGAAGCTGGAAAAGCCGAGCGGGGCGGCGATTGAGGCGAGGCTGACGGCGGAGGCGAGGACGCCCTGGAACTGGCCCTGCTGGCTTTCATCGACCTGGCGGGTGGCCAGCGATTGCAGCGCCGGTACGCCAATGCCGCCCAGGGCGAAGATGGGCATGATGGCAAAGACCATCCAGGCCTGGTTGGCGAAGGCCATGATCGTGAGGGCGAGACAGACGCTGGCAATGCCGGTGAGAATGGCGCCGCGCTCGCCGAGCAGCTTGACGGCGGGGCCGGGCAGGAAGGCCTGGGTCAGGGTCTGGCAGAGGCCATAGGCGCCCAGCGACAGGCCGATCCACAGGCCATTCCACCCGAAAGTGTCGCTGCCCCAGAGGGCCCAGCTGGTGCCATAGGCTTCGCCCGAGGCGCTGAAGACGAAAAAGATGAAGACGATGGGCAGCAGCCTCTTCATCGAGAAGGCCCAGCGCAGGGGGCGCAGGGGATTGAGGGCGGCGAGATCGATTTTTTCGCGGCCGGGTGTGCGCGACTCGGGCAGCACGAAAAAGGCCAGCAGCAGATTGGCCGTGTTGAGTGCGGCGGCCGCGATGAAGGGCAGGCGCAGCCAATAATCGCCCAGGGCGCCGCCCAGCACGGGGCCGATGATGAAGCCGATGCCGAACATGGCGTTGAAGAGGCCGAAGCGGCGGGCGCGCTGCTGTTGCGGGGTAATGTCGGTGATATAGGCCATGGCCACCGACATATTGGCGCTGGTGAGACCGGCAATGGCGCGGCCGAGCAACAGCAGCCAGAGGCTGGGTGCAAAGGCCAGGAACAGGTAGTTGACGGCCGCGCCGGCCAGCGAAATCAGCAGCACGGGACGGCGGCCGAGCCGGTCGCTCAGCGAGCCGAGCACCGGCGCGAAGATGAACTGCATGATCGCATAGAGCGCAGTCATGATGCCGATAAGGGGCGCCACGTTATCGGCGTGGGTCACCTCTGCCAGCAGATCGGGCAGGATGGGGAAGATGAGGCCGATGCCGACGGCGTCGAGAATAATGGCGATGAAGATAACAGCAAGGGGCTTGTTCATAGCACGCTCCGGCGAGCAGGCGGCATGGGACGCCGGCAGCTCGCGATTGGGCCCGACCGCGGTCAGGCGGTTTGGTTCTGGTTCTGTCTGGAGACGCTGGCCGACCATGCCCGATGGGCATGGTGGCGTGTGCTTGACCGCCTGGACGACAATTCGTCCACCTGTTTCACTCACGCCATTTGGCGGATCATAGGAAAGCGGTCGCTTTTCGCGACGGCGGTGTCTTACGCCCCGAATAAGGCGGCAGCAAGCGCTTTTTGACGGGGCTGGTTTGCGCTGACTTATCCAACTTATCCCCGCGTCACGCTGGTCAGCTATAGTTCAGGCATGGTCGGAAAAGTGGGTGACGGCGGTGACGCCGGCCCAGCGGGGCAGGGCGCCATGGCTGAGAACGAAGGGGCGGCGCCGAACTGGGCCGCCATCCGCGAGGAATATGAGGGACGCAAGTTCCTGCCGGCAATGATCTGCAAGCGCTACGGCATCACGCTGGCGCAATTGCGCTACCGGCGGCAGGTCGAGGGTTGGCTCAGCGCCCGCGCCCGCATCGTGCGGCAGGACGGGCTGGTGGCCCGGATGCTGAAGGTTTTGGACAAGCAAATACGGCGACTGGAGATGGCGGTGAACGAACCGATCGAAAAACAGGCCAATGTGCTCAGCATATCGGTCAAGACGCTCGACAAGCTGATCGAAATGGGCGCGGCGCAGCGCAATGTGGAGCCCGCTACCAAGAAGGACATGACCGATCTGCGCGACAAATTGGCCAAGCGCATTGACCAGTTCAAGAACCGCTGAGACGCTCGCCGAAGTCGCCGCCAGGACGGACGACGAGGTGGAGCAGCACTATTACGACTGGGACCATTGGGCGCTGGACAAGCAGCGCCCGCCGGAGGGCGACTGGACCACCTGGCTGCTGCTGGGCGGGCGCGGTTCGGGCAAGACCAGGGCCGGGGCCGAATGGGTGCGGAGCCTGGCGGCACGAAAGATCGGGCCGATTGCCCTGGTGGGCGAGACCATGACGGAGGCCATCTCCATCATGGTGCGCGGGGAAAGCGGCATTCTCAACGTGCATCCCGATAAAGAGCGGCCGGTGCTCAAGGGGCAGCGGCTGGTCTGGCCCAATGGGGTCGAGGCCGCCATTCTGTCGGCGTCCGATCCGGACCGGTTCCGGGGGCCGCAATTTGCGGCGGCATGGTGCGATGAACTCGGGTGCGGCGCGGTCGATAAGGGGGCCAATCAGCCCAATATTTTCGGCGACGACAAGAGCGCCGAAGGCGGGCGGCCGTATTTTTCGAGCGGGCTGCCGGACCCGCTGATCCAGCGGCAGTTTCTGCGCGCGCATCAGCGCTATTGGCGTGACCCGGCAAACAATCCAGCGGGGATGGTGGATCCGGACCGGATCTATCTCTGGACCTGGGACGCGCGGCCCTATCCGGCGTTTCCGGCGCAGGTGGAGGTGTGGGCCGATGGTCCCAACCATCGCACCGGGCATTGGCTGACCGGGCGGCTGGGCGGGCTGGCGAGCGATGAATTGGCGAGCGCCATTGCGGGTGAACATGGGGTGGCGCTGTCGGCGGAACCGGCGGCGCCGCTTGTGTCGGGCTATGTGCTGGGCACGGCGACGACCGGGCGGGAGGCGCTGGAGCCGCTGCTGGAGGTGACGGGGCTTAGCCTGCGCGGCTCGGTGGATGGGCTGCATGCGGGGGTGGCGCGGCGGGTTGAGACCGTGACGCTTGATCCGTCGGAACTGGCGGCGGGCGAGGGCGCGGTGCTGTCGCGGCGGCGTGGCGATGCCGGGGAAGCACCGGGGCGGCTGGCGCTGAGCTATGTCGATCGGGAGCGCGATTATCTGACCGGCACGGTGAC
>DATMSY010000068.1:0-17575 GCA_035565135.1 Devosia sp.
CATTCTGCCGACTTCGGTTGAGATCCGGAAACCCATTCCCACAATGGGCGTCCCGAAGAATTCCGCTACGATTGCGCCGATCAAGGCCAGAGTCGAGTTGATCTTGAGGGCGTTGAATATGAAGGGCCCCGCAGCGGGAAGGCGCAGCTTCATAAGGGTTTGCCAATAGCCGGCAGCATAGGTGCGCATCAGGTCGCGCTCGATGGCGGAGGATGCATTGAGCCCGGCCACGGTATTCACCAGCATGGGGAAGAAGGTCATGATGACAACGACCGCGGCCTTGGATTGCCAGTCAAAGCCGAACCACATGACCATGATGGGCGCGACGCCGACAATGGGGAGCGCCGAAACGAAATTGCCCAGCGGCAAGAGCCCCGTTTTGAGAAAGGGCGACCGGTCGATCAGGATAGCGACGATAAAGCCCAGCCCGCAGCCCAGCGTATAGCCGATCAGCACCGCTTTGAGGAAGGTCTGCTGGAAATCGGCCAGGAGCGTGGGCACCGAATTGGTGATGCGTGCCCAGATCATCGAGGGCGGCGGCAGGATGACCTGCGGCACATTGCCGGCCCGGGTGATGACTTCCCAGGCAACCAGAATGGTGAGCCCAAAGACGACGGGAATGAGCAGGCCCAGCCCGGCATTATCGGCATAGCCCGGTGCGATGGCCCTGGAGAGCCGCTCGACAAAGAGCCAGGCAAAGAGCCAGGCCGCGATCAGCGCCATCCAGAAAAAGCCCGGTGCGGGGGTAAAGACACCGATGCTGGTCAGCAGCGCCACGGCGCCCAATATGGCAAAGGCGCCATCGGCCCAGAGCCCGATCGGCACGAAAAAGCGGATCAGCGAGAGTGTTCCCAGCGCCAGAAAAGCCTTGAGCAGCAGGCCGACTTCGAGCGGCGTCGTCGCAAGGCTCAAGGCCAGCGCCGCAGCACAAAGGCCGCCTGCCACCAGAGCGAGATAATATTGCACCTGGCTCATGCCGGTCGCGCCCCCATGCTCCTGTTGACCAGCTTTTCGACCAGACCCACGGCAATGACCAGCACGGCGGCCAGGATTGACGCGGCGGCCAGCGCCGCCCAGATCTGCACTGTCTGGCTGTAATAGGAGCCAGCCAGCAGCCGCGCGCCCAGCCCCGCCACCGCCCCGGTCGGCAATTCGCCCACGATAGCGCCGACCAGGCTCGCCGCCACGCCCACCTTGAGCGAAGCAAAGAGGAACGGCATGGCGGCCGGCCAGCGCAGTTTCCAGAAGGTCTGGCCGGGCGAGGCATTATAGGTATGCATCAGATCGAGCTGGATCGCCTCGGGACTGCGCAGCCCTTTGACCATGCCCACCGCCACCGGGAAAAAGCTGAGATAGGCCGAAATGATCGCCTTGGACAGCAGCCGCGCCGGATCGGTCGGAATGCCCATCGTGCCGGTAAAAATGTTGAAGCCGATGACCACGATCAGCGGCGCCAGGGCCAGGATCGGGATGGTTTGGCTGGCGACGATCCACGGCATCAGCGAGCGGTTCATCGCCTCATTGTGGACGATCAGCACGGCCAGCAAGATGCCCAGCACCGAGCCCATGGCAAAACCGAGCGCAGTGGCGGAGAAGGTGACCCAGGCGTGAAACAGCAGGCTGCGCGGCTTATTGGGGGCCACCAGGGCGGTCGAATTCCATAGTTCGCCGAAGACTTGATGCGCCGTGGGGAGCACCGGCTTTTCCTGGTTCCAGGTATCGAGCACGAATTGGGTGGCAGGGACATTGGTCATGTCGCCACGACGATAGACGTCGTTCTGCCATGGCGCATTCATGCCGATGGCGGCGGCATACCAGACGGCGACGATGGCGAGCAGGACGATGAGGATGGGGAAGGCGCGGTTCACCAGGCATTCCCCACGCTGGATATGCCCCCTCTCCCCTGAGGGGAGAGGGCTGGGGTGAGGGGTTCAGGGGTTGGCAATACCGGAGTGCTTAAACGAAGCTCTGAACCCCTCACCCGCCGCTTCGCGGCGACCTCTCCCCTCAGGGGAGAGGTGACGATGGCATCGCGGCTGGCCGCCATCACACTGTCTCCTCATAGGAATGCCCGGCCCGCAGCCCATCGCGCACCCTTGCGGCAATGGCCAGAAACTCCGGTGTTTCGCGAATATCGAGCGGCCGTTCCCGCGGCAAAGTGCTCTCGATCACGTCGGTCACCCGACCGGGGCGGGGCGACATCACCACGATCTTGGTCGAGAGATAGACCGCCTCGGGGATCGAATGCGTCACGAAACAGATGGTCTTTTGCGTCCGCGCCCAGAGCTTGAGCAATTCGGAATTGAGGTGATCGCGCACGATCTCGTCCAGGGCGCCGAAGGGCTCGTCCATCAGCAAGAGATCGGCATCGAAGGCCAGAGCCCGGGCAATGGAGGCGCGCTGCTGCATGCCGCCCGAGAGTTGCCAGGGATATTTCTTCTCAAAACCGGAGAGGTTCACCAGCTCCATGGTGCGCTTGATGCGCTCTGCCTGCTGGGCCTGGTTATAGCCCATAATTTCGAGCGGCAGCGCCACGTTCTTTTCGATGGTTCGCCAGGGATAAAGCGCGGGGGCCTGGAACACATAGCCATAGGCCCGGTCCTTGCGGGCATGTTCCGGGGTCTGCCCATTGATGGTCAGCGTGCCCGAGGTCGGCTGTTCGAGATCGGCAATGGTGCGCAAGAACGTCGTCTTGCCGCAGCCCGAGGGGCCGATGAAGGAGACGAATTCGCCCTTGGCAATCGAGAGCTTGACGTCGCTGAGCGCGACGACATCCCCGTCATTGGTCTTGAACGTGAGGCCGAGCCCGGCGGCGGAAACCACCGCTCGGGGCGGGGCCTTGTCAGTGATGGCGGCAGAGGGATCGGTCGTCACGGACAAGGGCAGGCCTTTCTCAACAGGTCGGGAAGTGGTGGGGGACGTTGGTCATCAAACCCCCGTCGCCGGAATGCCGGAGCGTTCGACCTTGCGCGGGGCGACGATGTCTTTCCATTGGCTCAACGCCCGATTGACGGGGTTTTTTGCCTCGCGGCCGACGAATTTGCCATGGCCCGGCTCGGCCCTGACCTCGTTTTCGACGATGGAGACCTTGCCGCGGCTGAGCACATAACGCGGCAGGCCGGTGACTTCGAAGCCTTCGAACACATTGTAATCGATGACCGATTGCTGGCTCTTGGCCGAAATCGTCTTCTTGCGGGCCGGGTCCCAGACGATGAGATCGGCATCGGCGCCCACCAGCACCGCGCCCTTTTTGGGGTAGAGGCCCAAAATCTTGGCAATATTGGTCGAGGTGACGGCGACGAATTCATTCATGGTCAGGCGGCCGGTATTGACGCCCTTGGTCCAGAGCATGGGCAGGCGATCTTCGAGCCCGCCCGTGCCATTGGGAATTTTTGAGAAATTGCCGACGCCATTGCGTTTCTGATCGGTCGTGAAGGCGCAATGGTCGGTGGCAACCGCCGAGAGCGACCCCGATTGCAGCCCGGCCCACAGCGAATCCTGATGCGTTTTGTTGCGGAAGGGGGGCGACATGACGCGGCGGGCGGCATGGTCCCAATCGGGGTTGAAATATTCGCTTTCATCCAGCGTCAGATGCTGGATCAGCGGCTCGCCATAAACCCGCATGCCCTTCTGGCGGGCGCGGCGAATGGCTTCGTGGGCCTGCTCGCAGGAGACATGGACGACATAGAGCGGCACGCCGGCCATGTCGGCGATCATGATGGCGCGGTTGGTGGCTTCACCCTCCACTTCCGGCGGGCGGGAATAGGCATGGCCCTCGGGGCCGTTATTGCCCGCAGCCAGCAGTTTCTGCGTCATCGCCGCAACCACGTCGCCGTTCTCGGCATGCACCAATGGCAGCGCGCCCAAGTCGGCGCAGCGCTGGAAGGACGAGAACATCTCGTCGTCATTGACCATCAGGGAGCCCTTATAGGCCATGAAATGCTTGAAGCTGGTAATGCCCCGATCGACCACTTCGGCCATCTCGTTGAAGACCTGCTCGCCCCACCAGGTGATCGCCATGTGGAAAGAATAATCGGCATTGGCCTTGCCGGTCTTGTTGTCCCACATCTGCAGGGCCTCAAGCAGGCTCTGATTGGGATTGGGCAGGCAGAAATCGACCACCATCGTCGTGCCGCCCGCCAGACCCGCGCGGGTGCCGGATTCAAAATCATCGGCCGAATAGGTGCCCATGAAAGGCATTTCGAGATGAGTATGCGGATCGATGCCGCCCGGCATGATGTAGCAGCCGCTGGCGTCGAGCACTTCATCACCGGATAGGTTTTGGCCGATCTCGACGATGCTATCGCCCTCGATCTTGACGTCGGCTTTATAGGTCAGGTCGGCGGTGACGACCGTGCCGTTCTTGATGACTTTGCTCATTTCTGTTCCCTCTGAAATGCAAGTCCCGCGCCCCTTCTTCCCCTCAGAATAGGGGCGCGGTCATATGGCTAGCTGAAAGGCGTCACTCCACGATCTCCGCGGTTTCGACGACGGCGTGGAACAGCACATCCGCCCCGGCGGCTGCCCATTCCTTGGAGATGTCTTCTGCCTCGTTGTGGCTGAGCCCGTCGACGCAGGGGCACATGATCATGGTGGCGGGCGCCACCTTGGCGGCCCAGCAGGCATCGTGCCCGGCGCCCGAGATGATGTTCATATGGCTATAGCCCAGGTCCTCGGCGGCCTTGCGGACGCGGGCGACCAAGGTGGGGTCGAAGGTGACGGGGTCAAAATGCCCGACCGCTTCGACCGAGCAGCCGACGCCCAGTTCGGCGGCAATTTCGGCGGCCTTGGCCTCGATGGCAGCGCGCATGCGGTCAAGCTTGCCCTGGTCGGGCGTGCGCAGATCGACCGTGAAGACTACGGTGCCGGGCAGCACATTGCGCGAATTGGGCGAGAATTTTGCCTGGCCGACACCGGCCACGGCGCCCGGCTGGTTTTCCATGGCGATGGCCTGCACCGCCTCGATGATGCGCGCCATGGCTAGCCCCGCATTGACGCGCATGGCCATGGGGGTCGAGCCGGTGTGGGCTTCCTTGCCGGTCAATGTGAATTCGAGCCACCACAGGCCCTGGCAATGGGTGACGATGCCGATCTGCTTGTTCTCGGCTTCAAGGATGGGGCCCTGCTCGATGTGATATTCGAAATAGGCATGCATCTTCCGTGCGCCCACGTCTTCCTCGCCCAGCCAGCCGATGCGCTTGAGCTCGTCGCCATAAGTCTTGCCGTCCATGTCCTTGCGGCCATAGGCATAGTCGATGGAATGAACGCCCGCGAACACGCCCGAGGCCAACATGGCCGGCGCAAAGCGCGCGCCTTCCTCATTGGCCCAATTGGTGACGACGATGGGGTGCTTGGTTTTGATCCCCAGATCGTTCATCGAACGGATGACTTCGAGCCCGGCCAACACGCCCAGCACACCATCATATTTGCCGCCGGTGGGCTGGGTATCGAGATGGCTGCCGACATAGACCGGCAGCGCATCGGGGTCGGTGCCGGCGCGGGTGGCGAACATGGTGCCCATCTTGTCGACGCCCATGCTGAGCCCCGCGTCTTCGCACCAGCGCTGGAACAGATGACGGCCCTCGCCATCCTCATCGGTCAGCGTCTGCCGATTATTGCCCCCGGCAATGCCCGGGCCGATCCTGGCCATATCCATGAGGCTATCCCACAGACGGTCGCCATTGATCTTGAGGTTTTCTCCGGGGGCAGACATGGGCGTTACTCTTGGATTGGTTCGGCATTGAGCCGAAAGCTGCGTTGTTTGGTGGTTGCGGCGCGTGCGCCGCCTTCTCCTCTCCCCTGAGGGGAGAGGGTGGCCGGAGCGAAGCGTAGGTCGGGTGAGGGGTTCAGTGCCAGGGTGGACGCGATTGAAAAGCGTACACCTTCAAAATTGCCCAGCACCTCATTGTTCCAGAACCGCAATACCGAATAGCCCAGGGTTGTCAGAAATTCCGTGCGGCGATCGTCCCGGCTGGATTCCGCATGCTGTCCGCCATCGACTTCGATGATCAATGCCGCCTCACGGCAGGCGAAGTCCGCGAAATAGGGGCCAATGGCCAACTGGCGGACGAATTTATAGCCGTCCAATTGGCGAGCGCGGAGAACGGACCACAATCGTGCTTCCGCGTCCGTCGAGTTGCGACGTAATGAGCGTGCCCGCGAGGCTGAACCCCTCACCCGCCGCTGCGCGTCGACCTCTCCCCTCAGGGGAGAGGTGGTTTCGGCATCGCGGTCGGGGCTCGTTTCGCGTTTCATTTCGATTATTTAACGCTCGGGAAGCTGAATTCGGCGCCACCCTTGATGCCGGCGGGCCAGCGGGTGGTGACGGTTTTGAGGCGGGTGTAGAAATGCACGCCTTCAGGGCCATAGATGGAGTGGTCGCCAAAGAGCGAGCGCTTCCAGCCGCCGAAGGAGTGATAGGCGACGGGAACCGGGATGGGGACGTTGATGCCCACCATGCCCACTTCGATCTTGTCGGCGAATTCGCGGGCGGCGTCGCCGTCGCGGGTGAAGATGGCGGTGCCATTGCCATATTCGTGGTCGTTGATCAGCTTGACCGCCTCGGCATAGTCATTGGCACGCACCACAGAAAGCACGGGGCCAAAAATCTCTTCCTTGTAGATGGTCATTTCGGGCGTGACATTGTCGAACAGCGTGCCGCCGACATAATAGCCGTTCTCATAGCCCTGCAGCTTGAAGCCGCGGCCGTCGACAACAAGGCTCGCGCCCTGTTCCACGCCGGAATCGATGTAACCAAGAATCTTGTCGCGATGCATCTTGGTGACGACCGGACCCATTTCGGCATCCTTGTCAGTGGCCGGACCGATCTTGAGGCTTTCGACGCGCGGCTTGAGTTTGGCGACCAGCGCATCGGCCGTTTCCTTGCCCACGGGAACGGCGACCGAAATGGCCATGCAGCGCTCGCCGGCCGAACCATAACCGGCGCCCATCAGCGCATCGGCGGCCTGGTCGAGATCGGCATCGGGCAGGATGACCATATGGTTCTTGGCGCCGCCCAGGGCCTGCACGCGCTTACCGGCCTTGGTGCCGCGCTGATAGACATATTCGGCGATGGGCGTGGAGCCGACGAAGGAGACGGCCTTGATGTCGGGATGGTCGAGGATGCCGTCGACCATTTCCTTGTCGCCATGAACGATATTCAGAATCCCTTCCGGCAGCCCGGCCTCCATGAAGAGGTTCCAGGCCAGCATGGAGGCGCTGGGATCGCGTTCGGAAGGCTTGAGGATGAAGGCATTGCCGCAGGCAATGGCGGCCGGATACATCCACATCGGCACCATGGCCGGGAAGTTGAACGGAGTTCTGCCCGCCACGACGCCGAGCGGCTGGCGTTCGGAATAGGAATCGATGCTCGGCCCGACATTGCGGCTGAATTCGCCCTTGAGCAGCTGCGGAATGCCGCAGGCGAAATCCACGCAGTCAATGCCGCGGGCGACTTCGCCCAAAGCGTCGTCATGCACCTTGCCATGTTCGCGGGAGATTTCGCGGGCCAGTTCGTCGGCGTGCTGGTCGAGCAAAGCCTTGAACTTGAACATGACGCGAGCGCGCTTCATCGGCGGGGTGTTGCCCCAGGCCACCTGCGCTTTTTTGGCCGAAGCCACGGCGTCGTTGAGTTCGCTCAGCGTCGAGAGCGGCAGTTCGGCCGAGACTTCGCCGGTGGCTGGGTTGAACACCGGCACGCGGCGGCCAGTTGAGACATAGCGTTTGCCGGCAACGGCGTTTTCGATGATGTTCATTATGCAATCCCCCGCAGCACGGTGCGAATTCCGTCGATCAATTCGTCGATCTGGCCCTTGGAGATGATCAACGGGGGCGACAGCGCGATGATGTCGCCGGTGGTGCGGATCAAAAAGCCGCTTTCATAGGCGGCGAGGAAAGCCGAGAAGGCGCGCTTGGTGGGTGAACCAGCGATCGGGTCAAGCTCGATGGCGCCGACCAGCCCGATATTGCGGATATCGATGACATGGGGTTCGCCCTTGAGCGAGTGGAGAGCATCGGCGAAATAGGGCGCGAGTTCTGCGCCGCGCGTCAAAAGCCCTTCCTGCTTGTAGGTTTCGAGCGTCGCCAGAGCGGCGGCCGAGGCCACCGGATTGCCCGAATAGGTATAGCCGTGGAAGAACTCGATGACATGTTCGGGCCCGCCCATGAAGGCATCGTGGATTTCGGCCGAGACCAGCACGGCGCCCATGGGAATGATGCCATTGGTCAGGCCCTTGGCGGTGACCATGATATCGGGCGTGACGCCGAAATAGTCGGCGCCGAATGGCGTGCCGAGGCGGCCATAGCCGGTAATGACCTCGTCGAAGATCAAAAGAATGCCGTGCTTCTTGGTGATGTCGCGCAGGCGCTGCAGATAGCCCTTGGGCGGGATCAGCACGCCCGTGGAGCCGGCGACCGGCTCGACGATGACGGCGGCGATAGTGGAAGCATCGTGCAGGGTGACGATGCGTTCGAGTTCATCGGCGAGGTCGAGGCCATGTTCGGGCTCGCCGCGGGTGAAGGCGTTCTTGGCGAGGTTATGGGTGTGCGGCAAGTGATCGACGCCGGTCAGCAGCGTGCCGAACATTTTCCGGTTGGTGACAATGCCACCCACCGAAATGCCGCCGAAATTGACGCCATGATAGCCCCGCTCGCGGCCGATCAGGCGGAAGCGGCTGCCGTCGCCTTTGACACGATGATAGGCCAAGGCCACCTTGAGCGCCGTTTCAACCGACTCCGAACCCGAATTGGTGAACAGCACATGATCGAGACCCTTTGGCGCGATATCGACCAGCCGATTGGCCAATTCGAACGCCTTGGGATGGCCCATCTGGAAGGCCGGTGCATAATCGAGTTCGGCGGCCTGCTTGGCGATGGCCTCGACGATCAGCGGGCGGGCATGGCCGGCATTGACGCACCAGAGGCCCGCGGTACCATCGAGCACCTGGCGGCCGTCCGAAGTGGTGTAATGCATGTCCTTGGCCGCAACAAACATGCGCGGGGATTTCTTGAACTGCCGGTTGGCCGTGAACGGCATCCAGAAGGCGCTCAGATCGTTCGGCGCGTTGTTTGTTGAAGTGGACACGATTACCCCTCGCTCCCATATTTATATGACGCGGCCGGTCATGTTTATTGGCTCTTGACGTGGGAACGTGTTACCAAGAATTTTGACCAGTTGGAAAAATGTTAGCACTCCCAAAACTTCCCGCAAGGCGAAAATGCCGCCGATCAAGTTGAAAAGCTCTCCGTCGCCAAAACCCGCCAAGCGCCAGCACAAGGCGGCGGCCAAAGCCGTTGCGCAGGTCAAGGAAAAGGCCCGGCCGCTGACCCGGATCCAGCGGGAAAAGCAGGACATCATCCTCGAGGCGGCGCTGGACGTGTTTTCCCTGCACGGCTTCCGCGGCGCCACGATCGACCAGATCGCCGAAGTGGCGGGCATGAGCAAGCCGAACCTGCTGTATTATTTTCCGCGCAAGGAAGAGATTCACCGCCGGCTGATTTCCGAATTGCTGGTGACCTGGCTGGCGCCGCTGCGCGACATGGATGAGAACGGCGATCCCTTCCCCGAAATTCGCTCCTATATCCGTCGCAAGCTGGAAATGGCGCGCGACTTTCCGCGCGAAAGCCGGCTCTTTGCCAATGAAATGCTGCAAGGCGCGCCGCGCATCATCGAGATGATCGAGGTCGATCTCAAAAATCTCGTCGATGAAAAGGCGGCGGTGCTGACCGCCTGGATGGACCAGGGGCGGATCACGCGGACCGACCCCTATCACCTGATCTTCTCGATCTGGGCGACGACCCAGCATTATGCCGATTTCGACGTGCAGGTGCGGGCCGTGCTCGGCCCGGCGCGGGGTGGCGAAGGGCGTTTTGAAGATGCCGCCCGCTATCTCGAGCAATTGTTCCTCTATGGCCTGACGCCGCGGCCCAAGGGCTGATTTTTGCGCCTGCTTGACAGGCGGGTTTTGTCGTCCTAATACTTAAGTCAATCATTAAGTGATGGAGCGGGAAATGACCCAGCAGGTTGGCGCGCATATGATGCTTTCTCTCGATGGCTTCGGGACTGGCCGCAACCAGACCCGTGAACAGCCCTTCGGCGATATGGATCTGCATCAGCTGGCCCGCTGGCGGTTCGAGGATGGCGAGAATAACCAGGCCGAACTCGACGCCATCTGCGACTACGGCGCCTTCATCATGGGCCGCAACATGTTTGCCGCGCCCGGCCCCGATGTCTGGGAGCCGGAATGGAAGGGCTGGTGGGGACCCAATCCGCCCTATCACGCGCCGGTTTTCGTGCTGACCCATCATACGCGTCCGCCGATCGAAATGGAGGGCGGCACGGTGTTTCACTTCGTGACCGAGGGGGCCGAAATGGCGCTGGCCCGGGCGCACGAAGCGGCGGGCGCGCGCAATGTTGCCGTAGCGGGCGGGGTCAGCACCTTGCGCCACTATCTCAATACCGGCGCCGTCGATCTGCTGCATCTGCAGCTGTCGACATGGATCAGCGGCCATGGCGAGCGCCTGTGGGACGGGCTGACGGCGAAGCTCGAACCCATTGGCGCCCGGGTAACGCGATTCGCGACCCATATGGACTATCGGGTGCTGAAGGCTTGAGCTAAAGGCCACGCCGCGCCTTGCCGATCGGGCCCAGATGGGTGGCCTCGAAGCTTCCGAGCTTGAGGCCATAGCCCAGCATCCGGTCCAACCCGATATGGGCGACCCAGATGGCGGCGAGGCCATAGGCCAACGGACCCACGACCAATCCGGCCAGAGCCAGCAAACCGGGCGCCGCATAGGTATGGCCCAGATTATAGACCAGCGCGCCCAACCGGGCTGAGCGGAGATAGCCCAGCATGGTGATATCGGGCACGAGAAAGAGCACGGCGAACACCAGCCAGGACTGGCCGAGCCAGGCATAGGCCACCGCGCCCAGTGCCAGTGCCGCGAACCCTTCGAGCCGTTGCAGAAGTACGGCATCGGCAATGGTATATTGGCCCGAAATCTTGCTGGTCATGGCGTCATCCTTTCCTGAACTGGCGGGATCATGCGGTCATTCGGTAACGAAGTAATTTCCCAAAAATCGATCCTCATCCATTCAAAATTGAATAGCGCCCTTTTCGGTCAAAGACCGATTGCGGTGACCAGCAGGAACGCACCGGCCAGCCCGGTATTCATGATGGCCGCCGTGACATGGCTGGCGCGGTCGGCACCTTCATAATCCCAGAAATTGTGGAACAGCACGGTGGCGAGCACCACGAAGACGATGAGAGCGGCGCCACCCCAGGCGGCAAATGGCCCGATGGCGGTCAGCGCCCCGCCCACGATCTGCAGCGCCACCCCGATAATGGCGGCGATGCGGGGCAGGGGCAGCCGGCGCGCCGTGAGGGCCGCGGTCAGGCCATCGATATTGGCGATATTGCGGATCCCGAAAATCAGGAAGGAACCGCCCAGGAGCAGGCGGGCGAGAAGGATGAGGGTCGAAGGCAGGTCGGTCGGCATGGCATAGTCCTGTGTTGAGATAAGTGCGGACAATGCTATGACGGTTCACACTGTCAGAATTCGACAGGATAGAGGCGGGAGTATTCTTCGTCCGGCCAAGTTTAGTCGGTCTTGTGGGGTGGGGGATAGATTTTTGATCGGCCCAGCACATGCAATGACCCAACGGCTCCATCGTCCCCTCGCCCCTCAGGGGAGAGGGTCAGGGTGAGGGGCGCCATGCTGGACCATCACCCATCTTGCAGCATCGCACCCCTCACCCGCCGGCTTCGCCGTCGACCTCTCCCCTGAGGGGCGAGGTGATCCGAGCGGCTCTCCAGAACTGCGCCCTATTCCGCCGGTTCCACCGCGGGTTTGGCCATGGGATTGTTCGGATGGCTGGTCCAATTGGCATATTTGCCGGTGACGACGCGCCCGGTGCGTTCGTCGAGGGTCCCCACGGGCAGGGCTTCCATGGTGATGCAATCGTCCACCGGGCAGACATTGACGCAGAGATTGCAGCCGACGCATTCGTCGTTCATGACCTCGAAATGCCGCTTGCCGTCCTTCTCCTTGCTGATCGCCTGGTGCGAGGTGTCCTCGCAGGCAATGTGGCAGCGGCCGCACTTGATGCAGAGGTCCTGGTCGATCTTGGCCTTGGCGACATATTCGAGATCGAGATATTGCCAATCGGTGACATTGCGCACCGCCCGGCCGGTAATGGCATCGAGGTCCTTATGGCCCTTTTCGTCCATCCAGTTGGAAAGGCCCGAAATCATCTCCTCGACGATCTTGAAGCCATAGGTCATCGCCGCGGTGCAGACCTGCACATTGCCTGAGCCCAGGGCAATGAATTCGGCCGCATCGCGCCAGGTGGTAATGCCGCCAATGCCCGAAATGGGCAGGCCATGGGTTTCGGGATCCCTGGCAATCTCGGCGACCATGTTGAGCGCGATGGGTTTGACCGCCGGGCCGCAATAGCCGCCATGCGTGCCCTTGCCGGCGACGGTGGGCACGGGGGCGAAATCATCGAGATCGACCGAGACGATCGAATTGATGGTGTTGATCAAGGAGACGGCGTCGGTGCCGCCGGCCTTGGCGGCGCGGGCGGGCTTGCGAATATCGGTGATATTGGGGGTGAGCTTGGTGATCACTGGCATGCGGGTATATTGCTTGCACCAGCGCACCACCATTTCGATATATTCGGGCACCTGGCCGACGGCGGCGCCCATGCCGCGTTCGCTCATGCCATGCGGACAGCCGAAATTGAGCTCGATGCCATCGGCGCCGGTTTCTTCCACCAGCGGCAGGATGGCCTTCCAGCTTTCCTCGACGCAGGGCACCATGATCGAGGCGATCAGCGCCCGATCGGGCCAGTTCATCTTGACCTGCTTCATTTCCTGCAGGTTGACCTGCAGCGGCCGGTCGGTGATCAACTCGATATTGTTGAGACCCAGCAGGCGGCGGTCGGCCCCGAAAATGGCGCCATAGCGCGGGCCGTTGACGTTGACGACGG
Source organism: Devosia sp. (assembly GCA_035565135.1). GTDB lineage: Bacteria > Pseudomonadota > Alphaproteobacteria > Rhizobiales > Devosiaceae > Devosia. The sequence continues at coordinate 12,989 of DATMSY010000068.1, forward strand.
GCGGGCCTTCCTCGCCCAGCGTCTTCCAGACCACGCCGCCCCAGCCCGCCTTGAAGGCGCGCTCGACATTATAGGCCTTGTCGGTGGGCGGGGCCGAAGCCAGCCAGAACGGGTTGGGCGATTTGATGCCGACGAAATTATTGCGCAGATCAGCCATTGGAGCCTCCGGCAAGGTAAGCGTGAATGCTTTCGGCCGCGTCGCGGCCCTCGGCAACGGCGGTGACGGTGAGATCGTCGCCCCCACTGGCGCAATCGCCGCCGGCCCAGACCCCGGCCAGCGAGGTGCGGCCCTCTTCGTCCACGGCGATCTTGCCGCCGATCAGTTCCAGCCCGCCATCCGTGCTCAGGGTCTGTCCAATGGCCTTGAACACCTGATCGGCCGGGATGGTGGTGATCTCGCCGGTCTCGATCAATTTGTCATCGACAAGCGTTGTATAGGCCAGCTCGATCCCGGTGACCTTTCCGCCATCGGTCAGCACGCGCTTGGGGGCCATCCAGTGGCGGATCGTGACGCCCTTGGCGGCGGCCAGGTCCTGCTCGAATTCCGAAGCGCTCATCTGCGCCTTGCCGCGGCGATAGACCATGGTGACTTCCTCGGCGCCGAGCAGCTTGGATTGCACGGCGGCATCCACCGCCGTCATGCCGCCGCCAATGACGACGACGCGGCGGCCAACGGGCAAATTGGCGAGATCGGTGGACTGGCGCAATTCGGCGATGAAATCGACGGCATTGGCGACGCCGTCGGCGTCTTCGTTTTCAGCCCGCAGCGCATTGACGCCGCCCAGGCCCATGCCGAGGAACACGGCGCTGTAGCGCGCCTGCAGGTCTTCGAGGGTGAAGTCGCGGCCGAGCGCCTTGTCATGCTCGATAGTGATGCCGCCAATGGCGGTGACGTAATCGACCTCGCGCTGAGCGAAACCGTCCGTGCTTTTATAGGAGGCGATGCCATATTCGTTGAGGCCGCCTGATTTGGGCCGGGCATCGAACATCACGACGTCATGGCCTCTAACGGCGAGGCGATGCGCCGCGGCAAGGCCGGCCGGGCCGGCGCCGACGACAGCCACTGTCTTGCCGCTCGGGGCAGCGCGTTCGAAGAACTGGGCGCCGTGGAACATGGCGATATCGGTGGCGTAGCGCTGCAATTGCCCGATCTTGACCGGCTTGCCCTCGGCCTCCTCGCGGACGCAGGCTTCTTCGCAAAGCTGTTCGGTGGGGCAGACCCGGGCGCACATGCCGCCCAGGATGTTCTGCTCGAAAATGGTTTCGGCCGCGCCCATCGGATTGTCGGTGGCGATTTCGCGGATGAACAAGGGAATGTCGATCGAGGTCGGACAGGCATTCATGCAAGGCGCGTCATAGCAGAAATAGCACCGGTCGGCCTCGACATGGGCCTCGTGCCGGTCGAGCGGCGGATGGAGGTCCGCAAAGTTCGATCGATACTGGTCGGGAGCCAGTCGTCCGGGCGCGATGCCCTGTTTGAGAACACCCTGTGCCACGTAAAACTCCCCTTGCTGCTGTATTCCCCAAATGGAGGCTAGCGCAGCTCCAATTTTTTATCAATTGGTCAAATAATGGGATTTCGGATGGGTAAAAGCGCCGGATGGCGGGCCTTCCCGTGCGGAAACGCCGCCCGGCCCTGAGGCGTCGCGGTTTCACTGTAACGGGCGGCCTTTGACTCGACCTTGTAGATAATTGGGAGCCAAAGGCCGCCCGTCACGATCCGCTTTTGTGCAGGGTCCGGTTCAGGCGGTACCATTCTTGCAGGTCCGGCTGCCGAGTTTCCAACCCCACTGGAGAAGCGCCCCTCTCCCACGGTCACCCCGCCCGGCCCTGCGTGGGGACCGGTGACTGGCGGGATGGGGACATAGTGGCACGGGGTTTGGGGGCGGGGATAAGTTTTTGGCGGCGGTGTTGGCGGTGACATCGGAGTACCCCCTCCTAGCCTCCCCCTGATAGGGGGAGGGATCTCTCCACTCTTGGAACTGGATCGCGTTTTAACCACAAGGCGGTCCCTCCCCTATCAGGGGGAGGCTAGGAGGGGGTATCCCGATCCCGCAACGCAATCTTTATGCCTCTGCGCTTATCTGCTAGAGAGCCCCGACCTTCGGAGACACGCCAATGCGCACCGCCACGATTGCCCGTAAGACCAACGAGACCGAGATATCCGTCTCGATCAATCTCGATGGCACCGGCGCGCACAATATGGCGACCGGCATCGGCTTTTTCGATCACATGCTGGACCAGCTTTCCCGCCACTCGCTGATCGACATGGACGTGTCCTGCAGGGGCGATCTGCACATCGATTTCCACCACACGGCGGAAGACGTGGGCATCGCTATCGGCCAGGCGATCGCCCAGGCGCTGGGCGACAAGAAGGGCATTCGCCGCTATGCCTCCTGCGACCTGCCCATGGACGGCACGCTGACCCGCGCCGCGCTGGATGTTTCGGGCCGCCCGTTCCTGGTGTTCCGCGCAGAATTCAGCCGCGACAAGGTGGGCGAGATGGATACCGAACTGTTTCGGGAATTTTTCCAGGCCTTTGCCATGAATGCCGGCATCACGCTGCATATCGAAAACTTCTACACCGACAATAACCACCATCTGGCCGAGTCGATGTTCAAGGCGGTGGCGCGAGCGCTGCGCGATGCCGTCGAGATCGATCCGCGCGCTGCCGATCGCGTGCCGAGCACCAAGGGCGTGCTGTAGGCTTTTGTTTTCCGGCCTTTTGCACTAAGTCAGCAAAAACCACGGTGTCACCCCGGCGCAGGCCGGGGCCCATCCTGAGATCTCAAGATGGATCCCGGACCAAGTCCGGGATGACATCGAGTTTTTGGAGCGTTCAGTGACCCTCTTCGCCATTTTCGATCCCAAGCCCGGCCTGTCCTCGGCCCCGGCCGCCATCCCGGAAAAATTCTCCTGGTTCGCGGCGCTCTTGCCTCCGGTCTTCGCGCTGGTGCATGGGCTCTGGCTCGAGCTGATCGGCTTTGTCGTGGCGTTGGTGGCTTTGAGCTTTGCCGCGCCCTGGCTCGGCGCCGACGCCATTATCTGGCTCTATATTTTGTTTGCCGTGGCCATCGGCTTTGCCGCCCCCGGCCTGCGCCGGCATAATCTTGCCTCGCGTGGCTGGCGCCATCGCGGCGACCGGGTGGCGGGCGACGCTGACCTGGCGCGGCTGGGCGCGCTGGAGAGCCGCTCATGAGCCTGGTCACCATTATCGATTACGGCGCGGGCAATCTGCACTCGGCCGCCAAGGCGTTTGAGCGCATGGCGGCGGGGCTGGATGACCGGCCGATTGTGGAAGTCACCTCCGATCCCGACCGCGTGCGGCAGGCCGATCGCATCATGCTGCCCGGCGTCGGCGCCTTTGCCGAATGCAAGGCGGGGCTCGACGCCGTGCCAGGCATGGTCGAGGTTTTGCAGGAGCGGGTGATCGCCGGCGGCGTGCCTTTCCTCGGGGTCTGTGTCGGCATGCAATTGCTGGCCAGCGAGGGCCGTGAAAAAGTCGTGACGCCGGGTCTCGGCTGGATTGCCGGGGCGGTCGAAAAACTCACCCCGTCCGATCCGGCGCTGAAGATTCCGCATATGGGCTGGAACACCATTGAGGTGCTGCGCCCCCATGCTCTGCTCGCCGGCATTCCCACCGGACCCGATGGGCTGCATGCCTATTTCGTGCACTCCTATCACCTGGTGACGGACGGGGCGGAGACGTTGGTCGCCACCGCCGATTATGGTGGGCCGGTCACCGCCTGCGTGGCGCGCGACAATATTTTCGGCACCCAGTTCCACCCGGAAAAAAGCCAGGCGCTGGGCCTCAAACTGATCGAGAACTTTTTGCGGTGGGCGCCATGATCCTGTTTCCAGCCATCGACCTCAAGGACGGCCAATGCGTGCGCCTCAAGCTGGGCGACATGAACCAGGCCACCGTGTTCAATGACGATCCGGCGGCGCAGGCCAAGAGCTTTGAAGACCAGGGGTTCGAATATCTGCATGTCGTGGATCTCAACGGCGCCTTTGCCGGCGAGAGCGTCAATGGCGCGGCCGTCGAAGCCATCCTCAAGACGGTGAAATTCCCCGTCCAGCTGGGCGGCGGCATTCGCAATCTCGGCCATATCGAAAGCTGGCTCGACAAGGGTCTGGCTCGTGTGATCCTCGGCACGGTCGCGGTGCGTGATCCGGCTTTAGTGAAAGAGGCGGCGCAAAAATTCCCCGGGCAGGTTGCCGTCGGCATCGATGCGCGCAAGGGCATGGTGGCGGTCGAGGGCTGGGCGGAGACGTCCGAACTCAGCGTCATCGAATTGGCCAAGCGCTTTGAAGGCGCCGGGGTCGCGGCCATCATCTATACCGATATCGATCGGGATGGCGTGCTGGCCGGGATCAATTGGGAGTCCACCCTTGAGCTGGCCCGCGCCACCTCAATTCCGGTGATCGCCTCGGGCGGCTTGGCTTCGATGGCCGATATCGAGCGGATGACCCAGCCGGACTACGCGGTGCTCGAAGGCGCCATTTCCGGCCGCGCGCTCTATGACGGGCGGATTGATTCACGTGAAGCATTGGCGCTGTTGCGGCAGGCGTCGCCCGCAGCGCAGC
>DATMSY010000069.1:0-8639 GCA_035565135.1 Devosia sp.
CTCGAAGGCGCGCTCGGCAATGCCGCGATGGAGGAATTCACGGGCCTTCTCGGCGCTCTCCTGGGGCTTGGCGCCCTTGACCACGAGGCTGTTCTCCTTGGTTTCGATGGCGATATCGCCATTGGAGAAACCGGCCACGGCAATGGAGATGCGATAGGCATCTTCGCCGGTGCGCTCGATATTATAGGGCGGGTAGGTCTTGGTTTCCTGGCCGCTCAGGGTATCGAGGCGGTTGAACAGCCGGTCGAAGCCGACGGTGGAACGGTAGAAGGGGGAAAAATCGATGGTCTGCATGTCACATTCTCCTGTGAGCAACGTGGGTTCCCGGTGGTCTGCACAAGCGTCCCCAGCATTAGGCGAACGGCATGATCGGCAGGTCGGGGCCCCCGGAAATCCGGCGGGCCAACAAGATGTAGGGAGTGGTTCTGAGCGTTCAAGGCTCGCGAAGCTGAATGAATTATGAACCGAAAATGAACGAGCATGTCCGGTTTGGTTCAGGCAGGGGGGCGTAAAGCTTATTTCGTGTTCAGGAGACATCCTGGATACGCCCCGCGGCCCATCATCCGCCCCCCGCATGGGCCGCACCCTAAAAAAGAGACCAGCGTCCCCCACCAGGCCGCTGGTCTTCTTTTTTGCTGGGTGCCCTTTCTGCGATCTCTTCGTTCATCGCCATCGCCCGGTCTGTGTGGGTGATCCATCATTCCGCATGTGCTGAGGCGTGGATTGCCCGGACAGGCCGGGCAATGACGATGGGGGGAAATCGAGGACGTTCACCGGCATCGAGTTGGGGGAGGCTGCAGCACCCCCACCCTAACCCTCCCCTCAAGGGGGAGGGGATTGCATCGGGGCTCACTGGCGGCGGAGACACTAACGCTTCCCATAGGTTTTTCGCTTAGGGTGGCGCCAGTGATCTCAGAAGCGAATGTGCCGGTATGACCATAATCGTCGATCCCGATGGACCCGAGCTGGTCAATATTGCGTCCAATCCGGTGCCCGAGGGGGTAAGGGCGGGGTATTTTTCGACTGCCGACAAGGTGCGGTTGCGCTATGCGATCTGGCCCAAGGGGCAAGGGGCGCCGCGGGGGACGATCTGTCTCGTGCAGGGGCGGGCCGAATTCATCGAGAAATATTTCGAGACGGTGGCCGATTTTCGCAGGCGCGGCTTTGCCGTGGCGACGTTCGACTGGCGGGGGCAGGGCGGGTCGGACCGGCTGATCGGCAATAAGGGGCTGGGCTATGTCGACCGGTTCGAGGATTATTGGACGGATCTGAAGAGCTTTTACGGGCAGATCCTGCTGCCCGATTGTCCGGGGCCCTATTATCTGGTGGGCCATTCCATGGGCGGGCTGGCGTGCCTCAATGCCGGCACGCGCGACCGCATGATGTTCGAACGCATGTTCTTGTCGGCGCCCATGCTGGCGCTGGATCGCCAGCCGCTCAGCATGGCGGGCATGGCGCGGGTGACCGAGACGCTGACCTTTCTGGGATTGGGGCAGGTGCCGGTGCGGCGGGGTGCGGATAAGCCCGCGAGCGAGGCGACGTTTCCGGGCAATCCGCTGACCTCGGACATGGTGCGCTATATGCGGATGGTCAATGTGCTCAAGGCTCAGCCGGGGCTGGAGACGGGCTCGCCCACGATCCGCTGGGCGGCGGCCGCCTTTGGGGCCATGGCAGCGGCGGGGCGGGACGACTTTCCCGGGCGGATCAAGATTCCGGTGCTGATGCTGGCGGCGGCGCGGGACGAGGTGGTGTCGACCGCAGCGATCGAGCGGCTGGGGCTGCGCATGCGCACCGGGCACCATCTGATGGTGGGCGGTGCGCGGCACGAATTGTTCATGGAGAACGACGCCATTCGCGGGCAGGTGCTGGCGGCGTTCGATGCGTTTATTACGGATTTGACGGCTTAGGGCTTTCGGTCTTGGGGGTGAAGCTCTGAGATTGGGGCTTCCCTCCACCCCCTCCCGGCCTCCCCCATCAAGGGGGAGGTGCCGCTCCATGGGTGTGGCAGTATGTTGCCAAAAACTCGATGTCACCCTCCCCTTGATGGGGAGGGTCAGGGTGGGGTGATGAGAGCCCCTATGCCCTAGATGGCGTTGATCAGGTTCAGCGCTTTTTCCAAAAGTTCGGGCGTGGCTGCCGCGACCACGTCGCCGCCGCCGGTGGGTTCGCTGCCGTCCCAGCAGGCGATGGCGCCGCCGGCTTGCCGGATGATCGGCACCAAAGCGGCGATGTCATAGGTGTTGAGGAAGGGCTCGATGACGAGGTCAGCATGGCCGGCGGCGAGCAGGGCATAGCCGTAGCAATCCATGCCGAAGCGTTGCAGGCGCGTGGCGGATTCGACGGCCTTCCACTTGGCCAGCAGGTCGGGTGTGCGGAAGAGGGATGGGGTGGTGGTGAAGACGCGGGACTGGGCCAGCTCGGTCTGGCCGCTGGTGCGGATCGGCTGGGTTTCGCCGGCGCGGCGATAGGTGGCGCGGCCGGGCACGGCGAGGAAGGTTTCCCCGATAAAGGGCTGGCTCATGATGCCGGCTATGGCGACGCCATTATGGGCGAAGCCGATCAGCGTGCCCCAGACGGGGGCGCCGGAGATGAAGGCGCGCGTGCCGTCGACGGGGTCGATGATCCAGGTGTAGTCGCTGGTGCCCGAGCTGCCCCATTCTTCGCCAATGATGGCGTGATCGGGGAAGGCCTGGGCGATGACGGCGCGGATGGCGGTTTCCGCCGATTTGTCGGCCTCGGTGACGGGGTCGAAGCCTTCGGCCAGCTTGTTGTCCACGGCGAGGCTGGTGCGGAAGAGGGGCAGGGTTTGCGTTGCGGCGGCCTCGGCGGCGGCGAGCAGGGTCTGTTCGATTTTGGCGAGGTCGAGGGTCATGGAAGGTCCGGGGATCGTGCCACGACCTCGTGGTTCGACAAGCTCACCATGAGGTCTACTGGGAATGGAGGGAGGTCGTAGCACGGTGGCGAGGGCGTGTGGATTCGCGTTTTTCGCAAATCTGCAGGAAACAAACAGAGGTTCCCGCTTTCGCGGGAATGACATTGTGGGTGGGAAGGGCCCGCTGGCGCAACCAGCTATTCGGCGGCTTCTTTTTCCGGCTGGGGCGGGGGGCCGGCCAGGGCGACGAGGTCGAGGCCGATAAGGGAGAGGATGAGGCGCTCGACCAGGGCCTTGGTGGCGTCGAAGCCGTCGTTTTTGGCCAGGGTCACCTCGTTCATGTAGAGGTGGCGGCTGATTTCGATCTGGAGGGCATGCACGCCATGTTGCGGGCGGCCATAGGAGCGGGTGGCAAAGCCCCCGGCATAGGGGCGGTTGCGGGCGACCTTGAGGCCGGCGCCGGCAAAGATGGTTTCGACCAGATCGACCAAGGCGGGGGCGCAGGTGGTGCCATAGCGGTCACCCAGCACGATATCGGGCGCGGCGCGCTCGGCCGAGCGGGTGATGCGCGGCATGGAGTGGCAATCGATCAATATCGCCACGCCAAAGGCGGAAATGGCTTCGCTCAGCAGCTTTTGCAGGGCCGAATGATAGGGGTGGTAAATGCCCTCGATGCGCATGCGGGCGTCGTCGAGCGTCAGCCGGTCGCGATAGATGGGTTTGTTTTCGGCGACGACGCGGGCCAGCGTGCCCAGGCCCGCCGCGACCCGGGGGCTGGTGGTGTTGAAGCGATCGGACAGGGGCTCGACGAACATGGTGGGATCGAGTTCCCAGGGTTCGCGATTGACGTCGAGATAGGCGCGGGGGAAATGCGCCCGCAGCATGGGAGCGCCGAGATGGGGGGCGCGGGCAAAGAGCTCGTCGACCCAGGCATCCTCGGACTGGCGGATCGAAAGGTGATCGAGCCGGGTCATGGCCAGGAAGCGGTCGGGATAGACGCGGCCGGAATGGGCGGAGTTGAACACCAGTGGAGCCACCAGCCGCCGTGGACGGATGGTCTCAAACGCCGGCTGATCCCAATAGTCGGACCGCACTCTGCCTCCCCCTTATGGCTGGCCCAAAATTCGGGCGCAGCAGTGATTTGCCCCAGTTTGGCGGTTTGGCGGGAAATTGTCCAGATTGTCGCAGAATTGCGATGTGAAATCGGCGGCATTTGCCAATGTGCAAAACTCGCTTAAACATCGCCCCATATTTTATGAAGAGGCGCGGATTCGCCGTAAAGGTGCTATCGAAGAAGCGCTGAGACCAAAAGCCTGCTCGAGCCGTGTGGCCGGAGAGATTGATGAAGCGAATCCTGCTCGCCGAAGACGACAACGATATGCGCCAGTTCCTGACCCGAGCGCTCAAGAACGCCGGCTATGAAGTGGTGAGCTTCGACAATGGCCTGTCGGCCTATGAGAGGCTGCGCGAGGAGCCGTTTGCACTGCTGCTCAGCGATATCGTGATGCCGGAAATGGACGGAATCGAGCTGGCGCGGCGGGCGACGGAGCTGGACCCGGATTTGAAGGTGATGTTCATCACGGGCTTTGCCGCGGTGGCGCTGAACCCGGACAGCGACGCGCCCAAGGATGCTTCGGTGCTGAGCAAGCCGTTTCATCTCAAGGATCTGGTGAATGAGGTCGAGCGGCTGCTGGCGGCCTGAGACCAAGCATTGTTGATTTGAGTGATCCCCGCGAGAGCGGGGATTTTCGTTTTTGGGATTGTTAAACAGAGGTTCCCGCTTTCGCGGGAATGACATCGTGGTGGACGTCGCGGAACCCTGTCAAGGCGAACCGGCGTCGGCAAAAATCAAAAGAAAGAAGAATGGTGGGAGTAACAAGGATTGAACTTGTGACCCTTCGCGTGTGAAGCGAATGCTCTCCCGCTGAGCTATACTCCCATCGCCGCTAGGCGAAAGTGAAGAGATGGTGGGCGTAACAAGGATCGAACTTGTGACCCCTACGATGTCAACGTAGTGCTCTCCCGCTGAGCTATACGCCCATCTCTCCGGGTGGATCGGCGCTAGTCCGATCCAGTGGCGCGGATAGACCACAAAACCCCGATAGGGGTCAAGAGGCTAGTTTCGGGTTTGTGGAAAGTGGCGGGTGTCGGACCCGATTGCTCGGGCAATTTCCTGGTTTGTGCGCTCGAATACCCCCACCCTTGATCCCTCCCCACAAGGGGGAGGGAGACGCAGGGGCCGCCAGTCCGGGTTTGCGCTGGCTCACTCCGTGATGGTGTCGATGTCCACATTGCCGTCGATGAAATCGTCGAACAGCACGGTGGTGCGGTCGGGGGTGCCGACGACTATGGCCATCTGGCCGGGGCCGGTGATGCGGCGGAATGGGGCTCCAGGGCGATCGACTTCGAAGCTCACCGAATAATGGCCGCCGGCCAGGGTGGTGAAGGGCAGGCCATGCCAGATGGCGGTGGAGGTGAGGTGGACGTGCCCGGCAATGACCTGGCGGATATCGGGATGGGTCTTGAGGGCGGCGATAAAGGCATCGGGCTCGAGAATGCGGATGGTATCGGCGCTGATGTGCAAGGCATTGGCATTGTGATGGAGAATCACGATGACGGGCCGGTCGGCGGCCTCGGCGAGGCGCGCCACGAGCCAATCGATCTGGGCGGCCTCGAGTACGCCATCGACGCGGCCCGGCTCGGACGAATCGAGCAGGATGACGCGATAGCCCTTGATATCGATGACCTTGTCTATCTTGCCGGTCTCGGCGGCGAAATGGGCGCCGAATGTTTCGAGGAAAATGGGCCGGTCGTCGTGATTGCCCAGGGTGATGTGAACCGGAATGGGCAGGCGGGCGATGATGGATTTGAGGCGCTGATAGGCTGCCGGATTGCCGGTATCGGCGAGATCGCCGGCCAGGACGCAGAAATCGGCGTCGCCATAGCGGGCCACCACGGCATCTACCGCCCGCTCCAGGCGATCGGCGGTGTCGAGCGTCAGCGACAGCTCGCCCTCGGGCAGCAGATGGAGGTCACTCATCACCACAAATTTCAGCGTCATTCTCTCGGGCCTTTTGGTCGGGGTTTGGCGTGCTCGTAGAGAATATGCATGACCGGGTGGTGACAGTCATGGGGCGCTGGGGGAGGTGTGCGGAGCTGCGGGACCCCACCCTCGGTCCCCGTCCGCAAGGGACAGCGTTCACCCGGGGACTCACAACACCCACGGTGTCATTCCGGCGAAGGCCGGAATCCATGCTGTGCCCTCTCCCCACACTGGATGGTGCTGGTGGCCTTCAGCATGGATCCCGGCCTTCGGGGGATGACATCGCGTTTTAAACGGGCACCGAATAAAATTGCCGCCTCCCAGGAGCGGCTACCCCTACCACATTGTCTGTTTTGCCCGTTCGGGCCAGGCCTGGTCATAGGCCTGGCCGCCGACCTGGTTGTCGGTCATGGCGGCGAGGATTTCGCCGGGTGTGGGCAGGGTTTTGGGATCGATATGGCGGGCCGGGTTCCAGAGCTCGGAGCGGATAATGGCGCGGGCGCATTGGAAATAGAGCTCGTCGATTTCCATGACGATGACCGAGCGGGGTGGCTTGCCGTCGACGGCGAAGCTCTCGAGCAGATCGGGATCGGTGCTGAGATGGGCGCGGCCATTGGCGCGGAAGGTGGTGCCGCTGCCCGGCAGCAGGAAGAGGAAAGCGACGCGGGGATCGCGCACGATATTGCGCAGCGAATCGATGCGGTTATTGCCGCGCCGGTCGGGCATCATCAGGGTCTTGTCATCGTGGATGCGCACGAAGCCGGGCTGATCGCCGCGGGGGGAGCAATCGATGCCTTCGGGGCCGACAGTGGCGAGGGCGGCGAAGGGGGAGGCCTCGATCAGGCGGCGGTATTGCGGGGTCATGACATGGGCCACCTTGGCGGTGGAGGCCGCGACGGGGGCGGGGGTATAGAGCGCTTCAAGCTCTTCGATGGTGCGGATCGTGGTCATGAACTTCTCTTATGTCACGCTGCCTTGATGCGGCGCGGGTGTCGGCGGGGCAAAGAAGATACTATATCTGGAGCCAATGACATTGAGACGAAAGGGGAATGGTCATGGACACCCATGCTTTCAAGGTGACCCGTACCGATGCGGAATGGCGGGCTAAGCTGACGCCCGAGCAATATCAGGTGATGCGCAATCACGGCACCGAACAGCCGGGCAGCTGTGCGCTGCTCTATGAAAAGCGGGCCGGGGTGTTTTCCTGCGTGGGATGCGACACGCCGCTGTTCGAATCGACGCTGAAATTCGAGAGCGGTACCGGCTGGCCGAGCTTTAACGATCCGCTGCCGGGATCGGTGGAAACGACGACGGACCGGTCCTACGGGATGGTGCGGACGGAAGTGCATTGCGCGACCTGTGGCAGCCATCTGGGGCATGTCTTCCCCGATGGTCCGCCGCCGACGGGGTTGCGCTACTGCATTAATGGGGTAGCGTTGGAGTTTACGCCAAAGGCGTGAGCCATCGATGTTTGCGTGAGAGTTGAGAACCCCTGGGGCGTTTGCCCCAGGGTTTTTGTTTGTCCTTCCACGGAGTCATTCCCGCGAAAGCGGGAACCTCTGTTTGGGTGGATGAAGGAGGGGAAACGGAGGTTCCCGCTTTCGCGGGAATGACATGGTGGGTGGAGGGGTTTTGTGGCACGACCTCGTGGTTCGACAGGCTCACCATGAGGGTCTACTTTTGGGTTCCTGCGTCCCCAGTAGACCTCATCCTGAGCCTGTCGAAGGACGAGGTCGTGCCTGTTCTAGGTGCCCCTTGGCTTGGCCCTTGCGGTGGGGGCGGCCTTGGCGGGGTCGTCGGGCCAGGGGTGGCGCGGGTAGCGGCCCTTGAGGTCCTTGGCGACGTCGGCCCAGGACCCGGTCCAGAATCCGACGAGGTCGCGCGTGGTCTGGATGGGCCGGTGGGCGGGCGAGAGCAGTACCAGCAGCAGGCGGATGCGGCCATGGGCGATGGTGGGATGCCGGGTCAGGCCGAACAGCTCCTGCACGCGAATCTCGATGGCCGGCCCGCCTTCGGCGGCATAGTCGATGGGCACCGCATTGCCGGTGGGCGCGGTGAAATGGCTGGGTAGCACCGCTTCGATCTCCTGGCGGCGCGCATAGGGCAGCAACAGGTCGAGCGCGGTGCGCAGATGCTCACCGGTGATGTCCGAAAGCCTGGTCAGACCGTAGAGTGCGGGCGCAAGCCAGTCGGCCACTGTGAGAGCCAGGACGTCAGCATTGAGATCGGGCCATTCATCGCCCAGCGTAGCACGCAGGAAATTGGCGCGGGCGCGGAGGGCCTTCTGGTCGCGGGACCAGGGCAGGGTGTCGATGCCTTTTTTCGCCGCAGCCTCTGCGAGCAGGGTGGCGGCGGCTTCGAGGTCTTCCACCGGGGCGGGATCGTCGGCGAGGCGCAGGGCGTCGAGGCGTTTGATGCGGCGGGCGCGGACGGCGGCGGAAGGTTCGTCGAAGGTTAGGGTCGTTTCGGTCGTGATGTGGTGGGCGAAGAGGGTTTCGAGATCGTCGCGGGACAGGGGGGCGGCGGCGCGGATGCGGGAATTGGCGGCGGCGCCGGTAATGTCGGTGACGACGAGGAAGGGGGCGGCGGCGAGGGCGTCACTCTGTTCGAGGCTGGCCTGGCGGCCATTGGCGAGGCGGAATTTGCCGCGTGGGCCGGCGGGTTGGGCGATGCGGTCGGGGAAGGCGCGGGCGAGATGGTGGCCGGCGGGGAGATTGCCGCCGG
>DATMSY010000070.1:0-8113 GCA_035565135.1 Devosia sp.
CTTGAGGGGAGGGATTGAGGGTGGGGGTGTCGAGCTATCCGCAAGCATCGAGCATGTGGAAGTCGCGACACCCCCACCCTAGCCCTCCCCTCAAGGGGGAGGGGACTGGATCGGGGCTCGCTTGCCGCTTGAAACTTCTAAGCCTGTTCCACCGCCCGTCCGGCGGGGAATATCCCGGACATGACGACGAAGCCGGGAATGCGGCGGACGCGGTCGGTCCAGCGGCGGAGGGCGGGGTAATCCTGGCGGGAAATGCCGCCTTCTTCGCTCAGCATGACATAGGGGAAGCAGGCGATGTCCGCCGTGGTGGGGTGGGCGGGTGAGCAGAGCCAGTCGCGGCCTTCGCGTTCGCCGAACCACAGATGCTCGTCCATGATGCGGAAGATGCGGTGCGCACCCTTCTGAGCCTTTTCGATGTTGAAATCGTAATCGAAGCCCAACGCCAGCCGGGCGGCAGAGGCGGTGCTGGTGATGTCGTCGCCCACGGCGTGCCAGCGCAGCACTTGCGCGGTGATGGCGGGGTCATCGGGAAACCAGAGGCCGGTCTCGTCATATTTCTTGGCGAGATAGGCCAGGATGGCGCCGGAATCGGACAGGGTCAGGTCGCCATCCCTAAGCACGGGGAGCTGGCCGAAGGGATTGAGCTTCAAGAACCAGTCGGCCTTGTGCTGGCGGCCGGGGAAGAAATCGACCGGCACGATGTCGTAGCGGAGCTTGAGCACGCTCATCAGCAGGCGCAGCTTGTAGCAATTGCCCGAGAGTTCGAAGTCGTAAAGGGTGATGGTCATGGGTCAGATATCCAGAACGAGCCGCGCCGACTTCGCCCGGCTCACACAGGTCATCATGCAGGCATTGGAGGCCTTTTCGCTGTTGTTGAGATAGACGTCCTGATGGTCGATCTCGCCTTCGATGACGGTGGTGAGGCAGGTGCCGCAGGCGCCCTGTTCGCAGGATGAGGGGACGGTGAGGCCCGCTTCGCGCATGATTTCGAGTATGGTCTTGCCCGCGGGCACATGCAGCGTCATGGCCGAGCGGGCCAGCTCGATCTCGAAGGCCGAGGAATTGTCGATGACCTTGTCGTTCTTGAAATATTCGAAATGGATGGCTTCGTCGGGCCAGCCCTGGGCGGCGGCGGTGGCGCGGACGGATTCGAGCATGGCGGAGGGGCCGCAGACATAGACGTGCTGGGCCATGGACCATTGGCCCAGCGTCGCGGCAATGGTGGCGGCGATTTCGTCGCGTGGCAGGCCCTGGTGGATGATCACCTTGCCGTGGAGCGCTTCGAGCTGGTCGCGGAAAGCGGCCTGTTCGCCGCTGCGCACGAAATAATGCAGCTCATAGGGAAGGCTCGATTTATCGAGGAAGCGCGCCATGGAGAGCAGGGGCGTGATGCCGATGCCGCCGGCGATCAGCACGGTGCGGGTGGCGTCGCGGCGCAGGGGAAAATTGTTGCGCGGCTCGGAAATGGCGAGGAGATCGCCCTCGCGCACGGTTTCCACCAGCACCTTGGAGCCGCCCTTGCTCGCGCTCTCGGCCTTGACGCCGATGATATAGCTCATCAGGTCCCCCGGGCCATTGGTGATGGAATATTGCCGCGTCATGCCATTGGGCAGGTGCAGGTCGATATGGGCGCCGGGCTGGAAGGTGGGCAGATGGCCGTGCCGCGCCGCCAGCTCGAAACCGATGACGCCATCGGCCGATTGCCATTTGCGCTTGACCACGACGGTCACGGTATTGCCGCGCGGAATGGCGATTTCGGGCATGGTGGCGAGATCGGCCGAGACCTTTTCGAAGACGGGCTGTAGCGGCTCGGGCGCCGGCTTGCGACTGGCGGCGCGTTCGAGGCGATCGCGCAGGCCGGTCAGCACTTGATTATAGCGGCGCAGTTCGGCCAGGGGTTCGGCAGGCTGGCCGGATAGCAGGCCGCGAATGACGGCGCGGCCGGCATCCACCGGCTGGACGAACCAGATGACATTGCCCGCGCGGATGGAAAGGCCGGGGAGAATATCGGAGGACGGATCGAGGCGCGCCAGCGCCGCCAGCACGTCTTCGGGCTCGGCATTGACCGGCATGGGCCGCAGGGGCAGCCAATCCTTGCCCTCGGCGCCGGGAAAGGGGCGGAAGGGCTGCTGGTCATTGGCGGCCGACCAGATCAGGCCATAGGCTTCACGCACCGGATAGGTGCGGTTCTGGATGCGGCGGGCGGGGGCGTCGGCGGGGTGGGCCGGAATATAGGTGCAGCCGGCCGAGCGGTTCGCATACCGCCAGCCATGATACTGGCATTTGAGCTCGGCGCCCTCATTAATGCCGATGGAAAGGCGCACCCCACGATGGAGGCACCGGTTCTCCCAGACGTTCACATTGCCATCATCGGCCCGCCAGACGGCGAGTTCGCGGCCTAGGAGCTGGCCCTGATAGACGTGGCGGAAGGGCAGGTCCTCGGCGCTGGCGATGGGATACCAGGTGGGGTCGGAGAGGGTGAGGGTCATGGGGTCATCCGAGGAGAATTGAGGATCGCGCCACGATCGGATGAGGTCGGTCTGGGAGAGCCTTGGCGTACGAGGATCTCGGAAATTCCACCAATGTCATTCCCGCGAAAGCGGGAACCTCCGTTGGCGATGCGGGTGCAGAAAACAGAGGTTCCCGCTTTCGCGGGAATGACCCTGAGAACAAAATGGGCGTCGCGCGGTTTGCATCAACCCGCCGCCGGGATCACGCCATAGGTAATGCCTTTCTGGCTGAGCCAGCGGCGGTAGGCGATGGCGGATTTGTCGGCGCGAATGGGGGTTTCCGAGCGCGGGTCGAGCGGCAGGCGCTTGGGGAACTGGTTTTCGAGAATGGGCTTGTCCTGGCCGAAAATGGTCTGCTGGAAGCGCCTGAGATCGGTGATGGTCGAGGTGGAATCGATCATCGATTGCAGCAGATGCGCGCGGCAGCGTTCCTCGGTCATCGGCTGGAGGAATATGGCGATGACGTCGCGGCGGCTTTCGTCCTCGGGGCAGGATTTATAGAGCACCGAGCAGAAGGGATGCGGCACGCGGTAGACATATTCGACTTCCATCGCACTGGTCGCCGATTTGGCAGCGCGCGGCTGGATGAAGCGGCATCTTGTGGCGAGCACCTCGTCGCGATCCTCGGAGACCTCGACGTCGTATTCCTTGACCTCGGTATGCGGCTCGGCGCCCAGAATGTCGGTATGGACATAGGGGAAATGGCCCATGTCGAGGAAGTTTTCGACGGCGCGGGGGGCCGAAACGTGAATGCCGATGGACCCGCAGCTCATATTCACACGATCGGCTTCGGCATATTCGGGGATGGGGAAGAGCTCGGCAGGCGGATTGCCGAAACTGGTCCAGATATAGCCGTAGCCCGTGGTGACGGGCAGGCGCTCGGTGATCGTTGCGGGGTCGATCTCGTCGCCCTGTTCCTCATCGGTGCGGCGCCAGACGATGGGGGCGCCCTCGCTGTCGCGCGTGATGGCGATGGGGGTATCGAGCAGCAGCGTGGTTTCGACCAGGCCGGGGGTAATCTCGTTGGTCGCGGCCACGACCTGCCAGAGGTCGCGGGTCAGGGAGTCGATATTGGGCATGGAATGTCCGTGGCTTGCTGGGGGCAGCATAGGGCGGTGGGGTGCGAGGGGGCAAGGGGGATGGAGAGCCCCGATCTACACCCTCCCCCTTGCGGGGAGGGGTGGGGAGGGAGGCGGAAGCCCGGAACATCGGGGCTCATGCACCCCCTCCCAACCTCCCCCGTCGAGGGGGAGGTGCCGCTCCGTGGTTACGGCGATATCGTGGACTACCCCCGATAAATATCGAAATTCCCAAACGCCTGTGTCGTCGCCATCACCTGCAACCGGTTGACGTTGACATGCTGCGGCAGCAGCGTCGACCACATGATGGTTTCGGCAATGTCCTCGGCATTCATCGCCTTGGTATTTTCATAGGGCTTGCTGGCCCGGCCCTCGTCGCCCTTGAAGCGGACCAGGGAGAATTCGGTTTCGGTCAGGCCGGGTTCGATATTGGTGACGCGGATATTCTTGCCCTGCACGTCCGAGCGGATATTGAGGGCGAATTGCTTCACGAAAGCCTTGGTGGCGCCATAGACCGAGCCACCGGGATAGGGGTAGTCGCCGGCGACCGAACCCAGCGTCACCACATGGCCGCCGCCGCGGGCGATCATGCCGGGCAACAACGCCCGCACGGTATAGACCAGGCCCGTGATATTGGTCGCGATCATGGTTTCCCAGTCGGTGACATCGGCTTCGGCGGCCGGTTGCAGGCCCAGGGCCAGGCCGGCATTGGCGAGGACGATATTGACCTTGTCGAAGGGCGCGGGAAGGGCGGCGACGGCCGCGTCGATGGCTTTGCGGTCCTGCACGTCGAGTTCGATGATGTGGCAGTTTTGTGCGCCCAGCTCGGCCTGCAGGTCCTTGAGACGGTCGCCACGGCGGCCGGTCGCGATCACCTTGCCGCCCGCTTCGACATAGCGGCGCGCGGCAGCGGCGCCAAAGCCGGAAGTGGCGCCGGTGATGAAGACGACGAAGCTCTTGGGATCGAGCAGCTGATACATGGCGAAGTCCTGAAGAATAGTCGGGGAGGGTTGGGCAAGGTGGACCGGGCAGGGGTGGGGCGTCAACTGGGCGGAGTTGGGAGATTGGGGTCTTGCCCTCCCTCCCCCTTGAGGGGAGGGCCGGGGTGGGGGGCGTTGGGGCTTTTGCGCAAAGCCGGCCGACCCCCTCCCTCATTCCCTCCCCTCAAGGGGGAGGGAGGCGATGGCTGCCGCATCGGGGCTCGCGTCCCACCTCTTCACCTTTCCAAAACTTAACCCGGCTTACCGAGAGCTAACGTGCCGATGGCGGCCGGCCGGGCTATGGTTGGGGCATATAATCTGGGGATGAACGGGCTTGAAGACAGTCGCGAAGATCGTGGTGCTATTGCTGGTGATCGGCGGGGCGGCGGGTGCCGGGTGGTGGTTTTTTGCCGCGCCCAAGGCGGCGACCGTGCCCAATACGGTGACGGTGGGGCGGGCCGATATCGAGCAGACCGTGCTGGCGTCGGGCGTGTTGCAGGCCAATTCGCTGGTCAGCGTGGGCGCCGAGGTGTCCGGCCGGATCGATGCGGTGCATGTCAAGCTCGGGCAGGACGTCAAGAAGGGTGATTTGATCGCCGAGATCGACTCGCTCAATCAGGAAAATGCGGTCAAGACCGCCCAGGCCGCGCTAACCGCCATCGAGGCACAGAAGCGGGCGCAGCAGGCGACGCTGGTGCAGGCGCAGGCGGCGCTGGTGCGCAATACGTCGCTCAGCGGCAGCAATCTCGTCTCCAAGACCGATCTCGATGCCGCCCAGGCGGCGGTGGATTCCTCGCTGGCGCAGATCGACCAGCTCGACGCGCAGATCGCGCAGGCCCAATTGAGCGTGGAATCGGCCAAGCTCAACCTGTCGCGCACCCAGATCGTGGCGCCCAATGACGGAACGGTCGTAGCGGTGCTGGTGGAGGCGGGACAGACGGTCAATGCCAACCAGACCACGCCCACCATCGTCAAGATTGCCGATCTCGACACCATGGTCATCAAGGCCGAGATTTCGGAGGCCGATGTGGTGCGGGTGGCGGCCGGGCAGCGGGTCTATTTCACCATTCTGGGCGAGCCGGATAACCAGATCGACGCGACCCTGCGCGAGATCGAGCCGGCGCCGACCTCGATCAGTTCGGACAGTACCTCGACCGATACGGCCATCTATTACAACGGGCTGTTCGACGTCCCCAATCCCGACCACAAGCTGCGCATTTCGATGACGGCGCAGGT
The DNA here is from genome assembly GCA_035565135.1 of Devosia sp. Lineage (GTDB taxonomy): Bacteria > Pseudomonadota > Alphaproteobacteria > Rhizobiales > Devosiaceae > Devosia. The sequence continues at coordinate 5,806 of DATMSY010000070.1, forward strand.
GACCATCGTGCTCGACGAGGTGGAAAATGCGCTGGTGCTGTCATCCGGCCTGGTGACGCGGCGCGGGCCGGATGGTCAGGCCGTGGTGCAGGTTTATGACCCGGCGACCGAACAAACCGTGCCGCGCCGGGTGGAGGTGGGCCTCAACAATAATGTCATGGCCGAGATCAAAAGCGGGCTCAATGAGGGCGATGAAGTCGTCTCCAATACCGGCGCCAGCGTGCGGGTGCCGACCGGCGGGCAGGGCGTGCGCATGGGCGGCGGCGGCATGGTGATGATGGGCGGCCCGCGGCCATGACGGACGCTCCCAAGCCGATCATTTCGGTGCGCGGGCTCAACCGGGTCTTTGCCACTGGCGGCGAGGCCGTGACCGTGCTGCGGGACATCGATCTCGATATCCATCAGGGCGAGCTGGTGGCGATTATCGGGCAATCGGGCTCGGGCAAATCGACGCTGATGAATATTCTGGGGTGCCTCGATAAGGCGACATCAGGCACCTACACATTCGGCGGCAAGGATGTGGGCCGGCTGGGCCCGGATGCGCTGGCTGAGCTGCGGCGCGAGCATTTCGGGTTCATCTTCCAGCGCTATCAGTTGCTGCCCGATCTCGATGCCGTGGAGAATGTCGAAATCCCCGCCATCTATGCCGGGGTGGACGCTACGGCACGGCGGCAGCGGGCGATTGATCTGCTCACAAGGCTGGGGCTGGGCGAGCGGCTGAGCCATCGGCCTAATGCCTTGTCGGGCGGCCAGCAGCAGCGCGTCAGCGTGGCGCGGGCGCTGATGAATGGCGGTGAGGTCATCCTGGCTGATGAGCCGACGGGGGCGCTGGACAGCCATAGCGGCAAGGAATTGCTGGCCCTGCTGCATGAATTGCACACTGACGGGCACACGATCATCATCGTGACGCATGACCCCTCGATTGCCGCGCAGGCCGAGCGGGTGATCGAAATTTCCGATGGCGTGATCATTGCCGACCGCCGCAATGGCGAGGAGACGCGCACCAGCCGCACCAAGGAAACTATCCGCCGCATCGCGCGCTGGCGCGAGGGGCTGGACCGGGCCGGCGAAGCCTTCCGCATGGCGCTGCGGGCCATGGTGGCGCACAAGCTGCGCACATTTCTCACCATGCTGGGCATTATCATCGGCATTGCCTCGGTGGTGAGCGTGGTGGCCTTGGGGCAGGGCAGCCAGCAGACCGTGCTCAACAATATCGCATCGATCGGCACCAATACGATCAATGTCTATCCCGGCACCGGCTTTGGCGACCGGCGCTCGGCCCGCATCGAAACGCTGGTGCCGTCCGATGCGGCGGCCATTGGCGAACAGCCCTTTGCCGACAGCGTTTCGCCGCAGGTCTCGTCCAATGCCACGGTGCTGTTCCGCGCCACCTCGTCCAATGCGACGGTGACCGGGGTGGGTGCGGGCTATTTCCAGGTCAATGGCCGTACTTTCACCGAAGGGGTGGGCTTTACCGAAGCCAGCGTCAGCCAGATGACGCAGGAAGCGGTGATCGACAAGAATGCGAGCGACGCCTTCTTCGTCAATGGCGAGGAGCCGGTCGGGCAGGTGATCATGCTCGACAATGTGCCGGTGCGGGTCATCGGGGTGGTGGCCAATGTCACCGGCTTCGGGCCGGGCGGCAACAGCGCCAATGTCTATGTGCCCTATACGACCGCCATGCGCCGGATATTGGGGCAGAGCTATCTGAGTTCGATCGCGGTGCGGGTGGCCGACAGCTATGACATGAGCCAGGCCGAGAGTGACATTACCGAGCTTTTGACGCGGCTCCATGGCGGCAAGACCGATTTTTTCCTGCAAAACACGGCGACGATCCGGGAGACGATTGAATCCACCTCGCAGACCCTGACGCTGCTGATCTCGACCATTGCGGTGATCTCGCTGGTGGTGGGCGGCATAGGGGTGATGAATATCATGCTGGTGAGCGTCTCCGAGCGGACCAAGGAGATCGGCATTCGCATGGCCGTGGGGGCGCGACGGGGCGATATCTTGCGGCAATTCCTGATCGAGGCGGTGCTGGTGTGTTTTGTCGGCGGCGCGGCCGGGGTGGCGCTGAGCTTTGGGCTGGGCAGCGCGCTGACGGCGATGATGTCCGGGGCGACGGTGCGCTATTCGGCGGAATCGATCGTGCTGGCGATCGTGTCATCGAGTTTGATCGGAGTGGTGTTCGGTTTCATGCCGGCACGGTCGGCGGCAAGGTTGGACCCGGTGGAGGCGTTGGCGCGGGAGTAATTCTCCGCCGCGCCAGCGTCTCACGGTGTCATTCCCGCGAAAGCGGGAACCTCCG
>DATMSY010000071.1:0-15923 GCA_035565135.1 Devosia sp.
ATGGCGCCGGTCAGGAGCGCGCGGGCATCCTCGCGATGGGTGCGCGCCAATGGGCCGGTGGCGATGGCCGAGCCGACTTCGAGCGCGGCGGCGGTATTGCCCACGGCCAGGGCCAGGTCGAGATAGGTTTTGACTTCGTCATAATTGGCGGGGAAGGGCTCGTTGCTGGCGTAGAGCACCGCCAGTTCCTTGGCCGCCTGGCCATCGCCCAGCCGCGCGGAATCCTCCAATAGGGCAATGGCGCGCCGTGGGTCGGTGCTGCCGAATTGGCCATTGAGCAGGGCGCGGGCAAGGGCGCGCTTGGCGCCGGTATTGCCCAGTTCTGCCGCCTTTGTATAGAGGTCCAGCGCCTGGCCCAGATCGACGGGTGTATCGGGCAGGCCGGCGATATAGAGCTCGGCCAGGCGCGTCATGCCGGCCGTATTGCCCAGGTTCTGGGCGCCCTCGTAATAGCCGATGGCGCGGGGGCCATTGGTGGGCACGAATTCGCCGCGGGCGAAGATATCGCCCAGCGCGATATAGGAATTGGTGTCGCCTTTCGTGGCCAGGTCGGTCAGCATGGCGACCGCGCCCTGGATATCCTGCGGCACGGCCTCGCCGCGCAGATGCATGTCGGCAATGCGGCGGCCGGCGCCCAGATCCCCCTGGGTCGAGGCGCGCTGGAAGAATTGCAGCGCCACTTCGGGATTGGCCTGCAGATTGGGCCCGCCGGTGCGCAGCAGGTCCCCGACGGCGACGATCGAGGTATTGCTGTTGGAAACCAGGCCTACGCCGTAATAATGCAGCGCCTTGCTGGTGTCGGCCGGCACGCCCCGGCCCAGCAGATGGACATTGGCCAGCGCATTGGCGGCCTCGATGCTGCCATCCTCGGCCGCTGCGCTCAGCAGCTCGATGCCGCGCTTGCGGCCTTCGGCGGTAAAATCGGTATCGAGATAGAGCGAGCCCAGGGCAACGGCCGCCTGCAGCGAGCCATCCTTGTACGCGGCTTCGAAATAGCCCTTGGCCTTGAGCAGGTCCGGCGCCGTGCCATAGCCGCCGCGGCGATAGATATCGCCCAGCAGCATATTGGCCTCGACGGCGCCGAGTTCGGCGGCCTTTTCGGCCAGCGGAATGCCGGTGATCTGCACGGCCGGATCGGTGGAGGCGAAGGCCACCCGCGCCAGCGCCATATTGGCCATGGCGTCGGAGGCGGCGGCGCTGGTTTCGAGGTCCTGGGTGGCCGATTGCAGCAGGGCGTCAAGCGAGGCGATGGCCAGGGCCTGGCTCTCGCCTGGCGGCGGCGTTTCCTGTGCGCTTGCCCATTGTGTTCCGAACGACATGCAGAACGCTGTAAAGATAGCGAATTTTGCTGCAGTACTCATGCAAAAATCCCGATATCCGAGGAACAAGTCTGAGTAACTGCCGCGTCGTTACTTCCAGCAGAATTGATGTTGGTGAATGAATAGTCAACACACAAGTTGATGTGGCATGGATGAAATTGTTTTGAAAAGCAGATGACGAAAGCGACGTATTGATCAGGTGTGGCGAATAAAATTTTGACCGCAGGTCTGTTGTTATTCACCTTTTTACGCAAAACGCTTGCTTTTTTCCTCCGGCAGTTCAAACTCGGGCTTAATCGCTTTGGACCCGGTGAAAATCCGGGTGGCTCTTTCGGCCGCCGATCCGCCGGACAATCCACCGAATGCCAGCATTGCTCGCTGATCCGGCCACGATACATCCGCACCACCATGAATCTGCACAGGCAACGGCGAAAGCTGCTCCATCTGACGAGTTCGCGCGCATGACAACGTTTTCGGTTGTCGTGCCGCTGTACAATAAAGGGCCCCATATCGAGCGGGCCCTGGCGTCCGCATTGGCGCAAAGTCTTGTGCCGCTCGAGATCATCGTGGTCGATGATGGCTCGAGCGATGGCGGCTATGACTGGGTCAAGGCGCAGTCCAATCGCCTCATCCGGCATGAGCAGCGCAGCGAGCCGGGGGCGGGGGGCTATGCGGCGCGCAACCGGGGCATAGAGATGGCGCGGGGCGAGTGGATCGCCTTTCTCGATGCCGATGACGAATGGCTGCCCGACCATCTCGCTGCCCTTGCCGGTGCGCTGGAACGCTCGGCTGATGCCGGGCGGGTGGTGACGATCTTTTCCGGCTACGAGGATATCTTTCCCGGCGAGCGTCGCGAGACTGATCCCTTCACCCGCCGCTTTGCCGGCGCGTGGATGGAACTGGATTTTGCCGGCTTGCTGCGCCATTGGGTGGCGCTCAATGGCTCGCCCATCTGGACCTCGGCCACGGCCTGCCGCCGGACCGCCCTGCTGGAGGCCGGAGCGTTCCCCGACGGGCGCTGCAGCCGGGGCGGCGACAAGGACACCTGGTTGCGCGTCGCCCATCTGGGCAAGGCGGTCTATACCGGAACCATCACGGCCAATTACTATCGCGACGCCGTCAATATGACGACCAGCAAGGATTTTTCGAACACGGTACCCTGCATCGTCCATAGCGTGGACCGCATGGTGGGCGGGGAGCGCGCGGAGCTGGCGAACCTGCTGCGGCAATTGAAAAACCGCGAAATCTTCCGCTATGCGCTGGTCAGCGCCCGAACCGAGGGATTGCAGCCGCAAAGCTGGGCCGGGTTCGATGGGAGAACCAGCCCATTGCGGTTCATGGCGCTACGAGCGCTCGCCAGCCCGCTCGGCTCGGTGGTGGCGCGGGGCATGCACAAGTCGCGGGCGCTGTTGCGGGGGCGGTAGGGACTCGCACGCGACCCCGTACCACCCACGGTGTCATTCCGGCGGAGGCCGGAATCCATGTCCGCATATTCCCACAACCACTGGTGTCGGTGGATATTTCACAGCATGGATCCCGGCCTTCGCCGGGATGACACCGCTTTTTTGGATGCGTCCGAGATAACATTAGGAGGGCCACTCCTACCGCACCGTACTCCGCTTCCGCTGTGTCGGCTTTGGCGTCCCATCCGGCAGCCCGCGGGAGGGGCGGCGGAGGGAACGGGCGCGGGCGAGGCGGGTGGGCATGAGGCTGTTGCCGGGCATGACATGCTTGGATTTCACGCGCTCGGCCAGATAATAATAGAGCGTGTAGCCGCAGATGACGGCGTAGAACAGCACGCCTTCGATGGAGAAGGTCGGCATGGTGCCCAGGCACAATATGCCATAGCAGAGGTGGATACCCACCAGGTGCCAGCGCTTGTCCGGCCGTGCGGCCAAGGCCAGCCACAGGAAATGGGCCAGCATATAGAGATAGAGCGCGGTGCCCACGAAGCCGATTTCGTAGACGTAGGAAATATAGACATTGTGGGCGTAGATCGAGAAAACCTGCTGCCAGGAATCCGGGCCGAAGCCGAAGACGAGGTTGGACACGTCCGAGCGCAGCGTGGTGTAGAGATAATCGCTCCAGATCAGGATGCGGCCTGACAAGAGGCTGCGATCCTCGGTGCCGAAGGCGGAGGGTGGCTTGATGAGGCCGCCGCCCGAAGTGAGCAGGGTGCCAAGGTCGGCCATGCGTTGCGAGAGCAGCACGGTCATGAAGGCGCCGAAGATGATGGCGAAGAGAAACGCGCCCGCGCGCACATAATTGGCGAGCCCCGCCCGCGCATTGTTGGCGCTGCCGAAAATGATGTGCATGAGCAGGATGGGCGCGGCTGCAATCACCGAGGTGCGGTAATTGGCGAAGAAGAGGGCGGTGAAGATCAGCGCCATATAGACCGTGCGCCGCTTCCAGGTCAGCCCGCCCGAAAGCGCGATGACGACCAGCGCCGTCAGCAGCATGATCGAGAAGACGCTTTCATGCACATAGCCGCCCATATAGCTGACGGAGCCGTCGCTTTCCGAGGCCTTGCCGAGGCGGAACACCACCGACATCAACTGGTAGCAGAGCGGCACGACGAAGGCGGCCAGCATGATGCGGCTGACGCTGCCGTCATTGGGTTCGGCGTCGATCGCGGTGGCAACCAGGATCATCAGGCCCAGGAACAGGCCCTGCCGGATCAGGGCGTTGATGGTGCCGGCGAATTCCATGTTCAGCAATCCGCTGACCAGCAGGGCGGCGATCATGCCATAGACCGGCAGGATGGCGCGGTAGCGGATGAGATCGTGGCGGGAATAGAACAGGCAGACCACCGCCACGCCCAGCGTCACGAAGGAATTGAGGCTTTGCCCGCCCAGGATCGGATTGGTGGTGTATTCGTGATAGAAGGTCACCATATAGCGGGCCGACAGCACCATGAAGAGCAGCCCAGCCGGCCCCCGCAGCCGGGGCAGCAGATACCAGACCAGCGCAATCCAGATGCCCGTGCCCGCCAGCAGAAAGGGCAGGGGCATGCCCGGGGAGTCATCCAGCATGGTTGTCTCCTGGACCAGGGGCCGTGCTTAGTCCGGAGGCCTTCAAAAATGCGGTGTCATCCCGGCGGAGGCCGGGATCCATGCTGAAGGCCATCCCCACACATCGGTGCCCGTGGATAGACGCGGACATGGATTCCGGCCTGCGCCGGAATGACACCGTGATTGATATGAAGCCCGAGCGAATGCTCTCCCTCAAGGGGGAAGGTGGGCAAGAGCCTCGGCGCCACGATATTGCTGGCCCCGCGCACATCACCGCAATCAGGCCTGAACGTAATAGCTGCCGAAGCGGCGGCGGGTTTCGGCTTTGGATTGCGGCTCGGCATTGAGCAGGGCCACGACCTCGGCATTGTCCTGCTTGGCTTCCACCAGCTCGCGCAGGGTGGAGCGCACTTCCTGTTGCGATGTGCTGCCATAGCGGACCACGGTGACGATGACGTCCACATGCTGGGCGAGGTAGAGCGCATCGACCAGCGCGCCGACCGGGGGCGTATCGACGATGACCACGTCGAAGAGGCGCGATGCATTGTTCAGCAGCCGCGCGAAGCGTTCGCCGGAGACGACCTGTCCCGCCGAGGCGCCGCGGATATTGCTGCCGATGATGAATTTGGCCTTGCTCAGATTGTCGGTGAGCATGAGCGGGGCGATGTCGTCGCCCGGGGTGCCCGAGGAGCCGAGATAATCGGCCAGGGCATCGGAGGGCTCGAGGCCGAGTTCCTTGTGCACGGCTGGGCGGCGCAGGTCGGCGTCGATCAGGATGGTCGACTGGCCCGAAATGGCATAGGAGCGCGCCAGCGATACGGCCACCGTGGTCTTGCCCTCGCCGGCATTGGCGGAGGTGACCATGACAATCGAAGCGGCATCGGAGAGATCGTCGCCCCGCACCCGGCGCAGGGCCTGGTCGGTGCTGATCATCAGGCGCCGCACCGCTTCGGCGAAGCGGGAATAGGGCTGGGTGGCGATCAGCTCGGTGAGGCTCTTGACCGGCTTGCCTTCCTGGCCGCGGCCAAGCCGCTTCTGGCTGGGCAGGCTGGTGACCAGGGTGGGGCCGACAATGCCTTCGAGCTGGTCCGTGCTGATGACGCCGCCGATGAATTGCTCGCGCAGGAAGGCGGCGGCCAGGCCCAGCAACAGGCCCAGAATGCCCGCGACCATGACCAGGAACCGGGTATTGGGGAAAGCCGCGCTGGTGGGCGGGGTGGCTTCGGACACGATGCGGCTATCGGCCAGCTGCAGATAGGCCTGGGCCTCGATATCGCGCAGGCGCACCAGCATCTGCTGATATTGCGTGCGCGCGATTTCGGCATTCTGCTGCAGCTCATACATGGTCGCCAGCACTTCGGGTGGCAGATTGCTGGTCAGGATATTGGAGCGCAACTGCAATTGCAGGTCCGTCTCCACCGCGCGATTGGCGGCGATTTCCTGGCGCAATTGCTCCATCTGGGCATTGGCCTGGGTGCGGAAATTGTCGAGCACGCCGACCAGTTCTGCCCGCAGCGCATCGGCCTGTTCGGAGCCATCGACCACGCCGGCGAGCTCTTCGTTGATTTCGCGCTCGCGCTTCTGCAGATCCCGCAGGGTCTGGGTATTGAGCGTGTCGGCCACCTGGGCCCAATTGTTTTGCGACAGGCCCGTTTCGGCCAGGGTCAGCGTGCTGGAAGCGGATTCGCGGTCGCCGACGACCTTTTCCAGCTCGATCCGCATCTGGTCGATGTCGGTGCGGCCCGATTGCTCGGCAATGGTGCGGGCGCTCGAAATGATGAAATCGTTGAACGAGCGCTCGGCATCGACGAGGCCGGTGCGGGTCTCGTTGACGCGCTGCTCCATGACATTGCGGCCCGAGAGCACGCCGTTGATCTTGGACTGCAGCTGCGACTGGATATACTTTTCGGCCATGGTATTGGCGATCTGGGCCGCCCGGTCGGGCGAATTGGCATTGGCCGAAATAGTAATCAGATAGGTCAGGCCCTGGCGCTCGACAGTAATGGCGTCCTGCAACTTGCCGACGGCGAACTGGCGCAGCTCTTCGGCCGTATAGGTTTCGGGCGGGGCGATGCGCAGCATGGTTGCCAGCCGCTCGCGCAGGCCGGGCTGTGGCTTGAAGGATGGATCATCCTCGAGCTTGAGCTGATCGAGCACCAGTTCGACCGTTTTTTCGGACTGGGCGATGGATACTTCGCTCTCGACCCGCGCGTTGTCGGACGCCGAACTCGAGGTCGAGTTCGTCGGGTTGAGTAGATTTTTCTCGGATGGATCGACCAGCACCAAAGTGGTGGCCCGATACATCGGAGTGAGTGAGATGATCAGGAGAGTGGAGACTCCCAGGACCAGTATTAAGATTGCAAGGATTAGCCCCAATTGCCGCCGAATGGTGCCGAATATATTGCGAAGGCCGAACTCTTGCTCGTGCATGTACCACCAGAAATATTCAATGGAACGAACGCGTTACTGAGACCATGCATTTGCTTGAAAATTGCACGGACAATTCACATTACACTTGAATTCAGACAATTGGCTATGTCGGATTTCCGCTTTTTTATAATATCGGCTTTGCTGGTTAAATCGACGACCTTTTCGGAGGGGTTCGGACTTTTGGCTTTTCGTAAATTTGTTTGTACTGAAAGTTCTTGCTGCCAGTTATTTGAAAGTACTTAAGTAAAAAGATCGACATGCGTTTGTAGAGTGTTGAGTCGATCGGAGTCTTGATCGTTTCCACAATTGTTTCTTTTAGGTTCTCATTTGTTCTTGCAAAATTTGCATGGATGTTGACCGAGAATCTATTTGCGAATCAGCCTTTCGAGCGACGAGTCTTAAAAAATCCATGGTTTGTTCACTTTATGTTCAAAGTGGCGATCAGATGTCGTCCGAGCGGCGCAAGCATTGGGCGGTGGCGGCGGCCAGAATAGCCACCAGCCACAGGGCGACCGCCTGGATCTCCATGCTGAAGTCGACCAGCGCATGCACAGCCACGGCGACCAGGCACCCCAGGGCAATGGCGGCGGGCAGCCAGAGCCGGCGGTCGCGGCGCAGGGCAGCGCGCAATTTCCAGCCGATCACCGCCAGCAACAGGATGGGCAGGGTGCCGCCGATCAGCCCCAGTTCGGACCAGAGTGTCAGATAGGTATTGTGCGCCTTGTCCCAGACCAGCCCGGTCGCGACGGGCGGGGCATGGATGGTGGGGAAGACGATTTCGAAGCTGCCGCCGCCAAAGCCCGTCCAGGGGCGCTGGCCGATCAGCCCGAGCACCTGCCGATAGAGCGCCTCGCGCGCCGACCAGGATTGATCCACCTCCATCATGCGGCCCAGCAATTGCTCGCCATAGAGCCAGATGATGGCCAGTCCGCCGGCCAGAGCCAGGGCGGCCGCCACCATGAAGGTGCGTTTGCGCCGCGAGGTTGCCAGCAGCGCGCAAAACAATGTCGTGGCCGCGCCGAGGCCGGCGGCCAGCGTGCCCATGCGCGACTGGCTGGCGACCAGCGCGGCCATGATGATCATCACCGCCGAAGTGATGAGCGCCAGGCGCAGCCAATAGTAGTCCCCCCGGAAATCCTCGTTGCGCCGGTCGAGCAGGGTGCGGATGAGCTGGGCGACGCCCAGGCAGCAATTGAGCGCCATGAAGGTGGCGAAGGAATTGCGGTTGACGAATGTGCCGGTGGCCGAGCCGAGATAGGCCCATTTCTCATAGCCCAGATAGGTGTCGCCCATGCGCAGCATGATGAGCGCGGCGGCGGCATGGAGGGCCCCGATGGCCAGCATGACATCGAGGAAAAGCCGGAACCGTTCGCGATTGCGGGTCGCCTGCAGCACCAGGAAAAACAGCATGCCATAGGTCAGCATGCGCAGCAGCATCCACAGCGTCGCGCCGGGCGCCATGGAAATGGGGTCGAGGCCCGGGACCGGGAACTGGATGAGCTGCACCACAAGATAGAGGCAGAGCAGCATAAAGAGCAGCGGCAGCGGCGCGAGCTGGCGCAGCCCGATGCGCGGGGCAGTCCTGTGCCGGGCCAGCCAGCCGAAATAGGCCAGCCCGATCGCCCCGACCAGGAAGGTGTTCAGCGCCCAGAACAGCGCCCGGTTGCTGCCCATCGGCACCGGCGCCCAGGCGAGAAAGACCAGCAGGCTCCAGCACAGCACATAGCCGGACAGCGAGCCGCGCTGCTCGGGCCGGTCCTGCGCGTCCACATCTTCGTCGAACCAGATATCAGCGGCCATTGCTGCGCGACCGTTCCACGGCCAGATAGCCGGCCAGGCTTTCAAAACGCGTGCGGTTTTCGACAGGCAGGCTGGGCAATAGCGCATCGATGCGCGCCCGCATATCGGCCAGCGCGTGATAGCGCGGCACGAGGAAACGCCGGCCATTGTCGTCCAGCAGCAGCAGCATGAGGTCGCGGTCGTGCCGGGGCAGCAGGTCGGGGTCGAGCTGGTCGGCATGGGTTTGCGCCAGATCGATGCGGCGCTCGGCCAGCCATTGCTCATTGGGGCCGGTTTCATAGGCCCGGCGCAGCCGCCAGTTCATGCCCGGCCAATCCTCCATGGTTGCGGCGGCAAGGGCGCCCATCTGCCAGGCGGCCGAGAAAGTGGGTGAGGAATTGGTGATCACGTCCGAGCCGTCGCGGCATTTCTGCGCGGCCTGCTGGCGGGCCGGCGCCGGCTGTGCGCGGCCCGATAGCGAGGTGAGCGCGACCTGGCAATTGAACAGATAGCCCATTTGCGACTGGATCGAGGGAGCGGGGTGGATGGTGTCGGACAGCATGGCCGTCACGATGGTGCGCTCGCCCCAGCCATCGGCGAAAAAGGGCGGCGCCTCCTGGGAAATGCCCCATAGGCCGGCGGCCGTCAGGACCGCCGCTAAGCTGGCAAAGAGCAATGGATTGGTTGCGGCATGCTGATCCAGGTCTCGAACGCGCAACATGGTCGCGATCCCCAGCCCTTTGCCGCGTTCGACGCCGGCGGGGCCTTATCAGTTTATTAATCGATTGGCGGTGAGAGTTATTCCGAATTCTTCTTGAGTCAATACAGATGAAAAATGTAAATCGCCGTCGGAATAGTATATTCGCAGCGGGTGTTTTACTTTTCTTCGCCGGTTTTTCTGCGATCGGCACTACGCAGGCCGGGGAACACAGGCCGCCGCTGGGATTGCAGCTGTTCTGCCTCAAGCATAGCGAGCAATGCCAGGCGACCGGGCAAAGCACTCTGGCCGCGACGACGGGCCTGGTGCAATTGGTGCAGGCCGTCAATCGCCAGGTGAACCGCTCGATAACGCCCCGCGCGGATGGGCGCGTCGATACCTGGACCGCCTCGGCGCGGGCGGGCGACTGCGAGGATTATGTTCTGGCCAAGCGCGCCGCACTGATCCAGCAGGGCGTGCCCGGTTCGGCGCTGCGCATCGGTTATACCAAGACCCGGCAGGGCGAGGGGCATGTCGTGCTGATCGTGCGCACGGGGGCGGGGGAGTTCGTGCTCGACAATCTCAATACCAGCGTCAAGCTGCTGGCCGATAGCGGATACCGTATCGAGCGCAGCTCCCGCGACGGATTACTTGACTGGTAAATGCCAAAACAAATGCTCTGATCGGCAATAGTATTCCTGATACTGTTACTCAGACTTTTCGATGGTTAACGCTCTATTATTTATTTGACTAAATGCACGGCGCGGAATTTAATAGTCCTGCGGCGAGTAGTAGGACAAGTGCGATGAGAGTATTTGTGTTGGCTGCAACTGTCGCGATGTTGAGCGCGGCTGGGATGCAGGGGAGTGCAGCTCAACAGTTTTCCACCCGTGGCGCGGTGATCGACGTCTGCAAGGACGTGGTGCGTGCGGAGCGGGACGAGCAGGTCAGTCAGAACGGCGCATGCGTATCGGCGACCGCGGACTATCTGTCCTTCCTGCAGCGGGCGCCGGGCATAGACTTCGATCAATCGGTCGCCGATCTGGTCGTCGATCTCACCAATCTTCTGTTCACCCCCTTCTGCCGGGTCGAGAGCGAAGTCGCGGTGGCCATCCGGCTGGCGAGCCTTTCGGCGCGCACGGATGCGCAGCAGGCCCAGATCAGGTTGATCTACCAGACCGTCAATGCCTGTGATTTCGTGGTCACGGCGGCGATTGCCACACCGGCGGGCGGGGATAGCCTGTTTGGCGGCGGCGAGTCCGACGGCGTGAGGGCGAGCGAGAACTGAGGGCGGCACTGGCCGCCCCGCTTCTATTTCAGCAGTGAAGGACGGGACGACATCTTCAGCGCGGTGCGGATTTCGGTCATCGAATTCTGGCGACGCGCCTTGGCGATGTTGGCTGCGCGCTCGAAATTGTAGACGCCCTTGTACGAGCCGAATGACTTGTATTGCGGAATATTGGTGTAGTGGCCGGCAACGAGCCGTTCGAGGAATTCACCAGCCAATTCGCTGCACAGCAGGTCGTTTTCATAATCGGGCGAGCGCAGCAGGTCTCGTTCCCATTCCTGCATTTCATCGATGGTCCGGCCGAGTTGGGTTGCTATTTCGTGCTGGGCGGCAAAGCGCCGGTATCCCTGACCCATCAGCAGCCTGACCTGACGCACGGCCTCCAGGCGCCAGCCCACCGCGTTACGATGAACTGCATGGGTGGAACGGGGTTGGTTGGACAGAAAGTCGTGGGCGGATTGTTGGTTTTCCCCGCGTCTGGTTATCGGCTTCGCCAACATTGTTTCTCCAAGGCTCTGCATGCATTGCTGCGTTTCATGGTTGCAGGGAAAAGTTCATAAAATTGTCCACTTCCATGTCGAATACTACTCTTGTCATCGAATATGTGGAAGTTGCAAGCGGTCATAAACTAATTACGGTCAGAATAAATTTAGTTCATATCGCAGATATACAATTTATGAATGGGAGTTATGTCGATCTGTGAACTAATATATGTCGTTTTGTGAATTGCTATCCATAGAAGACATGCATATCAATTTCGAGTTTGATCTGTCACGCGGCGCCGATGGGTCGAAGTCTGAGGGAACTAGTTCTTACACTGCTAGGCAGATGGGAGACGGTAATGGCGCCTTTTTTAACCCCGCCGAGATGGGTGCAGACACTGCATGGTGGCAGTGCGACCCGGCGTGGCCTGGCGATGGCCGGCAGGGGCGGCTTCGATCAGGGGGCGGTGGACGTGATGTTCATCGGGCTTCGTTCGGTCAATGGCGGGCAGGGCGGGGTCGAGCGGCATGTCAGCTCCCTCGTCGAAGAATTCGAAACCCTGGGGCTGCGCACCGTTACGGTCGTGCGCCATCGCTATGCGCCCGAGGGTTCGGTGCAGCTGGGCAGAAACAGTTTTACCCGCGCGCTCTGGGCGCCGCGCAATGTGTCGTTCGAGGCGCCCGCCCATAGCGTGCTGGCGACCTTGTGGGCCGGTATCGTGCGGCCCAAAGTGCTGCATGTGCACGCCATTGGCCCCAGCATTGTCGTGCCCCTGGCGCGGGCCATGGGGCTGCGCGTGGTGTGTACGCATCACGGCAGCGATTATGACCGCGAGAAATGGGGCGGCATGGCCAGGGCCGTGTTGCGCTTCGGCGAATGGTGCCAGGGCAATCTGGCCAATGGCCGCATTTGCGTGTCGCGGGGCCTGGCGCAGGCCCTTACCGACCGGTTCGGGCGGCAGTTCAATTATATTCCCAATGCGGTGAACCTGCCTCATGCGACGGCGGGCCGGGAGACGCTGGACGCGTTCGGGCTCAAGGCGGGTCGCTATATTATCAATGTGGGGCGGCTGGTTCCCGAAAAGCGGCAGGATGATCTGATCCGCGCCTTTGCGCGGCTGCAGCGGCCCGATCTCAAGCTGGTGCTGGTCGGCGGTGTCGATCACCCCAGCGATTATACGCGGCGGCTCAAAGAACTGGCCGATGCGACGCCGGGCGTTGTCATGACAGGCTTCCAGAAGGGCGATGCCCTGGTGCAGCTGCTCGGCAATGCGGCGGTCTTCGCCTTGCCCTCGACCCATGAAGGCATGCCCATCGCCGCGCTCGAGGCCATGAGTCTGGATCGTCCCGTAGTACTCAGCGACATCGCGGCCAATATGGATCTCGGCCTGCCCGAGGATTGCTACCACAAGGTGGGATCGGTGGATGATCTGGCCACCAGGCTCGGCCAGGCGCTCGATCGCCATGCGGGGCAGGGCGTGCCGGCGCATGACTGGTCCGATGTGATGTCGAGCTATCGCTGGCCCAATGTGGCGCAGCAGACGCTGGACGTCTATTGCGCCGCCGCCCCGGCTTTGATGGCCCGGCGGGCGGTGCTCAGCCCCTGATCGCCCGCCAATATTGCTCGATCGTGGCATCAAGCGCATAGCGCGAGGCGCCTTGCAGCGCCAGCGCACTGCGATCCCGTTGCTGGTCCGGCGCCAGCACCTGCCGCATGGCCTGGGCCAGGCTTGCCGCGTCATTGGTGGGAACCAGCAGCCCATATTGGCATTCGGTCGCCGCCTCGATCGGGAAATAGGGCCGGTCGTCGAGAATTTCCGAGGGCCCGGAATGGCAATTGGTGGAAATAACCGGCGTGCCCAGGCACATGGCCTCCACCAGCCCATTGGGAAAGCCCTCGCCATTGGAGGGCAGCACATAGCAATCGGCCGCCTTGATGATGCTGAACGGGTTCTCGCGGAACCCGGCAAAGACCACCTGGTCCTTGATGCCGAGATCGGCGGCCTGCTGTTCGAGCGTCGCCAGCAGCGGGCCCTCGCCCATGATCAGCAATGTGCCCGTGCTGCCGAGCCGGGCGAAGGCGTCGATCAGCATGGCGAAATTCTTGTTGGGCACCAGCCGGCCCATGCCCACGATCAGGGGGCGGGCATAGGGCAGATCGACCGGCGCCGCGCCATTCTTGCGGATCATTTCCCCATCGATGGGATTGGGAATGGCCGAGATATTGGCCAGCGGCACGCCGTAATTTTCCGAAAGATCCTTGGCGATGCCGGAGGAAACGGCGATCACCCGATGGGCATGGCGATAGCCGACAAAAGTCAGGAAGCGCGCGAAATTGCCCGCGGCATTGCGCGGATGGTGGCTGCTGGTATTGACCCGCTCGCTGATGACGCAGCGAATGCCCTTGGCCCGGCAGATCAGGATCGACAGCAGGTTGGACCGGGTGAGGAAGCTCACGCAGATATCGGGCGCCAGTTCATTGATCTTGCGCCAGAGCGGCACCAGCCCGCCGACCAGCGAGCCCCTAGTATCGAGCTGGTGGACCGTGATGGAGGCGGGCACCGTATAGGCGGCCGGCTCGACATCGAGCAGGATCAGATGCAGTTCGGCGCCATCGGCCCTTGCCGCCGAATTGCCCAGCAGGCGCGCCATAATGCGCTCCGCACCGCCGCCCGTTAGCGAGTTGATGATAAAGACGACCTTCGTCATCGGGGTCCCAAAAAATAATGCGTCATGCGTCCGGCGGTCTTGCTGTCAACTGAAATATGGGCGGGGCGGCGATCCGTTCCTTTAACGGCTATGTTAGTGTTTCTGTTGCAGAAAATAGTATTGTAGTGTGTCGACGTGGTAAATAGGGCGCCGAAAAGTGTATTGCTGGCCTTTTTATGGTCAAGAATTATCACTTTTGTACTCTCGGAATTGTGAGAAAGAGAGTAGCCCGATGCATAACATCGATGTGCATACTGAGGGTCTGGCCCAGGCGGTACGACAAACGTCACGACAAAGAGCCGAAATACGACGAGACCAGCCGCCTTATCGCAACCGTGGTCTTATCATCCTCCTGCTGGCGGTGGCCAGCTGGGGCGTGGTGTTTGGACTGTATTCTCTTGTGCGGTTTTATTTCTAGATTTTGACGTTCCTGTCACAGCCTTTCATTTTATCTTTGTGAGTGCCTGCGCGCCCTTAAGTATTACAGAAATGTTCACTGTACAGGGGGGTGTTTTGGGCTAATGTCGACTTCGTCCGGCGGTGAGACATAAATGTTCGCGGCGAAGGAGAATGATGATGCGTGTGACAATGATCGGGTCCGGTTATGTGGGGCTCGTCAGCGGCGCCTGTTTTGCGGACTTCGGACATGACGTGGTTTGCGTCGATCTCAACACTGCCAAGATAGAAGCGCTGCAGCGCGGCGAAATCCCCATTTTCGAGCCGGGCCTCGATGCCCTGGTGGCCACCAATGCCAGCGCCGGCCGGCTGACCTTCACCAATGACCTGCCGTCTGCCGTGGCGCAGGCCGATATCATCTTCGTGGCGGTGGGCACGCCCTCCCGCCGGGGCGATGGCCATGCCGATCTCAGCTATGTCTATGCGGCGGCGCGCGATATCGCCCGGGCGGTGCAGGGCTTTACCGTGATCGTCACCAAGTCGACCGTGCCTGTGGGCACCGGGGACGAGGTGGAGCGCATCATCCGCGAGACCAATCCGGAAGCCGACGTGGTCGTGGTCTCCAATCCCGAATTCCTGCGCGAGGGCGCGGCGATCGAGGATTTCAAGCGGCCCGACCGCATTGTCGTCGGCATCGAGGACGAACGCGCCCGCCCGGTCATGGAAGAGGTCTATCGGCCGCTCTATCTCAACCAGGGCCCGCTGATCTTCACCGGCCGCCGCACGGCCGAGCTCACCAAATATGCCGGCAATGCCTTCCTCGCGATGAAGATCACCTTCATCAACGAGATCGCCGATCTCTGCGAGCAGACCGGCGCCAATGTGCAGGACGTCGCCCGTGGGATCGGCGCCGACAACCGCATCGGCAGCAAGTTCCTCCATCCCGGCCCCGGCTATGGCGGCTCCTGCTTTCCCAAGGACACGCTGGCACTGGCCAAAACCGGCCAGGATTACGGCACGCCGCTGCGGCTGGTGGAAACCACGATCGCCATCAACGACCAGCGCAAGCGGGCCATGGGCCGCAAGGTCATTGCGGCCCTGCAGGGCAAGGCCCGCGGCAAGACCGTTGGCATATTGGGCCTGACCTTCAAGCCCAATACCGACGACATGCGCGACGCGCCCTCCATCGCCATCATCCAGACGCTGATCGATGCGGGCGCCCGCGTCCGCGCCTTCGATCCCGAAGGCATGGAAGCGGCCCGGGCCGTGCTCGACAATGTGGAATATTGCGACAGCGCCTACGACGCCGCCAAGGGCGCCGATTGCCTGGTGCTGGTAACGGAATGGAACGCTTTCCGCTCGCTCGATCTCCCGCGCATCAAGGATTTGATGATCAGCCCCGTGCTGGTCGATCTGCGCAATGTCTACCGCCCCAGCGAAGCCGAAGCGGCGGGTTTTGCCTATACCAGCGTCGGCCGCCTGAGCGGCGGCGAACAGGACGACGCGATTTCGAGCGCGGCGGAGTAGGGGGGCAACCCCGCATGTCGGTGGGCGTGGCGGGGTAGGGTGATCAAGCCACCCCGCATGACGGCTTGTGGCCGAACCTTGGGATGGCATGTAGGTGGGGTCGTTTCTACCAAGCCGCCCCACCCACGGTGTCATTCCGGCGAAGGTGTAGTAGTTCGCCGGATTGGCAAGACAGTTCCGGTGTTGAGACTGGAGTTCGCTATCTCAGGGAGCGGACGCCATGGATGTGAAGCTGCATGCCAATGCGACAACGACGCCCAAGACGCGGGCCTATATCCAGCAATC
>DATMSY010000072.1:0-2363 GCA_035565135.1 Devosia sp.
TGCAGTGTCCATGACGCGGGTCACCTTGGTTTCGGCAACCTCGTATGGATAGACGCCGCATTCACCCACCCCCTTTTGGTGAACATGCAGCATGATGCGCATCGCCTCCTCACGCGTCTTGTTGAACACATCCTGCAGGACAAGCACGACGAACTCCATGGGAGTGTAGTCGTCATTCAGCAAAAGCACACGATAGAGATTGGGGCGCTTGGTTTTTGGCCGGGTCTTGGTGATGGTCCCGGTTTCGGTGCCGTTCTTTCCCCCGTTATCCTTGCCGCCATCATCCTCCTTGGGTCCGGCCCAGGCGGGCACGGGCTCCAGACGCATTGCGCCCGGGGCCTCATCGGTCATGGCGAGGAGGTCGATATCGGTCATAGGAAGACATCTGTCGTAAGAGGAACGAAGCAGCATGGTGGACCCATTATGTAGGCAAAATCAGGCCCGTGTTAAGGGGCAATGCATCGCGTTTTTGTGACGGAGGCAAAAGCCCCGGTTAACCGGCTTTTCCGGGAAAATCCGGCTGGCTATCCGGGCGGGCGGCAATAAAGGCCGGCAAGGCCTCGCAGCGCCGGGCGATCTCCACTGCCAGCGGAAAGCGTTCGAGCGGCACGCCCAGCCGCCGCGCCGCGGCAACCTGGGGCACCAGATGCAGATCGGCCCAGCCGGGCTCGTCGCCATAGCAGAACGGCCAGGCGCGCTCGCGCCGGACCAGCAAAGCCTCGAGCGCCACAAAGCCCTCGCGCTGCCAATGCTGCACCCATTGGGCCACCTCGGCATCGTCCATGGCGTGATCGGCAAGGTAGCGCCGCACGCGGCTAATGGTCAGCGCATGCATTTCGGAGGCGATTATCGCCCCAAAGGCAATCGACAACGCCCGGAGTGCCGGATCGGCCGGCAGCAGCGGCCGCTGCGGGAACAGCCTTTCGAGCAGGTCGAGGATGGCGGCGGACTGGGTGAATATCTGGCCATCCAGCTCCAGGGCCGGCATCAGGCCCTGCGGGTTGATCGCCGCATAGGCGTCGCGCCCGAGACTGCCCACGCTGACATAGTCGTAATCGAGCCCCTTGAGATTGAGCGCAATCCGCACCCGCTCGCCCGCCGAATTCTGCCATCGCGTATAGAGTTTCATCGTCCGCCCACCCTGCTCTCCCCAGCACTCTACACCGCCGGCGTGACCATCTCTCCACACTCGTGACAAATTCGGTGGCATTTTACGGAATGGTAACGGCGGGCCAGTACTCTCCACAAGGAGAGGATAGACCGGAGTGTTGGGGCACACCGGCCATCCGCCAATCATGTTGTCGCGTACGGGCGCAGAAGCGTCCGATGAAGAAGAGTTGGAGTATCGGGTGGCTTCTCAGGCGAAAACCCCGTGGCGCACGTCTATCGTACGCGCCTTTGCCGCAGTCCTCGTCCTGTTCGCAGTCAGCGCCCACGCCGTGGCGCCCGCGCAGGCCATTGAAAACCTTCGCAAATATGCCGGTATCGTGGTCGATGCCAAATCCGGCAAGGTGATGTATGAAGAGGCCGCCGATAGCCGCCGCTATCCCGCCTCCGTCACCAAGGTCATGACGCTCTATGTCCTGTTTCAGGAGCTGAGCGCGGGCAATATCAAGCTTTCCACCAAGATGACCGTGTCGCGCTATGCCGCCGCGGCCGTGCCCACCAAGCTGGGCCTGCGCGCCGGCTCGACCATCACGGTGGAAGATGCCATCAAGGCATTGGTAACCCTGTCGGCAAACGACATGGCCCGCGTTATCGCCGAGCATATCTCGGGCTCCGAAGAAAAATTCGCCGAACGCATGACCGCCACGGCCCGCGCTCTGGGCATGCGCAACACCACCTATCGCAATGCCTCGGGCCTGCCCGATGGCGGCCAGGTGACGACGGTTCGCGACCAGGCCATCCTGGGCATCGCCGTCTACCAGCACTTCCCGAACTATTACGAGTTCTTCCAGACCAAGAGCTTCAGCTACGGCAAGAACACCTATGGCAACCACAATCGCGTGCTGGGCTATATGGGCGCCGTCGACGGCATCAAGACCGGCTATATCAATGCCGCCGGCTCCAACCTGCTGACCGCCGCCCGCCGCGACAATCGCCACATCGTCGTGGTCGCCTTCGGCTTCAATTCCAGCGGCGCCCGCGACGAAAAGGTTCGCCAGCTGGTTGCCAATTACCTGCCCAAGAGCCGCCAGGGCAATTACCTGCAGACCGCGATGATCCCGCAGCCGGGCCGCCAGGGCAATGTGCAGGTTGCCGTGGCCCAGCCGAGCCAGCCGGTTTTCGTTCAGCCCATGCCCCTGCCCGGCTTCCGCCTGGCGCAGCTGGTGGCCGCCAATGGCGCCCAGGCCCAGCCGCGC
>DATMSY010000073.1:0-6639 GCA_035565135.1 Devosia sp.
GCGAAAGCGGGAATCCCTGTTTCGGGATGCCGGAAAAGAAAACGGAGGTTCCCGCTTTCGCGGGAATGACACAGCGGGTGGGAAGGACCTGGCGCTGGGCTATGCCCGAAGTACCCGGACACGGTGCCGCATAAAAACACCTCCCGTTGCCGGGAGGTATGGGGTGTTTCGGCTCAGTAGACGTCGACCGAGGAGGCCTGGCGGTCGAGGCGCCCGGGCAGGCGCGGGGTGTCGGAGCGCAGCGTGATGCAGGCGCCGTACTGGAACTGGTCGGAGCAGAGGTCGACACGGGCGCCGCCAAAGACTTCGACCGAGCGGATATTGTCGTTCCAGCCGCGCGGCAGGCGATCCATGGTCTCGCCCTGGTCGAGGCAGAAGCTCTGGCCGCGCATGTTGCGGTCGCTGTAGAAGCAGGCGCCGGCATCCTGATAAACCGGAGGCTGCGGTTGCGGGCGTGGCGGGCGTGGGGGCTGCGGCCAGCCCGGATTGCCGGGATTCCAGCCGCCACCGGGATTGCCCGGCCACGGGCCAGGATTGCCGGGCCAGGGATTGCCGGGATTACCCGGCCAGGGGTTGCCGGGCACCGGTTCGGGTAGTGGAACCGGTTGCGGCTGGGGACGGGGGCCTTTGGATACGCCGCCATTGGACCCGCCAACATTGACATAGGCGGCCGAGACCCAGCCGGAGATGCGGCCGTAATTGACGCGGCACCAGCCGCTATTGTCGCATTGCGCATCGACCTGGCTGCCCGCCTGGAGCACGTCGAGCACGCTGCTCTGCTGGCTGGGGCCGGAGCGGACATTGACATTGGTGGTGACGGTCGCCGGTGCGGCAAAGGCTGCGCTGGTCGCGGTGACGACGGCAATGGCGGTGAAAATGGCGAGGCGGAAGGACTTCATTTTTGCTCCCCGAAGGCCGGCATAGCGGCCGGCTGATGGCGCTCAATATGCAGTATCGAGGTGAACGCTGGCTGAACGATGGCGTCAGGAAACGATGGGCCGTTTCTGGCCGTCTTCGCCCAGCGACACATAGACAAAACGGCCCTCGGTGACCTTGACGCGGTCGTCGAGCCGGTTGCGACGGGCCCAGGCCTCGAGGCCGATGGTGATCGAGGTGTTCCCCACCCGCTCGACGCTGGTATAGACGCACAGGATATCGCCCACCTTGACGGGGGCGATGAAGGTCATGGCTTCGACGGCCACGGTGACGACGCGGCCCTGGGCCCGCTCGACGGCGGCGATGGCGCCGGCAATATCCATCTGGCTCATCACCCAGCCGCCAAATATATCGCCGGCGGGATTGGTATCGGCCGGCATGGCGAGGGTCCGGATGGTGAGGGCGCCCTTGGGCTCGGTCTGGTCAGCGTTCATGTTCAGGTCCTTTCACGGGCCAGCGGCCAACCGCTTCTTCCCAATGCTTGCGGCAGAGAGAAACATAAACCGATTTTTCAATCGAGACCTGATCGCCATCGGTGAGGACGCGGCCCGAAATATCCTGGCGCACGACCATGGTGGCCTTGGCGCCGCATTCGCAGATGGTGCGGATTTCGCGCAGCACATCGGCAATGGCCAGCAACTGGCTGGAGCCGGGAAAGAGCTTGCCGCGGAAATCGGTGCGCAGGCCGAAGCACATGACGGGGACCTTGAGCCGGTCGGCGACGCGGGCCAATTGCCAGACCTGTTCGGCGGTGAGGAATTGCGCCTCGTCGACAAAGACGCAGTCGACCTTGGCTTCGTCCATATGCTCGCGAATGGCGAGATAGAGATCGTCATCGGCCGAATAGAGCTCGGCCGGCTCGGCAATGCCGATGCGCGAGCTGATAAGGCCGACGCCATTTTCGGCGTAAAGCGCGGAGGTATAGAGCAGCGGACGCATGCCGCGCTCGCGGTAATTATAGGCGGCCTGCAGCAGCAGGGTCGATTTGCCCGCATTCATTGCCGCGTAGGAGAAGTAGAGTTTGGCCATGCGGGATGCGGGACTCGGGAATTGCGCCGGGGTTCACACAAGCCAATAAACCGGAACGGGCGCGGCTAGAAGCCTTGGCGGCGGGGATCAACAGTTCATTGGTCCAAAAAAGAGGCCGCCACGAGGGGCGGCCGAAATGCCGATCTGATCGGCGGAGCCGGGGTTGGCGGCCGGGCTCCAAAGCCGGGCGCGACGTTGGGGACGTGGGGCGCGGCAGTCCGGGCTGCATGGGGATCGCCGGGACAAGGCAGAGGCTAGCGGCCTTCTATGACGGGGGCGTGACATGGCTTGTTCAGCGCGAGTTCAGTTTGCCACAAGCAAAGTGCAGCACTATGTAGCGGTCGGTACCGGAGAATTGGCATGACGATAATCACGCGCGCATTGGCCGCATTGGGATTGGTGCTGGCGACGAGCCTGCCTGCACTGGCCTCGCCCGAAGGGCTGTGGGAAATCGAGAGCGGGGACTCGCGCTACAAGGTGACGCTATGCGGCGATGGCACCCAGCTATGCGCCGAGCTGGTCTGGCTGGGCAATGGCGCCGACAATGCAGAGAACCTGCCCTATCTCAACACATTGCTGATCGACCGGGCGCAGCAGACGGCCCCCAATGAATGGAAAGGCACGCTGCACCTTTATGGCCAGCAGGCCGGCGGCACGATTACGCAAACCAGCGACACGTCGATCTCGCTGCAGGGATGCTTCATGTTCGTCATCTGCCGGACGTACCAGATGTATCGCATCGGCGGGTAGGACCGCCGCGCGATCAGCCCCGCCGCCTCGCCCAGAGCGGCGGCACGGTTTCGACCAGAACGATGGCGAGGAAGATCAGCATCGCGCCGAGATAGCCGATGGGTGGCAGGCGTTCGCCCAGGATGAGCGCGCCGCCCAGCGCGGCAAAGAGGCTTTCGGCGGAGAGGATGATCGCGGCATTGGCGGCGGGCAGATATTGCTGGGCGATGGCCTGGCCGGTGAAGGCCACGGCCGTGGAGAGGCAGGCCGAATAGGCGATTTCCACCCAGCCATTGGTGATGCTGGCAAGATCAGGCGTTTCGATCGGCACGGCTAGGACCGCCGAGATGATGCCCACGCTGAGGAAGGTGATCACCGAGAGCAGGATGGGCAGGCCCGTCGCGGTGGCGAGATGCCCCAGCAACAGGACATGCAGCGCCCAGAATACGGCGCAGGCGATGATGAGCGCGTCGCCGGTGTTAAAACTGTCGAAATTGCCGCCATTAAGCAGGTAGATGCCCAGCAGCGCTATGGGCGCGCAGAACCAGATAATGGGGTGCGGCACGATGCGGGCGGCGACAAGGCCGATGAGCGGGACGAAGAAGACGTAGAGACCGGTGAGGAAACCCGAATTGGTCACCGTAGTCAGGGTCAGCCCATATTGCTGCAGGATCGAGCCGGCAAAGAAGACCGCGCACATGAGGGCGACGAGCTGCCATTGGCGCGGCGTGGGGCGGTTTGGGTTGCGGCGGAGTTCGCGCAAAGCGAGCGGGACGATGAGCAGGCCGCCGATGATGAAGCGCGTGCCCGAAAAGGTCAGCGGCCCCATGGTATCCATGGCCGATTTCTGGGCCACGAAGGCAAAGCCCCAGAGCATGGTGCAGAACAGCAGGGTAAGGGCGGCTATGGGGCGGGGCATGGGTTTTGGTTGTATGAGGTCAATTTCGGGAGCCCCGATCGGCCTCCCTCCCCCTTGAGGGGAGGGATTGAGGGTGGGGGTGTCGTGCTATCCACCGGCATAGAGTTCGTGGAGGCCTCGACACCCCCACCCTAGCCCTCCCCTCAAGGGGGAGGGGACTGGATCGGGGCACTCCACCTGAATGCCCGGTTACTCTTAAGGCAGTTCAGCGTCCAGCGCTGCGATCAACTGCGTGATCTCTTCGGGCGTGGTGTAGTGCACGAATGAGAGGCGGAGGACGCCGTGATTGGGGTCGACGCCGAGGGCTTCGAGCAGGCGCACGGCGTAGAAATTGCCGCCGCTGGCCATGACGCCATGCTTGGCGAGGCGAGCGGCAACGGTGGCGCCGGGTTCGGAGAGGATCAGCGAAATGGTGGGGGCGCGGCTTTCGGCGTCATCGGGGCCGACGAGGCGGACATTGTTCTTGCCGCGCAGATAATCGAGTAGCGGGCGGATCAGGGCGATTTCCTGATCGCGCATAGCCTGGCGGGCGCGGGCGAAGGGATTGCCGGAGCCGCCGGCAATATCGGCGACCGTTTCAAAATAATCGGTAATGGCGCCGACGGCGGCGATTTGGGCGTGATCGGGGCCGGCCGGGGTCAGGCGATAGCGCAGCTTGGCGTCGTTGAAGTAATGGCCCTGATTGGGCAGCTGCTGCGCCAGCGAAGGCCGGATCGCCATGACGCCGAGATGGGGGCCATAAACCTTATAGGCCGAGAAGAGGTAGATATCGGCGCCCAGTTCATTGAGGTCGGGCAGGCCATGGGGGGCGTAGCTGACGCCGTCGATGGCGGTGACGGCGCCGATGGCATGGGCGCGGGCAGAGATTTCGGCGACGGGATTGATCTCGCCGACAATGTTGGAGCAATGCGGGGCGGCGACGAGGCGGACCTTGGCGTCGAGAATGGCGTCGAGGCCGGCGAGGTCGAGGCGGCCGGTCTGCGGATCGACGCGCCATTCGCGCACTTCGATGCCGCGCGTGGCGAGGCGCCGCCAATTGCCGGTATTGGCCTCATGGTCCTGATTGGTGACCACAATGGCGTCGCCCGGCTTGAGCCAGGCGCCGAAGGCATTGGCCAGCACATAGGTATTGGCCGAGGTGGAAGGGCCGAAATGGATCCAGTCGGGATCGACATTGAAGGCCTGGGCGATACGCTCGTAACTGCGGTTCATCGCCTCGCCCGCCGCGATTGAGGCGGGATAGACGCCATAGGGCTGGACCTTGGTGGCGCGGTAGAAATGCTCGAGCGTGTCGAGCACTGGCTTGGCGGTATAGGAGCCGCCGGCATTTTCGAAAAAGGCCTGTCCGGCGAGGGACGGTTCGGCAAAGGCGGGGAAAAGGGCGCGAATGCGAGCGGGATCGAGCGGCAGGGCGGTCATCTAATCATCCAAACGAGTGCCCGAGATTGGTAGTGGATGATTGGACAAAAGCAAACCCCGGCGGTTAGGCCGGGGTTTGTGCGCAGTTCCTGGGTGAGGGTTGGGCCAGGATCTGCGCATGGGACGGCGCCACCACAGGAGGTATAGGCGGCGCCGGAGGGGGATGTTCCTAGCCGTTGGTCGGCGCGGGCAGGGCCGGCTGGGCGGCGTCGGGGCCGGGATGGCGCGGACCGCCCTGGCCGGGCTTGCCGGACCAGTTGGGGCGCTCGGGGGTGAGCGCCTGGCGCTGTTCGTCACTGAGGCTGCCGAAGAAGGCAGTGACGGAGGGCTTTACCGCTTCGAGCGCCGCCAGATGGGCGGAGGTGATGGCGATGCTGGAGTCGAGACGCGCCGCGATATCGGGACGCTCGGCGCCGGGGGCAGGGCGGGCGGCCTTGGCGACGGCGTCGAATTTTTCGGCAGCGGCCAGGATATCGGTCTTCATGGTGTCGAACAGGGGTTGCTGCTCGGCGGTGAGTTCGATGCGGTGGCTGAGGCGAACCAGGCCGATCTCAGCGGCTTCGGCGCCGCGATCGAAATTGAGGAAACCGCCGCCATTGCGGATTTCCAGGTGGCGGCCGAAGCCGGGAAACTGGCCGGGACGCTGGAAGCGATCGTGACCGGAATGGTCTTTCTGTGCATCGGCGGCCAGCGGGGCCGGAGCTTGCTGGGCGAAGGTGGGGGCGATGGAGGTGAGGCCGAGGGCGGCGGTCAACAGTGCCACAATGGCGGTCCGGGAGAGCTTCATGGGGATCGTCCTTTTGCATGGGACCGGGGCGTCCGGTATGGAAAGGACCATAATTGAGGCCAGTTCTCCCCGACCTTGCGGCGGCATGAAGACTTGGTCAGGTTGGTAAGGAAGCACGCATGCCCGAGATTGTAAGTGATCCGTTTCCGGACATGGCGGCGCTGGACACGCTATGGCGCAGCGCCTGGGGCGGGCCGGTGGCGCCGGGCTATGCCAAGGTATTGGAGCGGAGCCTGGCCCATGTCGGGGCCTATGAGGCGGGTGTGCTGGTGGGCTTCGTCAATGTCGCCTGGGACGGAGGCGTGCATGGCTTTGTGCTCGATACCTGCGTGCATCGGGATTTTCAGCGCAAGGGGATCGCGACGGCGCTCGTGGCGCGGGCGGCCGAACTGGCCCGGGCGCGGGGCGCGGAATGGCTGCATGTGGATTTTGAACCGCATCTGGAGGGATTTTATCGCGGCTGCGGGTTTCGGGAGAGTGCGGCGGGGGTGATGCGGTTGGGGTGAGTGAAGCACTCGCCTTCCTTCTCCCCTTGAGGGAGAAGGTGCCCGAAGGGACACCGAATTCGCGGAGGCGAATTTCGGTTGGGATGAGGGGTCGCTTTCTGCACTACTGGCATGGGCGGGCGCAGAACCCCTCACCCTGACAATTCTGCTGAACGCAGAATTGTCGTCCCTCTCCCTCAAGGGGCCTGTTGCATAATCAGCCTTTATTGCAGTTTGGGCTGTTTGGCATGGCTTGTGCAGGCCCTTGGGGTGTTTGAGCTGGGGGTTTATGGGGTTTTGCGGCAGGGCGGGCAGAGTCAGCCCGTGATCGCAGC
>DATMSY010000074.1:0-11656 GCA_035565135.1 Devosia sp.
GTGGGGGTGTCGTGACCTCCACGAACTCTATGCTGGTGGAAGGTCCGACACCCCCACCCTCAATCCCTCCCCTCAAGGGGGAGGGAGGTCAGCTTTTTTGCATATGCGAAAAAGCTGGTATCCTGCTTCTCGAAATTCTCAAGACAGGGCCCGACCGGCCACTTTTTGGTACCTACTTGCGAAATGGCGCCATCGCCGCCATTTCGGACCCATGACAAAAATCCTGCCCCTTGCCGGCGTCGACTTCCTCGACGACGCCACCCGTCCGCCGCCCGTTGCGCTCGACGGCCTCACCGAAGAGCAGCGCCAGCCCGGCCTGCATCTACGGATGGTGCACGACCATCTCCGGCACAATATGCGCACACTGGCCAAGCTGATCGA
Source organism: Devosia sp. (assembly GCA_035565135.1). GTDB lineage: Bacteria > Pseudomonadota > Alphaproteobacteria > Rhizobiales > Devosiaceae > Devosia. The sequence goes on from DATMSY010000074.1 coordinate 382, forward strand.
GCGGGCACGCGCCGGCAGCGTTACGCCCACCGAAATCGCCACGGAAACAGCTGACCTGGCCATCGTCGCCAATTACCGCCGCTTCGGAAACCTCTGCGGCCAGCATTGCCAGATCGTCAACACGCACCACTCGATCGAGGATTACGCCATCTTCCCCGCCCTGGCCGAGCAGGGCGAAGCCTTCCGCAAAATCGCCGATCGCCTGCGCGCCGAGCATGTCGTGGTGCATGAATTGCTGGTGCGCCTGGTCGATGCGCTCAATGCTTTGGCCGGCGAGCCCACCGAAGCCAATTTCGAGACGACCCTCACCATCTACCACGCGCTGGAACGCGTGCTGCTCTCCCATCTCGGCTACGAAGAAGACGCCATGGGCGACGCGCTCGGCTATTTCAGCATCGGGGTTTGAGGAAGACCTGCAGAAACTAATCTCTCAGTCGTCACCCTCCCCCTCGCGGGGAGGGGCAGGGAGGGGGGCGGTTGGCCCCGATTACCGGGCTCTCAACACCCCCTCCCAACCTCCCCCGTCGAGGGGGAGGTGCTGCCCGGTGAGTGAGGCGAGATGGAAGGCCTCAGCGTTCTCACCCCTCAAAACAAATCCAGCTGCCCGCCCGCCGCCTTCTTGCGCACCGGCTCGGGCCTTTCCACGCTCACCTCGACGATCAGCCCGGGATCATCATCCCGCGCGGAATTGACCCGCGTCGACACCGGATGAAACTTCACCGCCCCATCCTCCAGCGGCAGCGCCAGTTGATGGGCGGCCTTGGCCGGGAAGCCCCGCACATCGAGCCATTGCTCGATCGCGTCACCCTCCAGAATTGCCGGCATCCGGTCATGCACCGCTGACAATTGCCCATTGGCCGGCACGGTGATGGTGGCAATGCTGTCGATTTCCTCACCCTCGGGCCCCACCCAGGTGGCGTAAAGCCCCGCCAGCGCCATGGGCCGGTCATCGGCCAGGGTGATGTAATAGGGTTGCTTGGATTTATCGGGATTGGTGTGCCATTCGTAATAGCCGCTGGCCGGAATGATGCAGCGGCCATGCTTGAGCGCATCGCGAAAGGCCGGTTTTTCCGCCATGGTCTCGACCCGGGCATTGACCAGCAGCGGAAATTCGCGCGGGTCCTTCACCCAGCGCGGCACCAGCCCCCAGCGCGCGAAATGCCCCTGGCGACGCCCGGACTCCTCCCAGATGGCAATCACCGGCTGGGTCGGGGCGATATTATAGCGCGGCACGCTTTCAACGCTGTTGAGCAGCTTGAACAGTTCCGCCATCTGTTCGGGCGGCAGGGTCGATGCATAGCGTCCGCACATGTAACAAGCCTCGGGAATCGGTCGCCAAAGAGGTAGTCTCTACCTCAACGAATCGCAAATGGACTGCCCCAAGTGACCGAAACCCCGAACGCCGCCAGTGTCGCCCTGATCCGCGATGGCAAGGTGCTGCTGATCAAGCGGGCCTATGCGCCCTATCAGCACCTCTGGACCCTGCCCGGCGGCCGCATCGAGCCCGATGAAACCATCGAGCAATGCGCGGCGCGGGAAATCCGCGAGGAAGTGAGCCTCACGGTCCGCAATCTCAAGCCCGTCATGGTGCAATTGCTGGGCAAGGACGAGACCTTCCGGCTGGCCGTGTTCGCCAGCACCGATTTTTCCGGCACCTTCTTCGCCTCCGACGAAATCAGCGACCACAAATGGGTCGCCCCGGCTGCCCTGGTGGCCTTCCGCACCACCAGCCGCCTCGATGACGTCCTCGCGAAGGCCTTCGCAGCGGTGGGCCAAAGCTGATAGAAGCGCGCCGACACAGATGCGGGACGCCATGACCAGACTGTTCAAAGCGATGATTCTAGCGCTGGCGCTGGTCCCCACGCCCGCCATGGCGATCGACCCGCTCTATCAGCGCGAAATGGAGCGGCTGGCCGAGATCATGGGCAGCCTTTATTTCCTGCAGCCGCTCTGCCAGGCCGGCTCCACCGATTGGCGCGCCCAGATGTCGGACCTCATTAGCCTGGACGAACCCGACGAGGACCGCCGCCAGCGTCTCGCCGGGGCCTTCAATGGCGGCTACACCGCCTATGCCCGCTTCCACCGCGCCTGCACCCCCGCCGCGCATGAGGCCCTGACGCGCCTTTTGACCGAGGCCGAGCGCACCGCTATGGACATCCATACGCGGTTTGCCGAATAGACCGCTGGTTAACGAGAAGTTAAACGGTTTACCACGTCGGTGGCATTTCGCACCGACCATTAACCTTCGGGTTACTTCCTACGCGATCTCACGCGGCAAGCGTGTTAACCCAAGGCCCATGACAACGACAAAGTCCATGTTTACGCCGGCGTCCGGGCTGGGCCCCTTCGATCGCGAACAAGGCGAGCGGCAGCTTGCGCTCGAATATCTGGCCGAAGCCTGGAACCACGCCGAGGACGATGGCCTCGAAAGCGCCGCCCTGGCGCACGCCTCGCTCTTTGCCGCGCTCGCCACCTTCGTCAAACTTCACGGCGACGAAGCCACCGCGGATCTCATCGCCATGCTCCCCGACCGCATCCGCTCGGGCGAATACAATCTGGATCGGGTATTGCAATAGGGGCTGGCCCCGGCATCATTCCCGCGAAGGCGGAATTCCTCTCGCGGACGCAGGAGCGCCGCGCTTTCGAAAGATGAAGGCCCTCGCCTGTTCGGTCAAGTGCGGGGCGCTACCGCCTGCGGCAACGCTCCAAAAACCGCATCGGCTGTTCCTCCCGCGCCATGTTACTGCCCACCCACGGCGTCATTCCCGCGAAAGCGGGAACCCCAGTTTGCAAATCACGGGCAAGAAAACCGAGGTTCCCGCTTTCGCGGGAATGACGTTGCGGGGCAGCTAGCGTTGGTGGGAAGCCCACCATCATCCTGGTATCATCTGCTCCATCAGCCCGGCTCCGAGAGTACCAGCCTCAGGATTGGGCGTTCCCATTTCACCCTCATATTTGGTGGTTGGGTTCCGACGATCGTGGCACCCATCCTTTGGTAGAACCCGACAGAGGGCGGATGGGAGACGATCTTGATCGCAGCGATGCCACGCCGCTGGGCTTCGGCAGCCATGTGCTGAAACAGCTTGGCACCCAATCCCATTCCCTGCGCGTGATCCGCGACGAACATAAGGTCCAGCTCGGGCTCGTCGCCCAATGTCAGGCTGTAAAAGCCGGCAATCGCTCCATCGAGGTCGGCGACGTAGAAAATGTCCGTGTCTATCTGGCCGGAGGTAACAGCATAGCCGTCCAGAATGCTGGCATAATCGCCGGCATATGCACTCGATTGATGCATCAATGTGGTGAGCGTCTGCGCTTCGCCGCCTTCAGCGGGTCTAATAACAGGCAATATGGCCCCCTGAACCTGGCTCACTGCGCGTCCTCGATATCCTATTCCTATGCCAACGCCTCCAAGAACCGCATCGGCTGTCCCGTGCTCGGGGTCACCAGTTCACCCTGCCACATCACCGTCTTGCCGCGCACGATGGTGCCCACCGGCCAGCCGGTCACCGTCACGCCATCGTAAGGCGTCCAGCCGGCACGGCTCTTGACCCAGTCATTGGTGATGGTCTCGCGGCGCTTGAGATCGACAATGGTGAAATCGGCGTCATAGCCTACCGCGATCCGGCCCTTGTTGGCGATGCCGAACAGGCGGTTGGGGCCATGGCTGGTCATGTCGACGAAGCGCTGCAGGCTGAGCTTTCCGGCATTCACATGGTCGAGCATGGTCGGCACCAGCGTCTGCACGCCCGTCATGCCGGAATGGGATTCGGGATAGGGATGGTCCTTTTCCTCCCGCGTATGGGGGGCGTGGTCGGAGCCCAGAATGTCGGCGACGCCATTGGCGACGCCCTTCCAGATGCCTTCGCGATGGATCTTGTCGCGCACCGGCGGGTTCATCTGGGCATAGGTGCCCAGCCGCGTATAGGCGGTTTCGTCCAGGGTCAGATGGTGCGGCGTGACCTCGACGCTGGCCACGTCCTTGTGGTCGGCGAGATAGTCGATCTCCTCCTTGGTCGAGATATGCAGCACATGGATGCGCTTGCCCGTCTTGCGGGCGAGGTTGACCAGCCGCGTCGTGCAGCTCATCGCCACTTCGGGCGAACGCCAGATGGGGTGGCTCGAGGGATCGCCGGGCACGCGCAGATGCTTGCGCTGCTCAAGCATATATTCGTCTTCCGAATGGAAGGCGGCGCGGCGGGAAATGGCGCGCAGAATGGCTTCGACGCCATCGTCGTCGGCCACCAGGAGCGAGCCGGTCGAAGACCCCATGAAGACCTTGACCCCGGCGCAGCCGGGCAGTTTTTCCAGCTCCGCCAATTGCCCGACATTTTCATGCGTGCCGCCGATATAGAAGGCGAAGTCGCAATGCATGCGATTGGTGCCGGCGGCGATCTTGGCCTCAAAGGTTTCCCGGCTGGTGGTCAGGGGATTGGTATTGGGCATTTCGAACACGCCCGTCACCCCGCCCATCACGGCCGAGAGCGAGCCCGATTCCAGGTCTTCCTTATGCGTCAGGCCGGGCTCGCGGAAATGCACCTGCGTATCGATGACGCCGGGCAGGATATGGAGGCCCTTGCAATCCACAGTCTCGCCGGCAGTATCGCCGGTCAGCGCACCCAGAGCCACGATCCGCCCGCCGCGCACGCCGATATTGGCCTGCCCTTCCCCATCCTGATTGACCAGCGTGGCGTTCTTGAAAATCGTGTCGTAGTGCGCCATGTCTCTGATCCCATCCTGCCATTGTTCCATGGCCGGTTTAGCGGACCCTGTGTCCGGGAGGCAAGCGAGCATGACCATTCATTTGCGGGCAGACCGGGCAGTGTTCCGCTTTTCCGGCCCCGATGCCCATAAGCTGGTCAATGACGTGGTCACCGGCCACATCCCTAATGGGCCCGGCACCGCAGCCTGGTGGGCCCTGCTCTCCCCGCAAGGCAAGGTGCTGGCCGAGGGTCTGGCGGGCTGGGCCGAGGATGCGCTCTGGCTCGATGTGCATCAGTCGGTGGCCGACGATTTCTTCAAGCGCATGAAAATGTATCGCCTGCGCGCCCAGGTGGTGATCGACGATTTGCGCGAGACCCACCGCGTTGGCTATTCGGATGCAGCCGTGCCGGAATTTGTTTCCCATCAGGACGGCAATGGCCTGGGCTGGCGCATCATCGCTCCCGCCGAAGCCGCTGCCGGCTGGGTGGCTGGCGACCTCGCCTATCAGCAGGCCCGCATCGCCCGTGGCATAGCCCAGCTCGGACCCGACTTCCCCGCCATGGATGCCTTCGCCCATGATCTGGGCATGGATATCCTGGACGGCATCGATTTCGTCAAAGGCTGCTATGTCGGCCAGGAAGTCGTCTCCCGCATGAAGCATCGCGGCACCGCGCGGCGGCGGCCGGTGATCGTCTCCGGGATCGAAGCCCCATCGGGCACTGCCGTCACCGCCGGCAATCGCGAAGCGGGCAATGTGGGTCAGGTGGTCGAGGGGCGGGCTGTCGCCATTCTGCGGCTCGACCGCATCACCGATCCGGCCTCGGTCACTGTCGATGGCAAACCGGTTTCGGTTAGCCTCCCCGATTGGGCCACTTACCAGTTCGGCGAGACTGTCGCAGAAGACTAGCCATTATTGGCGAATCGAGCGGTCAGGGTTAACAGTCTGCTAACCAATCCTGGCTTTTGAGGGCATCATGGCACGCGCTAGTGGACGCGCCTGGCAACGCATGTTGTCGGGGCGCCGGCTCGATATTCTCGATCCCTCGCCGATGGATGTCGAGCTCTCCGACATCGCCCACGGCCTCGCCCGCGTGGCCCGCTGGAATGGGCAAACCCTTGGCGATTACCCCTTTTCCGTCGCCCAGCATTCCGTCCTGGTGTTGGAATTGTTCCGCGCTCACAACCGCGATTGCGATGCCGCCGCCCAGCTCCAGACCCTGCTGCATGACGCACCGGAATATGTCATGGGCGACATCATCTCGCCCTTCAAGGCAGCCATGGGCGGCAATTACAAAGACGTCGAAAACCGTTTGCTGTCAGCCATTTACCTGCGCTTCTCCCTGCCCGCCGCGCAGACCGCAGCACTGACCAAGCAGATCAAGAAAGCCGACCGGGAAGCCGCCTTTTTCGAAGCCATCCACCTCGCCGGCTTCGAGGACGGCGAGGCGCGAAAACTCTTCGGCGAGCCCAGCCTGCCGGCCTTTGACGTCGAGGCCTTCGACCGCCTGATCCGCCCTTGGCCCACCCGCGAAGCCCATGACCGCTTTGTCGCCGCCTTCGAAGCCATCGCCCTCTGACGGTGGATATTAACCCTAACAAGGGATGAATTTTGCCTCGCGCCGCCCGTCGTGGTTACTGAAGCCTTAACAGGTCATCGCCACACGCTTCATTTCGGGACGGAAATCATGGACTTGCCAGATCGTCACATGTTGCTGGGCATGGCGCTCGGCGCCGTCTGCGCCACGGTTCTGGCGGCAATCGGGCCGGGTTTCGTGGTCAAGGCGTTCGGCGACGAGTTTGCCGCGCCGGGCTTTGATCCCTCGCAGCTGGTCAAGTTCGAAGGCACTAACTATCTGATCGAGAACGAGGATTGGGTTTCCACCACCCCGCTCTCGACCGCCCGCGTCAAGAAAATCGAGATGGGCAAGGTGTCCTATGTCGACATCACCACCACCGCGACCGGCACCTATTCGACCGACGCGATGTTCTCCAACCACATCCAATATCCCGGCATTTCAGTCGAAAAAGCGCCCTGGCCCCATAACAGGAACCGCAACCGCTTCTCCTATTGGAGCAATGGCGGCTGGTCCTCGTTCGACGGCCAGCCCGGCAATTCCTGGTATTTCCTGCAGACCGGCGCGATTTCGCTCGCCAAGCTGGGCGACATCATCTGCATCAGCACGGCCTCGGTCAGCGTCTGCTGATCAGCCAAACATCCAGCCGCGCTTGAACTTGTAGAAGACGTGCAGCCCGATCTGGGTCACCTTCTGCATGCGCGGGGCCCAGGCGGGGCGCACATAGGTGGCGTGATAGTGGGTCGCGTCGCCCACCTCGGTCAGATAAAGCTCGCCATCGGTGAAGCGCTTGGCGATGTCCTCGGCCTGCGCCCAGGATTTCTGGTCGTTGACGACCTCGGGAATGCCATCGCAGGCAAACGAGAACTGGCAGGAATTGCGCCGGTGCTGGTTCTGGAACACCACGCCGCAGATGGTATCGGGATAGCGGTGATCCTTAACCCGGTTGAGCACGACCTGGGCCACGGCGACCTGGCCGCGATAGGCCTCGCCGCGCGCTTCGAAATAGATCGCGGTGGCCAGGCACCAGAGTTCCTTGCTGGAGACCTGCATGACGGCGCCTTCGGAAAAACCGCCGGTAACCGGGGCATTGGCGCGGGCATAGGCCAATTGTTCGGAGGCAACAGCCGGCAGCGGATTGGCATCAGCCGGCGCCAGAGCGCCGCCGGCAAAGGGCGCAATCCCGGCAATAGCATCAAGCGCCGCCGCGGCATTGGGGTTGATCGCGGCCACGGACATGCGCGGCCCATCTTCTACATCGCCCGTGCCCTGCCCGGCATCGGCAAGGCGGGATTGGCCCAGATCGGTCGGATCAGCCGGGGGCGAGCGGAGCGCGGCCAGCCGCATCCGCACTTCCTCAAAGCCGCGGGAAAGGGCAAGGGCATCGACCGGCGGCCGCACGCGATCGGTCTTTTCGGCGCGATTGGGCCCGGTAAAGCTGGCGGTGTCGAAGAGATGGTCGAGCGAGCCGGTAATGACGGCATCCGCGCCGGTATAGGACAGGCTTGCTTCAGCGATTTTGATTTCCGGGCGGCCCAGATCGCCAAGGGGATCGCCAGCCGGGCCGAAGGCGCCGCCGGTGAGGCCAGCATAGCTCAGGGTACCGAACAATCCCCACGCCAAGAGCTTGGCAAAGGGACGCCCCCGACGAACCGCTCTGGCCGGGCGCGCACGCACCACGGGCCGGTGTGGACTGGCCATCAAACACTACTCAACGCTACGCAACAAAACTACTGGCCGGCGAAAGTGACGCTAAAATGCCGACAAATGAAGTTATCGCTTATTAGGGTTAGCAGCGCGTAAACGGCCAATCGGGCGCGCAAAAGGTCTTTGCGTGGCCGTTATCCGGCCAAAATATGAGGGGCTGATTTGTCGCAGGACTAGTTGCAGGCGGCGCGAACCGGGGCCACCTGGTCAACAAAGCCATCCACCCGGAACCGCACCGAGAGGGACCGCGAATTGGCCGGCGTCACCCGCGCCGTCAAATTGGTCGTACCAACCAGGCCATCGAGAAACGCCACCGCATCCCGGCTATTGTTGATGAGCACGGCGGTATTGTCGGCATTGACCGGCAGGGTGCGGCTGCGCGCCGCCTGAACATCATATTGCAGGGTCAGCCCGGCATCATTGCCGAGTGCCGAAAGCGTATTGCCCGCAAAGGCAAAGGCCACGCTCAATAGGCCCGCGTCGCAGGAGACGGTCATGATGGCCGGCGCGCGGCCGCTGGGGCGGGCCGGGATCAATTGCTCGGATTCGAGGGAAACGCTGATGCCCGTTGCGTCGGTCGTGGCGGCGCGGAAGACGCCGTCATAACAGATCAGGCGCTCGGCATCGCCCGCAATGGCGGCGCATTGTTCGCCGCTGGTTTGGGCGAAAGCCTGCGGCGAGGTTGCGACAAACAGCGGCAGCAGCGCCAGAACCGGCAAAAATTTCACTTGGTCTTCGTTCCCGTCCCAGTGTGACCGGTCGAACGGCGCCGGCCTTCATTGCCCCCTTATATGGGGATTGGTGGACGCTATTTAAGCAGAAGCCTGCGCCAGCGTCAGCCGTGCCACCGGGACACGATAGGGTGAGCAGCTGACATAGTCGACGCCCAGCCCCGCAAAGAACTTGAGCGAAGCCGGATCGCCGGCATGCTCGCCGCAAATGCCGATCTTGAGGTGGGGATTGGCCGCCCTGCCCCGCTCGATGGCAATCGAGATCATTTCGCCCACCCCCTTTTCGTCGATGGTGACGAAGGGATCGCGCTCATAAATGCCCTTGCGCTGATAGGCGGCAAGGAAGGTTGGCGCATCGTCGCGCGAAATGCCGAACGTGGTCTGGGTCAGGTCATTGGTGCCGAAGGAAATGAAATCGACCATATTGGCAATGTCGCCGGCGCGGAGGCACGCGCGCGGCAGCTCGATCATGGTGCCGAAGGAAAATTTCACCCGGTCCGAGCGCAACAGGCCCGAATTGGCGGCAATGGCATGGGCCCGCTCGCGCACCCAGGCGACTTCGCTGGCGGTGGAAACGAAGGGCACCATGACCTCGACCGCCACCGGCTCGCTCTGGCGCTCGCTGGCCGCCCGCACGCCGGCCATGATGGCCTGCATCTGCATTTGCAGGATTTCGGGATAGGTGATGGCCAGCCGCACGCCGCGATGGCCCAGCATGGGATTGATCTCGGCGATCCGCTCGAGCCGCAGCCGGAGCGCCCGCACGGCAAGGCCAAACGAGGCAGCGGTTTCCTCGATATCTTCATCGCTGCGCGGCAGGAATTCGTGCAAGGGCGGATCGAACAGCCGCACGGTGACCGGCAGGCCCTTCATGGCCGAGAATAGCGCCGAATAATCCCCGGTCTGGAAATCCACCAGCCCATTTACGGCGCGGCTCCGATCTTCCTCGTCTTCGGAGAGGATCATGCGGCGCAGCGCCACCATGCGCTCGGGCGAAAAGAACATGTGTTCCGAACGCGCCAGGCCAATGCCTTCGGCGCCAAAACTGAGCGCGGTATTGGCCGATTCCACCGTTTCTGCATTGGTGCGCACCGCAATGGTGCGGCTGGCATCAGACCAGCCCAATAGCGTGCTGATCGCCCCGCCTATATGGGGCTGCGCCAGCGGCAGGGTGCCGACATAGACCGACCCGTCGCTGCCATCGATGGTCAGCCGGTCGCCGCTGCGGAATTCGCGGTTGCCGATGCGGCACACCATTTCGCCGGCATCGACCGAAAGCGTCCGCACGCCAGCGACGCAGGGCTTGCCGGTGATGCGGGCGATGACGCCGGCATGGCTGGACATGCCGCCACGAGCGGTCAGGATGCCGGTTGCCGCCTTCATGCCCTCGATATCGGCGGGGCCGGTTTCGTTGACGACGAGGATGCAGTGCTTGCCGCGCGCCCGCAGCCGGGCCGCGTCCTCGGCATTGAACACGATGATGCCACTGGCTGCGCCCGGCGAGACGCCGAGCCCGGTCGCAATCGGCGCCGCGCCTTCGGTCGAGCGGATGCGCGGATGCAGCAATTGCGCCAGGCGCGACGGATCGACGCGGGAGACCGCATTCTGCGCCGACCAGACCTTGCGATTGACCCGATCGACCGCTGCTTCAAGCTCGGCCGCCGCCGTCACCTGCATGGGGCGGGCGGAAACGAAGGTCACCTGCCCCCGCTTGATGGCCACCGAACAGATCATGTGCCGGCCTGCCTTGGCGTCGAGCAAGGCGACAAGCGGCTCGATCGTATCGGGCATGCGCGGCAGCGGGCCGCCATTGATGGGCGAAGCCCCCAGCGCCCCGGTCACCGCATTGCGGGTCAAAAATTGCTCGATCTCGCCATCGGCCAAGGCCTGCACCAACACGATCTGCTTGCCGCGATCATCGTCCTGGCGCGGGCTGGTCCAGCCCTGGCCGAAGCCATAACTGTCGAAGGCATTCTTGATCGCCCGGGCCAGCGGCCGGGCCGGATCGACCGCATCCTCGGGATTGGTGGGCGCGGAAATGCCCAGCTTGGCCGGCATCAGCCCGCCATTATGGGTTGCCGCCGATGTGCGCACGACCAGGGTGGGCGGCTTGCCATCCTTGCCCACGAGCTTGAACAGGCATGCGATCCAATGGGTGCGCAGCTTGACGTCCCGTCGCGCCCGTTCGGCCTGCAAGCCATCCCAGGCGGCGCGGGTAATGCAGATGGTGGGCACAGTGGGAAAGCCGGCTTCGCCCACGCGGAAAATCCAGCGCGACTTGCCGCTCAGCAGCTTGAGCTGGCTGGCCGACAGGTTCGCCTTCCCCATGACGGGGGCGATCGCGAACATTTCCTGGGCCAAACTCACCGTTAAGTCCTTGCCATATTTACGGGTGCATATTGCCTATGACCCAGACCGGCTGCAACAAGACTTGACTTGGCGCAGCGCCGAAAGCATCTGATCTCATATGGAAAAGCGGCCACAACTAGACATTCTGCTCTGCGCCCCCCGCGGATTTTGCGCGGGCGTCGATCGCGCCATCCAGATCGTGGAGCTGGCGCT
>DATMSY010000075.1:0-16703 GCA_035565135.1 Devosia sp.
GTTCTTGATGTCCCGCAGCCTTTCAAAGGTTTCTTCGCTCGGGTCTTCGCCCAGCGCCGCTTCGGCTGCCTTGAGTTCCCTATTTAGCTGAACTTTCTTGTTATGCAAGGCCAGCGCGTGACTCAATCCGATCTCGGTGTCGGGTTGGGCGATCTCCGAAGAGATTTGCCACACCCCCTGGGCGCGCAATAATTCACCCATCCGATCCAGCGCAGGTCCATGGCCGCGCACGCCTAACGCCGATCGGAGGTCCGCCGAGGAAATGTCGTGATGGCGCACGACGAGGTTCAAAATCTCGCTCATCACTTTTTGCGCAGCGGGCGTTTCAAAATCCAGCGCCGCGAGGATTTCGAACTTGTCGTCCACCAGCGCGGGATGATTGACGAGGCTCAGGATGATCGCCGCTTCACGCGGCGTCGCATCCGGCCCCGCGCCCGGCTTCAGCAGCCGCGAATTGCGCAGAGTGTCCGATACGACCAGCCGCGGTGTGCCCCGGCCGGGATAACCATAGGCTCCGCTTTGCCCATAGCCCCGCCCCTGGCCAAAGGCCGGCCGCCCGCCACGCGGCTCGAACCGCCCCCGTCGCGCCGGCGCAAAGAACGCCTTGAGCTTTTCGTCGAATGCCTGGGCATAATGGAACCGCACGGAGCTGTCCTGGATCGAGTTGGACCGCTCGCGTAGTCGCGCCTGCAAAGCCGCACGTTCTTCGGGCGCCTCTGGCACGAGGCCGCCCGTTTCCATGCTCCAGATCACGTCCGACAGGCTCCGCGCCCGGTCGATCACATCGGCAAAGGCCTGCCGCCCCTGCGCCTTGATCAGATCGTCGGGGTCCAGCCCCTCGGGCAGGGTGGCGATCTTGACCGTCTGCCCGGGCTTGAGATGCGGCATCACGATATCGGCCGCCCGCTCCGCTGCCTTCAGCCCCGCCTTGTCGCCGTCAAAGCACAGCACCGGCACATCGCTCATCCGCCACAGCAATTGCAGATGTTCTTCGGTCAGCGCCGTGCCCAGCGGCGCCACCGTGCCCTCGAACCCTGCTGCCACCGCTGCGATCACGTCGAGATAGCCTTCCACGACGATCACCGTCTTGCCGTCACGCGCCGCCTGGCGGGCCATCTGCCCGTTATAAAGCGTCTGCCGCTTGTGAAAGAGCTCGGTTTCCGGCGAATTGAGATATTTCGCCGGCACGTCCGCCGATAGCGCGCGCCCGCCAAAGGCGATCACCCGCCCGCGAAAATCCATGATCGGGAACATCACGCGATTGCGGAACCGGTCATAGGGCAGCGGGTCGTCGTCCCGCGTCGCCACCAGCCCGGTATCGATCATGTCCTGCGCCGAAACCCCGTTCTGCGCCAGATGCTCCTTGAGCCCGTTGCGGCTATCGGGCGCAAAACCGATGCGGAACCGCGTCTGGCTCTGGGCCGAAACCCCGCGTTCGAGCAGATATCCGCGCGCCCGCGCCCCGATATTGTGGACCAGCGCCGCCTCGAAATATTTCGTCGCGAGTTCCATCACGTCGATCAGGCTCTTGCGCTCGGCCTCGCGCTTCTCCTGCCGCTCGTCCCGCGCCGGCATCGGCACCCCGGCCATCCCGGCCAGCTTCTCCACCGCCTCGGGAAAGCTCATCCCGGCCTTTTCGGTCAGGAACCGGAAATGGTCGCCCGAAACCCCGCAACCAAAGCAATGATAGATGCCGCGCCGGTCATCGGCGTGAAAACTTGGACTTTTCTCGCCATGGAACGGGCAGCACGCCCACATGTCCCCCTTGCCCGGCTGGCTCTTGCGCTTGTCCCACATGACATGCTCGCCCACCACCTGCGTAATCGGCAGGCGTTGGCGGATCTCATCGAGGAACTGATCGGAAAAGCGCATCCTAGCTACATAAGCGCTCGGCCGCCTCAAGTCACCAACATCACACGGGATTATCCCCGAGTCCGTTCAGCCGAGCATAGTCGAGGCACGATCTGCCTCCCTCCCCCTTGAGGGGAGGGATTGAGGGTGAGTTTGGCGAGACTGCGGCCCGCCCAATCCCGCTAATACCCCCGCATCACCACCCGAACGCTCCTGCCGCCCACAACATTGACCCGCTCCAAAATCGGGAACTGCCAGAACGAATACTCGCTTGGCAGGTGGATCATCGCGACGATGTAATATTCCCCATCCGCCACCCGATCGAAGCTGAACGACCCGCCGGAGCTGGCAACGGTCCTGCGCATATATTGCTCATAGAGCGGATCGGTATCGGGCATCCGCACGCCCCAGCGTTGCTGGTTACGATTGCCGTAAATCGCCGCAATGCGCTCATCCGCATAGGCGGTGCGCGGAATGAGCACCACATCGGTCCCCGTCGCGCGCAGCAGCTTGCCATTGTTCTGGCGCACAAAGGCCTGCCCGCTGACCTTGGCCCGCCCGCTGGCATTGATGAACGAAGCCGCCTGCGGATCGAACGAGGTGCTCAACACCACCGGCGCACGCGTCGCGACGCAGCCGGAAACCAAAGCGACAAACACGATAAGAGCGGCCACCCGGACCAAGGCACGCAACCAAACCAACCCGGCCATGCCCCCTCCATGCCCTGCCAGATGTTCACGTTACGTACTCATAAAGCATTTCCAGAGTCAAGCGCCCACAGTCCGCGACGGCACGCACCGATTTGGGTATCATGCGCAATGATCCGCCCCTCAATCACCCCGGACCTCACTTGGCCTCCGCCCACAAATTCCCCCTCCGCACCCTGATCGCTCTTACCACCCTGCCGGCCCTGCTGGTCGGTGGCCTGCTCTGGTATGCCTCAAGCCTGCTGCCCTCCTGCCAGACCACTCAGCACGCGCGCCTGCCCTCGCCCGACAGCGCCTTCGATCTCGTCATCTTCTCGCGCGATTGCGGCGCCACCACCGGCTTCAACACCCAGGCCGCGCTCATCCCCCATGGCGACACTCTGCCCGAGGATGCGGCGAGCTTTCTCTCCATTGGCGCCACCGCCGATCTCGCTCCGCGCTGGGACGGCCCCGCCACGATCGAGCTGACCATTCCCCCCGGCGCGCAAATCTACCGCCAGGACGCAAGTGTCGCCGGTGTCGCCCTGCGCTATCGCTGAGCGGCAACCGCAAGCGGCCGGCCCACGTTGAGCCGGCATGACAGCCGCCCAAACAATCCCTCCCCCGCCGCGCAAAAACTACCGCCGCCGCTGGCGTCGCGTCCTCTGGCGCACCGCCAAATCCATGACGCAGATGGATACGTCCATGCGCTGCGCCGGCGTCGCCTATTTCGGCTTCCTGTCGCTATTCCCCGCCGTCGCCACCCTGGTCCTGCTGATCGGCCTTTTCGTGCCGCCATCCTTCCTCGCCAACATGGTCGATCGGCTCGAAGGCCTCATCCCCGAGGCCGCCCTGCAGGTCCTGGCCGGCCAATTGGTAGCGCTGCTCGAGCAGCCGCGCGCCGGGCTGGGGCTTGGTCTATTGCTGTCGCTGTCCATCGCCATCTGGAGCGGATCGCGCGGCGTCGCCGCCCTGATATTCGCGACATCGCGCACCCGCGCCGAGCCAGAAAAACGCGGCCTTGTGGCCACGATAGCCGTTTCCATGCTCACGACCCTGGTGGCCGGCATCGCCATGATCGCCGTATTGGCCCTCGTCGCCATCATACCGGCCGTGCTCGGTGCCCTGCCCTGGCTGGGCGCCAATCAGGAAATGCTGCTCATGCTGCGCTGGCCGCTTCTGCTGGTCCTCGGCGTCCTGCTGATCGCCGCCTTCTACCGTTTCGCGCCCGACCGCAAGGCCAAGCGCGCCCGCTGGATCTGGCCCGGCGCCGTGATCGCCACCCTGCTCTGGCTCATGGTCTGCGCCGCATTCTCGTTCTATGTCGAGCGCATCGGCAATTTCGAAGCCAGCTTCGGCTCCCTCGCCACCGCCATCGTCCTGCTCTTATGGATGTACAATTCCGCGCTCATCGTCGTGCTCGGCGCCACCATCAACGCCGAGCTGGAACGCGAGACTTTGGCGGAACGGGCCCTGCTTCGCTAAGCGGCCTTGCTGCGCTGATACAGCCGCCAGGCCCAGCCAAACAGGCCGAACGAAAAGAACACCAGCAGCACTCCACCCAGGATCACCCCGATCGAGGCGCTGAGCAGCGGGAAGAACAGAAACACCAGCCCGAGCAGCACATAGGACACGCCTGACAGCACCACCGGCCAGATGCGCGCATAAAGCTCGCGCTCCCGCGTCACCACCACGATCTGCATCACCCCCACCACCAGGGCGGCAATACCCACCAGCGTCGACATGAAGGTCACGGTCAAAATGGTCGCGATCAGCGGGCTGATCAGGATCAGCACGCCCAGGATCAGCGACAGCGCATTGGCGATCACGTCGAACCAGTAATTGCCGCTCTTGCCGCCGCCAAAGGTCAGGCTCCACAGCCCCAGTGCCCCATCGACGATCAACAGGATGCCGCCCGCCAGCACCAGCACAGTCAGCGCCGCCTCCGGCCAGATGACCGCATAAAGTCCCGCCAGCAGCATGAACACGCCGCGCAGCGCCGTCGCAAAGGCAAACCGTCTCTTCGTATCAGCCGAAACCGTCATCGCAACCTCCAAAACCAGCGGACTCGCCCGCTCTGTCCCCAAGGAAGTCTAGCGCGATCATCGCTTTACGGCCAGCGCTCAGGCGAGCCGCCGGGCCTCCAGTGGCGCCTCCTGCCGGTAGCCGGCAAAATAATGCCCGCCATGCCGCGCCAATTCCGCCTCCGTCAGCGCCAGCAGGCGCGCGCTATTGCCCGCAAAGGCCTGCTCAAAGGCGCGATCGAACGCCTCCGCCAGTCCCCCATCCAGCCGCGACAACAATCGCGGCGCCCATTTGCCATTGCCCGCCCAGGCGCCCCGCCCCAGCAGCATCAAATCGGCCAGGTCCTGATGGAGCCGCGCGGCAATCGCCCGGATTTCCGCCACCGGCCGCTCCCCGCGCAGATCATCGGCCAGATCGCTCACCACATACCGCATCCGCTCATAACGCGGCCCCTCCAATGGCGCTGGCCCCCGCGCCAGAATCTCGGCTGCCTCCGCCTGCAGCGCCCGCCCCAGATCATCCGCAGCGCCGATGATCCGCCCCGTCGCCACCACATGTGCCATGATCGGCCGGCCGCCTTTCGCGTCTTCATGGAAATAATAGGCGAGCGTCTGCGGGTCATGCACGAACGCCTCCACCGGAAACCCCTCTTCCACGAAAGACTCCCGCCACGCCCGTTCGAGCCGCGCAAACACCACGACGAGGTCGATATCGGACGCAAGCGTCCCCTCCCCGCGCATGATCGAGCCCGACACAAAGGCCAGCGCCGCACCCTCAAAACGGCGGTTCAAGATTTTACGTGCCGCGACAAGGGCACGCTCGGCAAGTCTGCTTGGATCATTCTGGGCCATGCTGGCATCCTCAAAAAATGCGGATACGCCCGGGCCACAAAAAACCCCGCTCGTATCCGGCGGGGTTGGTTCGACACGCTATGAAACAGATTAGCTCATGCGCCGCCCAGCCACCGCAAACGGGTGGTGGTGGAAGCGGTCGAGCTGCGCAAAATCCTGTCCATGGCGGCAAAGCTACTGCGGGGCGCCTGCGCCGTCAATTTCCCGCGACAAAAACTAAACCCCACTCGGCAAATTGTCGGTTGCCCGCCGGCCGCTCCTGTGGTTTCTCGCCTGCGCAATCGAGGCCCGCTGCGGCGGTTTTGAGTCCATGTCCCTGCCCCTTATCGCCCTCTTCCTTGCCGCATTCGCGTTCGGCACGGCCGAATTCGTCATCGCCGGCGTCCTGCCCGAGGTCGCCGATGGGCTGGGCATTTCCGTCCCCATCGCCGGCTACCTGGTCACCGGCTATGCCATCGGCATTGCCGTGGGCGGGCCGCTATTGGCCGTCGCCACCAAGAAGCTCCAGCGCAAAACCCTCATTCTGATCCTGGGCGCCGTCTTCACGCTCGGCCAGGTCCTCTGCGCCATTGCTCCCAATTTTGAGCTGCTGATGGCGGCCCGCGTGCTGGTCGCGGTCGTTCATGGCACCTATTTCGGCATCGCGGCCATCGTCGCGGTCAGCCTCGTGCCAGAGGATAAGCGCGGCCTTGCCGTTGCCCTGATCCTTTCCGGCCTCACCGTCTCCAACATTCTGGGCGTTCCCGGCGGCACCGCCATCGGCAATGCCCTGGGCTGGCGCGCCACCTTCTGGGCCGTGGGCGCCCTGGGCCTCGTCGCCACGCTCGGCGCCGCGCTATTCCTGCCCGCCACCGCCGGCAATGCCGCCACCAGCGGCAGTTTCCTGCACGAATTCAAGGCGTTGGGCCGCCAGCAGATCGTCAGCTCGCTCCTGATCGTCATTCTGGCGATGATCGGCCAATATAGCCTCTTCACCTATATCGCCCCGCTCCTGCGCGAGGTCACCGGGCTCGATCAGGCCATCGTCCCCTGGATTTTGCTGCTCTATGGCGTCGGCTCCACCATCGGCGTCTTCGTCGGCGGCCGCCTTGCCGATTGGAAACTGATGCCCTCGCTCATCGTCATCCTGGCGCTGCAGGCCGTCATGTTCACCACGCTCTACTTCGTCAGCCCCTTTGCGCTGGCCACGGCCATCGCCGTCATCGCCTGGGGCGGGGTAAACTTCGCCTTTGGCTCCCCGGTGCAGTCGCGCGTCCTCGCCTGGGCCGCAGATGCACCCAATCTGGCCTCCGCCCTCATTCCTACCGGCTTCAATATCGGCATCGCCATCGCCGCCATATTGGGCTCAACCCTCTTGGAAAACGGCTTCGGCTACCAAAACCTGCCGCTGATCGGCACCGTAGCGCTGCTGCTGGCCGTTGTCGTGGCAGTGGCCTCCTACACCTGGGAACAGCGCACCGGCGCCACCCCACCCGTTCCCGCCGGCGCCTCGGCCTAGCGCCAAAAGCCAAGTTCCGTCGTCATTGCCCGGCTCGTCCGGGCAATCCATTGCTTCCGCGTGCGCTGAGAGATGGATCACCCGGACAGGCCGGGTGATGACGATGGATGGAAGCATATGGGGCAAGTGCCTCCCAAATCCCGCCACCACCAATAACCCTCTGGTGACTATACCTTAATCCCCCAACGGCATAGTCGCGCCAAACCGGCTAGGGTGACGCATGCGTTTTGGGGCGCGTCGATGATTCTCGATCAGATTTCATTCCTGACGGCCATCGGCTTTTCCAGCGCGGCGCTCACTGTCACGCTGCTGGTCAGCTGGATGGTCTCGCGCAAGGACAGCTACTTGCTGAGCTGGTCCATCGGCATGGCCCTGGTTGTGGCCGGCGTCATCGCCTATAGCATGCTCGACCAATATGTGCCGGCCATGCAGCTCATGTCCTTTGCCCTGCTCATGGCGGGCTTCACCTTCATCTATGGCGGCGCCGTGCAGTTCCGCACCGGCACCATTTCCATTCCCAAAGTCTTCTCGCTCGGCTCGGCCACCATCGGCCTCACCGGCGTCATCTTTGCCCTGGGCTATTCCGGCATAGCCACCGCCGCCGCCAATTTCGGCATCGCCCAATTGCTCGGCCTTGCCGCCTTCGAATATTGGGCCGGCCGCAAGGAAGCCCCGCTTCCCCTCACGCTGACTGTCGCACTCTACGCGCTCACCGCCGTCTCCTTCATGCTGTGCGGACTGGTCCTGCTGATCGAAGGCCAATATGTGCTCACCGCACGTCCGGCCAACTGGGCCGAGGACATCAACAGCATCATGGCCATTATCGGCCTCACCGGCATTGGCGCGCTATCGCTGACGCTCAATCATTCCCGCGCCGCCCGCCAGCACCGCAGCGAGGCCATGACCGACGCGCTGACGGGCCTGCTCAATCGCCGCGCCCTGTTCGACGCGCATGGCGCCGGCCGGCTCGAGCCGGGTACCGCGATCATCATGTTCGATCTCGATCACTTCAAGTCCATCAATGACCGCCTCGGCCACGCCGTGGGCGACTGCGTCTTGCAGGATTTTGCCGGCCTGATCCGTGACAGCATCCGCCCCACCGATGCCGCGGCCCGCCTGGGCGGCGAGGAATTCTGCGTCGTCCTCACGAGCCTGCCGCAACGCTCCGCCGCCACCATCGCCGAGAGAATCCGCGCCGCGCAGGAACTGGCCGGCATCGCCATCGCCTCCACCGTCAGCGCCGGCGTTGCCATCAGCGGCGTCGATGGCGACACCTTCGAAGCCCTGCTGCGCGACGCCGACGAAGCCCTCTACAAAGCCAAATCCGCCGGACGCAACCGCGTCCATGCGCCTGGGCCGAGGCTGGTGGCCTGAGGCTACCCCAGCAGCGCCGCCCGCACCTTCCCGCTCGCCTTGCCGAAATCGATCCGCCCGGGATAGTCCACCTTCAGCTGCGCAATCACCTTGCCCATATCCTTGGCGCCCTCCGCCCCGGTGGCCGTGATCGCCGCCTGAATGGCCGCATCCACCTCTGCCTCGCTCAATCCCTTGGGCAGGAACTCGTTGAGGATATCGATCTCCTCCTTTTCCACCGTCGCCAGGTCCGAACGCCCGGCCTGCGCATAAATGGCAAAGCTCTCCTCGCGCTGCTTCACCATCTTCTGCACGATGGCCAGGATTTCCTCATTGGTCGCCGGCCCGCGATTCTCCTGGCGGATGGCGATATCCTTGTCCTTGATCGCCGCATTGATGGCGCGAAGCGTCGCCGTGCGCCGCAAATCGCGCGCCTTGAGCGCCGTCTTGAGCCCTTCGCTGATCTCTTCGCGCATGATTTTCGTCCTCTTGCTATGCATTCTTCGCGGCCCATATAGGCACAATAAGCGCCTCGCGCCACTTGCGCTGCCGCGTCTGGCCTTCTAATACGAGGCCTCAATCGACATCATCGAGCGCGGTCCGGAAAAGTCGCACGGCTTTTCTGGCCAGATCGCGCGACCACGAAACTTACCTTGGAGGCCCACCGTGACCGGCTGGCAGCAATCCCCCGCGACCGCACTTTTGATCCTGGCAGACGGCACCCGTCTGGAAGGCCGCGGCATCGGCGCTGTCGGCCACGCTGCCGGCGAGGTCTGCTTCAATACCGCCATGACGGGCTACCAGGAAGTGCTGACCGATCCCTCCTATGCGGGCCAGATCGTCACCTTCACCTTCCCCCATATCGGCAATGTCGGCACCAATGACGAGGACATCGAGACGGTCAACATGGCCGCGCTGTCCGGCGTCCGCGGCGTCGTGCTCAAGGCCGACATCACCAACCCCTCCAATTACCGTGCCGCCGAAAAGCTCGATGCCTGGCTGAAAAAGCGCAACATCATCGGCATTACCGGCATCGACACCCGCGCCCTGACCGCTCAGATCCGCGAGCATGGCATGCCCAATGGCGTGATCGCCCATGCCGAAGACGGCTATTTCGACGAACCCTCGATCCTCGCCGAATTGAAAGCCTTCCCCGGCCTTGAAGGTCTCGACCTGGCCAAGGAAGTCACCACCGCCCAGACCTATCACTGGGACCAGACCGGCTGGAAATGGAACGAGGGCTACGGCAAGCTCGACAAGCCCGATTTCCACGTCGTCGCCATCGATTACGGCGCCAAGCGCAATATCCTGCGGTGCCTGGCCGATCAGGGCGCCCGCGTCACCGTCGTGCCCGCCACCGCAACGGCGGCCGACGTGCTCTCACACAATCCCGATGGCATTTTCCTTTCCAACGGCCCCGGCGATCCCGCTGCGACCGGCAAATATGCCGTCCCCACCATCCAGAAGCTGATGGAAACCGGCAAGCCAGTCTTCGGCATTTGCCTGGGCCATCAGCTCCTTGGCCTGGCCCTTGGCGGCACCACTTCCAAGATGCATCAGGGCCATCACGGCGCCAATCACCCGGTCAAGGACCTGACCACCGGCAAGGTCGAGATCACCTCGATGAACCACGGCTTTGCCGTGGACAAGGCCAGCCTGCCCGCCGGCGTCACCGAAACCCATATCTCGCTGTTCGATCAGTCCAATGCCGGCCTCAGCGTCGATGGCAAGCCCATCTTCTCGGTGCAATACCACCCCGAAGCCAGCCCCGGCCCGCGCGACAGCCACTATCTCTTCACGCGTTTCCTCAACCATGTCCGCGCCCAGAAGGGCATGGAACAGAAGCCCGAATATACCGCGCCATGATTGCTCTGGTTTCGGCGGCCGATCGCCCCGATCTGGTCGAGGCCGCCGAAACCATGTCGATCGGCCTCTGGCCCGCCTGGCTCAAGACCGAGGCACTGCTGGCCTATTGGGACGATCTCTACGCCTCCGCCCTCGCGCCCTTCCAGACCTTTGCCGTGGATGAAGCCACCGGCGCGGTCGTCGCCGTGGGCAATTCCATCCCCTTCCTGCAGCAAGGCCCCCTGCCCGACACCGGCTGGGACTGGGTCATGGAATCAGGAGCCCTCGCCGCGCGCCACGGCACGCCGGTCAATAGCCTCTCAGCCCTCGCGGTCACCATCAATCCCGACTATCGCGGCTCCAGCCTCGCCATCCGCATGCTGGACGCCATGAAGCCACCGGCAAAAGCCGCCGGCCTCACCGACATGGTCGCCCCGGTCCGCCCGACCCTCAAGTCGCACTATCCCCTCCAGGATTTTGCCACCTATTGCAGCTGGCGCCGTCCCGATGGCCTCCCCTTCGACCCCTGGCTGCGCACCCACGAACAGCTCGGCGCGACAATCATCGCCCCCGCCATGGTCTCGATGAGCGTCACCGCCCCCATCGAACAATGGGAAACCTGGACCAGCCTGCGCTTCCCCGCCTCCGGTCGCTACGCCATCCCCGGCGCGCTCTCCCCGCTTGAGATCGACCTCACTGCCGGATCAGGCTCCTACCATGAGCCCAACCTCTGGATGCGCCACCCCCTCTAGCGCCAGCAGCTCGATTTTGATGTCAATTTCGGGAGCCCCAATGCAGTCCCCTCCCCCTTGAGGGGAGGGCTAGGGTGGGGGTGTCGTGCCCTCCGCGATCTCTATGTCTGAGGGTGGTCCGACGCCCCCACCCTCAATCCCTCCCCTCAAGGGGGAGGGAGGCAGATCGAGGCTAGACCGGCCTAAACATTCCCCGAAAACGTATCGCAATCGCTCGGATTGCCCGATTGATATCCGCGCTCGAACCATGTCTTGCGCTGCGCCGAAGTGCCGTGGTTGAACGTCTTGGGCACGGCAAAGCCCTGCATGCGTTTTTGCAGCGTATCGTCGCCGATCTGGTCGGCCGCGTTCAGCGCTTCCTCGAAGTCGCCCTGCTCGACGATATTCTGCTGCCCGGCATAATTGGCCCACACCCCGGCATAGCAATCGGCCTGCAATTCGATGCGGATCGAATAGGCATTGGCATCGGTCTCGCTCATCGCCTGGCGGCGACGGTTGAACTCGGGCAGCACCCCGGTAATGTTCTGGATATGATGCCCCACTTCATGGGCCAGCACATAGGCCTGGGCAAAGTCCCCCGGCGCGCCGAACTGGTCGCGCAGCTGGTCATAGAAGCTGAGATCGATATAGACCTTCTGGTCATTGGGACAATAAAACGGCCCCGTCCGCGCATCGGCCCCGCCACAGGCCGTATTGACTTGGCCCGTGAACAGCACCACCGCCGGCGCCGGATAGCGCTGGTTGGAATTGGCGAATACCTCGGTCCACAGATCCTCGGTTTCCTTCACCACCACGCCGACAAAGTCGCGCAGGTCATCCTCCTGCCCGCTTCGCGGCAGCGACGACGATGAGGGCGCCGCCGACTGCGTCTGCGGGCTCGCCCCGCCGCCCGCCAGCATGTCGAGCGGGTTCTGCCCGGTGGCAAACCAGATAATCCCCAGAATGACGATAATGCCGATCACCCCGCCAATACCGCCGCCCGACCGGCCGCCGGTGGGAATGCGGATACCGCCGCCCCCGCGCCCGAACGGGCTCCCGCCAAGGCCACCCAGACCACCCCCGGTCTGCCCGCGCCGATCCTCGATATTGGAGCTCTGCTGCCTGCCGCGCCACTTCATGGAATGATCCTTATGCCCATCAACATTGCCGCCCGGACATAAGGCATAACGCGCCTTGCCGGTTCCGCGCCAGAGCTAACGATCTCGCCCACCGCTCAAAAATGCTGCCGGTCACACGACCTGGGCGAGTATCTGCTCAACAGTTTGGGTGACCGTCTGCTGCGTATCGATCTCGATATCCGCCGATTGCCGCAGCAACGGCTCGATGGCCTCGATCAATTCCGCAACCTTGGCCTGCTCCTCCGCCGTCTGCCCGTAACCGGCGCCCGACCGCCCCGCGAGCCGCTCCATGATCGTGCCAAGCGGCGCCGATAGAAGAACGATCACATCGATAACGTCGAACACATTCCCCATATTCTGCGCGCAACCGCTGACGAAGAGAATGTCCCCCTCATCCCGCGAAAGCAGGTTCCGCACCCGATCTTCCCGCCAGACCCAATCCTGCCCATCCCGCGGCGTCAGTTCATCCCCCGGCGCCGCGACCCAATGCGACCATTCCGGCCCATCCAGATCAACCGCCCGATGCCCCCGCCGCACCAGCTCTTCAACAACGGCCGTTTTGCCCGTCCCGGACATGCCCGTGATGAGGACGCGCTTCACTCTCGATCCTTCCCTCGCCTCATATTCGGCGAACCGCAATTGGTGCCGTGACGGCAATAAAGGCCAGGCCAGCCGCGATCAGCAGGAAACCGGCCGAGAGGCTCCAATACTGCCCCACAAAGCCAATCGCCGCGGGGCCGACAAGGATGCCGGCATAGCCCATGGTGGTAATGGCGGCGATGGCGAGACTGGGCGGCATATGTTTCTGCTCGCCCGCCGCCGTGAAGAACACCGGTACGATGTTGGAAGCGCCCAGCCCCACGAGCAGGAAACCGGCCAGCGCCAGTATTTGCGTTGGCGCAAACACGGCGAGGGCGAAGCCGAGCGCCCCAAGCACCCCGCCGACCACGACAATCCTGACGCCGCCCATTGCCTGCACCAGCCGGTCGCCAAACAGCCGGCCAAAGGCCATGGCAACCGCGAACAGCGTATAGCCAAACCCGGCCTGCGTGTCGGGCATCCCATGGGCGCCGATCAGGAAGATGGCGCTCCAGTCCAGCACCGCCCCTTCGCCCAGGAAGACCAGGAAGCAAAGCAGGCCGATGAACAGAACAATGCCACGCGGCACCACGAATGCCGGCGTGCCAGCCTCGTCGCGATTGCCATAGGGCAGCAACCCTTTCCACGACAGCGCCAGCAGGATCACCAGCATGGCGCTGATGATGAACGTGGCGCCGAGCGGGCTCAATCCCATGGCCAGCAGGAGACTGACCCCGCCGGCGCCAAAAATGCCGCCCACGCTGAACAGCCCATGGAAACCTGACATCATGCTGCGGCCGCTGTCCTTCTCAACCATGACGGCCTGGATGTTTATGGCCACATCGAGCGTGCCGACGCTGGCGCCGAACAAGGCAAGAGACAGAGCCAGCGTAGGCACGGTATCGGCCAATGCCAACAGAGGCACTGTGGCGGCCAGGATCAGGGTGGCAATCACGATGATGCGTCGGCATCCGTAACGGCTCGCAAGCATGCCCGTCAGCGGCATGGCGAGGATCGAGCCAAGACCCAGGCAGAGAAGAAGCATCCCGAAAGCGCCGTCCTCAACGCCCACTCGAGCCTTGGCAAAAGGCACAAGCGGCGCCCATCCTGCCATCGCGAGTCCCGCGACAAGAAATACCGCGCGCGTCGACCATTGTTCGCGCGAACCGGATGCCGCGTGCAGCGGGGCTTGAATAGACGTCGTGCTCACTCTGTTGCTGTCCGCATTGCGTCCCGCCCAAGCCGGCCGCGCCGCCCGGAAGGTCCTTGGTGTTCAATCCAACACCTTATATGTACATATGTACGCAACGACAAGGATTGAATTTTACGCTTGGGGGACGATGATCAATCCATGACCAAACCTGGCCGCCGGTTCGATCCGGAAAGACGAAATCGCATCATCGCCACAACTCTCGACGTCATCGCCGAGCGCGGCGTCGCTGGCACCACCCATCGCGCCATTGCCGAAGCGGCGGATGTTCCTTTGGGGTCGATGACCTATCACTTCAACAATCTCGAAGAGATCATTGCCGAGGCGTTCACCCAGCTCTCACAGGAAATCTCGGAACGCTTCAGAATAGCCCTGGAAGCGGCAAAAACCGTCGAGGAAGCGCGCGAGGTCGTCGTCCAGATTATCTGCGGCGACATCTGGCTCACCGATCGGAACATGACGCTGCAGTTCGAGCTTTACGCCTATATGGCCAGAAACCACGGCATGAAGTCGATCACCGCCGCCTGGATGGCCCGCAGCCGGGCAGCGCTGGAAACCCATTTCGACGCCCAAACCGCCCGTGCCCTCGACTCCATCATCGAAGGCACAACCATCCACAATTTCGCACGCAAAGACCTGATCCCGCCCGAAGAGGTAAGAGCATTGATCGCCAAAGTCACTCGCTAAAGCTGCCTACCTGAAGCACAACGCGCCCAGACGCGGGATTGAAACCCAAGGCCAAAAATGTTAGATATAGTCGGATATTTTCCAGGGAATGACCGATGACGCTCAAGAAGCAATCGACGGGCAAAGCGGTCGCTAGTCGGGCTCCAAAATCGGGGACATTCGAGCGCGTCCGCGAAATGAACACCGAAATCAGGGCGAAAACGTCGTTGAAGCCAGCGGGTGGTTCCCTCGTCATGACCGTGCCGGCAGCAGTACGCAAAGCGCTCGGCTACACGCAAGGCACTGAGCTTTCCGTGTCGGTCGATGACGGCAGGATGATCATCGAAGCGGTCGAACCGGCAAAGCCCGCCCCTCGTGTTCGCCAGCCGAAATATACGCTGGACGAGCTGCTGAACGATGCCACACTCGACACGCCAATGACCGATGAAGAGCGCACATGGCAAAACGCGCCTCCCGTGGGGCGTGAGATTTGGTAGGCAACACGGTCCCGGCACCGGGGGAAATCTGGTGGCTGAACATGTCGCCCTCGGCGGGCAAGGAACAGGCGGGCAAACACCCCGCCCTTTGCTTGTCGGCATTCAAGTTCAACCGCGCGACCGGCTTTGCCTTTTTCGCGCCGATAACGACGGTCGGCCGCGCCTCTCGCGCCACCGGTTTCGCCGTTACCCTCTCGGGCTCCGGGACAGAGACGACAGGCGTCATCCAGGTGGATCAAGTCCGCTCCTTCGATTACCGGGAGCGCGGCGGCACGTTCAAGGAAAAGCTCAATCCTGAAATTGTCGAAGAAGCACTGGAGCGCTTCGCCCCGATCTTCGGCCTCGGGTTATTGGAGGCCGAATAGGGGTGGAAGGCTGGCGCCTTTCGGGCGGCATTATCGCTACAGGCACCGTATACTTGGCCAGTAGCTTTAGTAGCAAGACTACGTCATTTTTGCGCTCAATAATTCTTCCCATAGGCCGGCATTTAGTTTCGCGATTGCTCCTGATCGGGTGGGAACTGACATGCAGGCTTAACCAGATCGCGGCGGAGACGGATGTCAAACAAGAAAGCGCAGAAGCAGCGGCTCTACGCTCAGGGTGTGGCAGCAGCCAAGGCGATCGGTATCGAACCTGCTCTGTTTATCTGCCCATTATGCCTCCTTGGTTATGGAGAAGAGGCGTTAGACGATGGCACGATGACGCTGGAACATGTGCCACCGGCGTCCTTGGGTGGAAAGGGGATTATCCTCACCTGCAGAACTTGCAATAGCACTACTGGCCATGCCCTTGAGAGCCACTCTCATCTCCGTGCAAAGCAAAGCAACTTCATTTCTAAGCTTGTGGGCCAAGAACCAGGCTATGGCGGACGTGGAGTCGCGACGTTTGGTGAGGCCCAGGTCAATGTAGAGCTCCTCAGAAAAAATGACGCGATTACTTTCAAAGTTGGAAAAAACAACAGTCCTGAAGCGATTGCAGCGAGTCAGGAGTTTTTGCATAAAGCTATTGGTGACGGATGGAAGGGCCTGAAATTTCAAGTTACCTCGTTGGATGCATTTCATCCGCGAAGGGCCCGCGTGGCTGATCTCAAAGCTGCATTCCTGACCCTAACAGCCGCCTTTGGCTATACTTTCGCGATGAACGAATTACTGGGACCCGTCCGGGAACAGATCGCGGCCCCCGAGAGCCATATTCTTCCTAATTGGTGGGGGAGCGTAGATATGCCTCCACTGTCAATCGGGATCGTAGAGCAAGAAGGACTTGCTGTTGTGGCTCTACCATCAGGTGGCGTTATGCTGCCCTGGCCTTCGAGAAACTATAATCGATGGACCAACTCTGTCGCTGGTGGACGAAAATCCATGACTGCTCGGGGTTGGCCATGGCCGAAGAATTTCGAGGCGCACTTTGACCATCAAAACTGACTGTCATCGCCGAGTCACCCCGGCGGTGGATACACGATCCAAAGCGGCGCAAAGTTATTCCCGTAGGGAACAGCTCAGAGGCCGATTAAGGCAGCGAAGAGAGCAACTCGAACGGCCATATTGAGGTCAAAACCGCCCACCAGAAAAAACTTGTCCCCGCCCCTTCACCCCATGCCACTATGTCCCCATCCCGCCAGTCACCGGCCCCCACGCAGGGCCGGGCGGGGTGACCGTGGAACGGGGGCGCCTGTTCAGTGGGGTTGGAAACTCGGCAGCCGGACCTGCAAGAATGGTACCGCCTGAACCGGACCTTGCACAAAAGCGGATCGTGACGGGCGGCCTTTGGCTCCC
>DATMSY010000076.1:0-28941 GCA_035565135.1 Devosia sp.
GATGAGTGGTGATCACATGAACCCGCAGCGGCCGGAAACGGCCGCTGCATCGGCGCCGGCCAATGGCTGGGCGATCGAGCTTGAGCAGATCAACAAGCGATTTGGCGCGGTTCACGCCAATAAGGACATCGATCTATCCATTGCCCGCGGCACCATCCACGGCATTGTGGGCGAGAACGGCGCTGGCAAGTCCACGCTGATGTCCATCCTCTATGGCTTCTACACCGCCGATAGCGGCACCATTCGCGTCAACGGACAGGTGCAGGCCATCACCGACAGCAGTCATGCTTTGTCGCTGGGCATCGGCATGGTGCATCAGCATTTCATGCTGGTCGACAATTTCTCCGTGCTGGAAAACATCGTGCTCGGTGCCGAGGATTCCGGCTTCCTCAAGCCAAGCCTCGATCGTGCCCGCAAGGAGCTGGGTCGGCTGGAGCAGGAATACGACCTCGAGGTCGATCCCGACGCCATCATCGAGGATATCTCGGTGGGCCAGCAGCAGCGCGTCGAAATCCTCAAGGCCCTCTATCGCGGCGCCGAAACGCTGATCCTGGACGAGCCCACGGGCGTGCTTACTCCCAAGGAAGCCGACGATCTGTTCCGCGTGCTGCGCACCCTGCGCGAACAGGGCAAGACGGTGATCCTGATCACCCACAAGCTGCGCGAAATCATGGCTATTACCGACACGGTTTCGGTCATGCGCCAGGGCCAGATGGTCGCCACCGTCAAGACCAGCGAAACCAGCCCCGAGCAATTGGCCGAACTCATGGTCGGCCGCCGCGTCCTGCTGCGGGTCGAAAAGGGCGCGGCCAAGCCCGGCAAGACCCTGCTCGAAGTGCAAAACCTCGTCGTCAAGGACGATATGGGCATTACCCGCGTCAAGGATGTGAGCTTTGCCATCCGCGCCGGCGAAATCGTCGGCATTGCCGGCGTCTCCGGCAATGGCCAGACCGAGCTGCTCGAAGCCGTCTCCGGCATGCGCGACCAGAAATCGGGCAATGTCATCCTCAACGGCAACGCGCTCTCGCTCAAAGGCGATGACGGCGCCGCCCGCGCCCGCGCCGCCGGCCTCGCCCATGTGCCCGAAGACCGCCAGCGCATGGGGCTGGTCACCAATTTCGCCGAATGGGAAAATGCCATCCTCGGCTACCAGAACAGTCCCGAATACGGGCAGGGGCCTTTCCTCGATATTGGTGCGGCCAAGAAGCGCGCCGCCGAACACGTCAAGCTCTTCGACGTCCGCCCCGCCAATATCAATCTCAAGACCTCGCTGTTTTCCGGCGGCAATCAGCAGAAGATCGTGCTGGCCCGCGAGATGGAGCGCGATCCCGACGTGCTGGTCATCGGCCAGCCCACCCGCGGCGTCGATATCGGCGCCATCGAATTCATCCATAACGAAATCATCAAGATGCGCGACGAGGGCAAGGCCATCCTGCTCGTTTCGGTCGAACTCGACGAAATCCGCTCCCTGGCCGACCGCATCATCGTCATGTTCGACGGCGTCATCGTCGGCGAGGCCGATCCGGCCACAGCCACCGAAGGCGAGCTTGGCCTGATGATGGCCGGCATCGGCCAGGAGACTAAACCGTGAGCGCCCGCAGACCCATTCCCCGCTGGGCCGACGTTGCCCTCTTGCCCGCCATCAATCTCCTGCTGGCGCTTGTTGTCTCCGGCCTTGTCGTGCTGTTTGTCGGCGAAAACCCGCTCCACGCCATCCAGGTCATCATCTACGGCGCCTTCGGCTATGGCGACGGCTTCGGCTACACCCTCTACTATGCCACCAATTTCATCTTTACCGGCCTTGCCGTGGCGGTCGCCGCCCATGCCGGGCTCTTCAATATCGGTGGCGATGGCCAGGCCTATGTGGCCGGCCTCGGCGCCGTCGTCGTGGCCCTGGCGCTCGACCAGACCCATTGGCTCATCGCCATGCCCCTGGCCGTCATCGCGGCGGGCGCGGTGGGCGGCTTCTGGGCCTTCGTGCCCGGCTGGCTCCAGGCCAAGCGCGGCAGCCACGTGGTCATCACCACCATCATGTTCAATTTCATCGCTGCGGCGCTGATGGTCTATATGGTCAACCGCGTGCTCAAGCCCGCCAGCACCATGGCCCCGGAATCGGCGACCATTGCCGTGGGCGGTCGCGTGCCGCAGCTGCGCCAGTTCTTCTCCTTCTTCGGCTATTCGCCGGTGAACCTCTCCATCGTCATCGCCATAGCCGCGCTGATCGGGGTCTATATCCTGGTCTGGCACACCAAGTTCGGCTATGCCATGCGCGTGCTGGGGCAGAACCCCACCGCCTCGCGCTATGCCGGCATTTCCAATTCCAAGATGATCATGATCACCATGACCATTTCCGGGGCCCTCGCCGGCATGGTGGCGATCAATGAAGTCATGGGCGTACAAAACCGGCTGGTGCTCGATTTCGTCGCCGGCGCCGGTTTCGTCGGCATCGCCGTGGCGCTGATGGGCCGTAACCACCCCATAGGCATCGCGCTATCAGCCCTCCTGTTCGGCGCGCTCTACCAAGGCGGGCAGGAGCTGCAATTCGTCATCCCCGGCATTACCCGCGAAATGATCGTGGTGATCCAGGCTTTGGTGATCCTCTTTACCGGCGCCATGGAGGGGCTCTTCCGCCCCTCGCTCGAACGGGCCTTCATGCTGTTCTCACCCGAACAAAAGGCGGACGCTGTCGCCGCCGCAACCACCAAGACGGAGAGCTGACATGGATCTAGCCATCATCCTCTCCATTCTCGACGCCACTATCCGCCTCTCGACGCCGCTGCTCTTGGCGTGTCTGGCCGGGCTCTATTCCGAACGCGCGGGCCTGTTCGATATCGGTCTTGAAGGCAAGATGTTGGCGGCCGCCTTTGCCGCCGGCGCCGTTGCCGCCATTACGGGCTCGGCCTGGATCGGCCTTGCCGCCGGCATGGCCGTTTCGCTCTCGACCGCGCTCCTGCAGGGCGTCGCCGCCATTTCCCTGCGCGGCAATCAGCTCATTGCCGGCGTCGCCATCAACATGCTGGCCGCCGGCATGACGACCTTTCTGGGCCAGACCTGGTTCTCCCAGGGCGGCCGCACGCCCCCCTTGGGCGAAGGCGGGCGCTTCGAGCCCATTACCCTGCCATTCGCCAATGAACTGGCCGGCGTGCCCATTATCGGCCCCATCTATTACGAGCTGATTTCGGGCCATTATATCCTGGTCTATATCGCCTTCCTCATGGTGGCCGTCACCGCCTATGTACTCTACCGCACCCGCTTCGGCCTGCGCCTGCGCGCCGTAGGCGAAAGCCCCAAGGCGGTCGACACCGCCGGCATTTCGGTGGTCAAGCTCCGCTATCAGGCAGTGATCATCACCGGCCTGCTCTGCGGCATCGCCGGGGCCTATTTTTCCATCGCCCAGGGCTCGGGCTTCGGCAACAACATGACCGCCGGCAAGGGCTATATCGCGCTCGCCGCTTTGATCTTTGCCAAGTGGAAGCCGGTGCCCGCCATGTTCACCTGCCTGCTCTTCGGCTTCCTCGATGCCCTGCAAATCCGCCTGCAAGGCGCGCGGCTGGGCGGGGTGGAAATCCCGGTCCAGGCCATTCAGGCTTTGCCCTATGTGCTGACCGTGATCCTGCTGGCCGGTTTCATCGGCAAGGCCGTGGGCCCCAAGGCCGGCGGCGTCGCCTATACCAAGGAGCGCTAGGAGCCGGACTACAAGAAGACCTCATGGTGAGCCTGTCGAACCACGAGGTCGAGCGAGTGGAGGCTTGGGTGCTACGACCTCGTCCTTCGACAAGCTCAGGATGAGGTCTACTGATAGGATATATGATGTCTCTAACCGATGCTGACAAAACCCTGTTCGACGCCGCCGAAGCCGTGCGCGCCAGGGCCTATGCGCCCTATTCGAACTTCCATGTCGGCGCCGCCATCCTGGCCGATGACGGCAAGATCTATGCCGGCTGCAATGTCGAAAACGCCGCCTATCCCGTCGGCAATTGCGCCGAACCCAGCGCCATAGCCGCCATGCTGGCCGGCGGCGGCAAACGCATCAGGCGCATCTATGTCACCGGCCCCGGCACCAGTCCGGTCACCCCCTGCGGCGGCTGCCGCCAACGCATCCGCGAATTCGCCGACCTCGACGTCGAAGTCATTTCGCACGGCATCGACGGCGCGCCACTGGTCATGACCCTGGGCGAGCTGTTGCCGCATAGTTTCGGCCCGGAATTCCTGGGCAAATGAGCAGTTGGACACAGAACTATCAGCATGCGTCCCCTCCCCCTTGAGGGGAGGGACAGGGTGGGGGTGTCGGACCATCCTCACGCTCAATGCATGTGGAACTGCCGACACCCCCACCCAACCCTCCCCTCAAGGGGGAGGGAGGCCAAAAGCCCCGAAATCACGAGCACACCATGACCAAAGCCTCCAAGACCATCAAGAAAATCGCCGGTGACGAACCCATCACCGCCGCCATCGTGCTCGGCTCTGGCCTCTCCGCTATCGGTGATCTCCTCGCCGACAAGGTCACCATCCCCTATTCCGAGCTCAAGGGCTTTCCCGGCGGCGGCGTCTCTGGCCATGGCCGGGACCTGCTCGTCGGCACCATGGGCGGCAAGCGCATCGCCATTCTCACCGGCCGCGAGCACTATTACGAACACGGCAATGCCGCCGCCATGCGTCCCGCGCTCGAAGCCATGGCCGAGCTTGGCGCCAAGACCCTGCTGCTCACCAATTCGGCCGGTTCCCTCGACGAGCGCTTCCGTCCCGGCGATCTGATGCTGCTCTCCGACCACATCAATTATGCCGGCATGAACCCGCTGATCGGCGAACCCACCGACCGCCGCTTCGTTAATATGGTCGATTGCTACGCCCCCGATCTGCGTGCCAAGGCGTTCGGCTTGGCCGAGCGGCTCGATATCAAGCTCGGCGAAGGCATCTATCTGTGGTATTCTGGCCCCAGCTTTGAAACCGTGGCCGAAATCCAGATGGCCATTCGCCTGGGCGCCAATGCCGTGGGCATGTCCACGGCACCTGAAGTCATTCTCGGGCGTTTCCTGGGCATGAAGGTCTGGGCCTGCTCGTCCATCACCAATATGGGCGCGGGCCTCTCGAGCGAAAACATCAGCCATGAACACACCAAGACCATGGCGGTACAAGGCGCAGAGAAGCTGAAAAAGCTCATACCCGCGCTGGTGGAGGAACTATGAGCCTACGCGTCGTAGATAACCCGGAGCCCCATACGCCGCACAAGCGCAATCCCGGCTTCCCGCTCGATCTCGATTGGGTCGAACGCGTCCGCATGAACCGCTCGGCGCTCGAACGCCGTGCCTCGACCATTGGCGCGCGCCGCACCGTCAAGAAGGATTATCAGCTGGCCTGGTTGCTCAAGGCCATCACGCTGATCGACCTCACCACGCTCAATTCCGACGACACGCCCGGCCGCGTCGAGCGCCTTTGCGCCAAGGCCCGCCATCCCCTGCGCACCGACATTCTCGACAAGCTGGACATTGGCGACCTGCGCATCCTGCCCGGGGCCGTCTGTGTCTACCATAGCTTCGTCAAGACCGCGGTGAACGCGCTCGAAGGCACCGGCATCCCCGTTGCCGCCGTCTCCACCGCCTTCCCCCATGGCCTGGCCCCGCTCGAAACCAAGCTCAAGGAAATCGAGCTATCGGTCGCCGATGGCGCCAAGGAAATCGACATCGTCATCGAACGCGGCATGGTCCTGCGCGGCGATTGGCAGGCGCTCTACGATCAGGTCAAAGCTTTCCGCAAGGCCTGCGGCGACGCTCATATCAAGACCATTCTGGGCACGGGCGAACTCGCTACTCAGATCAATATCGCCAAAGCCTCGCTCGTCTGCATGATGGCCGGCGCCGATTTCATCAAGACCTCGACCGGCAAGGAAAAGGTCAATGCCAACCTCGTCACCTCGCTGACCATGATCCGCATGATCCGCTGGTTCGCCGAGGAGACCGGCATTGAAATCGGCTACAAGCCGGCCGGCGGTATCGCCACCGCAGGGGACGCGCTGAAATACATGGCGCTGATGAAGGAAGAGCTCGGCACGCGTTACCTTCAACCGCATTTATTCCGCTTCGGCGCTAGCAGTCTGTTAACCGATATCGAGCGTCAGCTGGAACACGGGTTAACCGGACACTATGCCGCCGACTACCGCCAGCCGATGGTGTGACATGAACAAGATTACTCAGATTTTTCAATCACTTGAATACGGTCCGGCCCCCGAATTGCCCGACCAGGCCAATGCCTGGCTCGATAGCCACGGGCGCAAATTCGGCCACTTCATCGACGGAAAATGGACCAAACCCGGCAAAACCTTCATTAGCGAAAATCCCGCCAATGCTAACAAGCTGGCCGACATCACCGAAGGCACCCCCGAAGACGTCGACAAGGCCGTAAAGGCCGCCCGCGCCGCCTTCAAATCCTGGAGCGCACTCTCCGGCTACGAGCGCGACAAGTATCTCTACGCCATCGCCCGCGCCGTCCAGAAGCACTCCCGGCTCTTCGCCGTGCTCGAAACCATGGACAATGGCAAGCCGATCCGCGAGAGCCGCGATATCGATATCCCATTGGTAGCACGTCACTTTTACCACCACGCCGGCTGGGCGCAGCACCTCTCCCGTGAGTTCCCCGACGCCGTCCCCTATGGCGTCTGCGGCCAGATCATCCCCTGGAATTTCCCGCTCCTGATGCTGGCCTGGAAGATCGCCCCGGCCCTCGCCGCCGGCAATACCGTCATCCTCAAGCCCGCCGAATTCACTTCGCTCACGGCTCTCCTCTTCGCCGAAATCTGCGACCGCGTCGGCCTGCCCAAGGGCGTGGTCAATATCGTCACAGGGCAGGGCGAAACCGGACAAGCCATTGTTTCCCATGAAGGAATCGACA
Source organism: Devosia sp. (assembly GCA_035565135.1). Lineage (GTDB taxonomy): Bacteria > Pseudomonadota > Alphaproteobacteria > Rhizobiales > Devosiaceae > Devosia. The sequence continues at coordinate 6,886 of DATMSY010000076.1, forward strand.
AGATCGCCTTCACCGGCTCGACCGAAGTCGGCAAAGCCATCCGCGCCGCCACCGCCGGCACCGGCAAGGGCCTCAGCCTCGAACTCGGCGGCAAATCCCCCTACATCGTCTTCGAAGATGCCGACATCGACAGCGCCATTGAAGGCCTGGTCGACGCCATCTGGTTCAACCAAGGCCAGGTCTGCTGCGCCGGCTCGCGCCTCCTGGTGCAGGAGAGCATCGAAACCCGCTTCATCGCCAAGCTCAAGACCCGCATGGCGAGCCTCCGCGTCGGCGATCCGCTGGATAAATCCATTGATATCGGCGCTTTGGTCGCCCCGGTTCAGGTTGAACGAATCCGCGACCTGATGAAGCGCGGCGTGGCCGAAGGCGCAGTCGTCTACGAGGCCGATGGCCCAGTCCCTGCCAAGGGCTGCTTTCTCAGACCCGCTCTAGTGACCAATGTCTCCCCCGCTAACACATTGGTAGCCGAAGAGATTTTCGGCCCCGTGCTGGTCGCCATGAGCTTCCGCACGCCCGAGGAAGCGGTGGCCCTGGCCAACAACACCAAATACGGCCTTGCCGCGACCATCTGGAGCGAGAACATCAATCTCGCGCTCGACATCGCCCCCAAGATCAAGGCCGGCGTGGTCTGGATCAACGGCACCAACAATTTCGACGCCGCCGTCGGCTTCGGCGGCTACAAGGAATCCGGCTTCGGCCGCGAAGGTGGCCGCGAAGGCATGAGCGCCTATCTCAAGCCCGCTTGGGAAAAGGAACTCAAACCTGCTCCCGCCCCCAAAGTCGCGCCCGCCAAGGCCGAAAACCCGCTCGATAGCGGCCATCTCGACCAGACCGCTAAAATGTATATCGGCGGCAAGCAGGCTCGCCCCGACAGCGCCTATAACCGCGCCGTGCTCGACCCCAAGGGCCAGACCATTGGCGAAGTAGGCGAAGGCAACCGCAAGGATATCCGCAATGCCGTCGAAGCCGCCCGCGCCGCGCTGGGCTGGTCGACCACTGCCGCCCATACCCGCGCGCAAATCCTCTATTTCCTGGCGGAAAATCTCGATTACCGCCGCGACGAATTCGCCGCCCGCATCAAGGCGCAGACCGGCGAAGACGGCGCAAATGAAGTCGCGCTCTCGGTCGAACGCCTCTTTGCTTTTGCCGGCTGGGCCGACAAATATGATGGCGCCGTCCACAATCCGCCCCTGCGCGCTGTGGCCGCCGCCATGGTCGAACCGCTCGGCGTCATGGGCATTATCGCCCCGCCATCGCGCCCGCTGCTCGGCTCCATCGCCCTGATCGCCCCGGCGCTGGCCATGGGCAATACGGTCGTGCTGGTCCCCTCGGCGCAATCGCCGCTCAGCGTGACAGACCTCTACCAGGTCATCGAAACCTCTGATGTGCCCAATGGCGTGATCAACATCGTCACCGGCGACAGCGTCACCCTGGCCAAGACCTTGGCCGAGCATGATGGCGTCGATGCGCTCTGGTTCGCCGGAAGTGCCGAAGCCTCGGCCATGGTCGAAAAAGCCTCGATCACCAATCTCAAGCAAACCTGGACCAGCCGCGGCCTCTATTACGATCTAGCCGACCGGCGCTTTGAGGGCGACTACTTCCTGAGCAAGGCGACGCAGGTCAAGAATGTCTGGATTCCCTACGGGGCGTAGGTCCGGATATCGGGATACCCCCTCCTAACCTCCCCCTGAGAGGGGGAGGAACGTGCGGTGGTCGGTATAAGATTGTGCCGCAAACGCGATCTGTCCCTCCCTCTATCAGGGGGAGGCTAGGAGGGGGTATCCCCTAAACAAAAAGAGCCATCCATGGTCTTCCTCCCCCAAGAAGTCATCGCCAAAAAGCGCGACGGCCACGCCCTCTCCGGCGACGAGATCGCCGCCTTCATCCATGGCTTCACCCATGGCACGGTCTCCCACACCCAGGCCGCCGCCCTCGCCATGGCTGTCTATTTCAACGACATGACCATGCAAGAACGCGTGGCGCTGACCCTGGCCATGCGCGATAGCGGCACCGTGCTCGATTGGTCCGACCTCGACGGCCCCGTAGCCGACAAGCATTCCACCGGCGGCGTGGGCGACAATGTCAGCCTCATGCTCGCGCCAATCCTGGCGGCTATCGGCATCTATGTCCCCATGATTTCAGGCCGGGGCCTGGGCCATACCGGCGGCACGCTCGATAAATTCGACGCCATTCCCGGCTACACGACCAGCCCCGACAATGCCCTGTTCCGTAAAGTCGTGCAGGAAACCGGCTGCGCCATTATCGGCCAGACCGCCGACCTCGCCCCTGCCGACAAGGCGCTCTACGCCATCCGCGACGTGACGGGGACCGTGGAATCCATCTCGCTGATCACTGCTTCCATCCTCTCCAAAAAGCTGGCAGCGGGCCTCGGCGCATTGATCCTCGACGTCAAAACCGGCTCGGGCGCGTTCATGCCGACGCTGGAAAAATCCCGTGACCTGGCGCAAAGCCTGGTCAGCGTCGCCAATGGTGCCGGCCTCAAGACATCAGCGCTGATCACCGACATGAACGAGCCGCTGGCCTCCGCCGCCGGTAATGGCCTTGAAGTGCGCAATGCCGTCGATTTCCTCACCGGCAAGCATCAGGACGCCCGCCTGCGCGAGGTCACCCTCGCCCTCTGCGCCGAAGTCGCCGCCATGACCGGCATTGCTGACAGCGTCCCCGCCGCCCGCAAACTGGTCGATGACGCCCTCGACAGCGGCCGCGCCACCGAGCGCTTCGCCGGAATGGTCTCCGCCCTTGGCGGGCCCCCCGATTTCGTCGAAGCCATGGACACCCATCTCGCCCCGGCCCCGATCATCCGCGACGTCTTCGCCACGGGGCAGGGCACCATTGCCAGCATCGACACCAAAGGCGTCGGTATGGCCGTCGTCGCCCTTGGCGGTGGCCGCACCATGCCCAGCGACAGCATCGACCACACAGTCGGCTTCGATCGCCTACTCGGCCTTGGCGCCCACGCCGATGCGCAAACCCCCATCGCCCGCATCCATGCCCGCGACGAGGTCTCGGCAGCAGACGCCGAAGCCCGACTCCGGGCCGCCTATCGCCTGGGTGAGGCAGCCCCGGTGCATCCCCTTATTGCCCAGTCCATTCCACCGGCCTAAATAGCCCCATGGGGCCATTTCCGCGAAAGCGGAGACCTCCATTCTTCCGCCGCCGCATATAGAGTTTCCCGCTGGTGGGAATGAGACGGACGATAGCCAAGCCAAGGAGCCGCCATGCCCCGCGCCATTTTGTGCATTCTCGATAGCGTCGGCATTGGCGGCGCGCCGGACGCTGCCGCCTATGGCGATGTCGGTTCCAACACGGTCGGCCATATTGCCGAAGAGGCAGCCGCCGGCAGGGCCGACCGGGCCGGGCTGCGGACCGGGCCGCTCAACGTGCCCAATATGGATGCCATGGGCCTGGGCGCCGCGATCAAGCTCTCGACCGGCACGCTGCCCGCCAATCTCTCGGCCACGCCCAAGGGCGGGCGCTTCGGGGTGGGCCGCGAGGTCAGCAAGGGCAAGGACACGCCCTCCGGCCATTGGGAAATAGCCGGCGTTCCCGTGCCCTTCGAATGGGGCTATTTCCCCCAGACCGTGCCGACCTTTCCCGACGAACTGATCGCCGATCTGATCGAAAAGGCCGAGCTGCCGGGCGTCTTGGGCAATCGCCACGCCTCGGGCACCGAGATCATTGCCGAATTGGGCGAAGAAAGCATCCGCTCGGGCAAGCCCATCGTCTATACCTCGATCGACAGCGTCTTCCAGATCGCGGCCCATGAAACCCATTTCGGCCTTGAAAGGCTCTACCGGGTCTGTGAAATCGCTTTCTGGATGACCTCGCCGCTCAAGATCGGCCGGGTCATTGCCCGCCCCTTCCTGGGCGAGGATGCCGCCTCGTTCAAGCGTACCGGCAATCGTCGCGACTTTGCCATTGCCCCGCCCGAGCCCACCCTGCTCGATCGCAACAAGGCCGCCGGCCACCAGGTCTTTGCCATCGGCAAGATTTCCGACATTTATGCAGCCCACGGCGTCACCCACAAGATCAAGGGCACGGGGCTCCCTCAGCTCTTCGACAAGACGCTCGACGCCCTCGAAATGGCCGCCGACAAGGCCTTCATCATGACCAATTTCGTCGATTTCGACAGCGAATATGGCCATCGCCGCGACGTGCCCGGCTATGCCGCAGCCCTCGAATATTTCGATTCCCGTCTGCCCGAACTGATCGCCAAGCTCAATCACGATGACCTGCTGATCCTCACCGCCGACCACGGCAACGATCCGACCTGGCCGGGCACCGATCACACGCGGGAACAGGTCCCGATTCTGCTCTTTTCCCCAAGCGTGTCGCAGGGCGAGATTGGCATTCGTTCCACCTTCGCAGATATTGGCGAAACCATTGCGCATTGGCTCGGCCTCGCGCCCGGCCGCCACGGCAAGAGCTTTCTCTAACCCCGAGCGTTTCCAGCAAAAGTGGCCGCCGGTTTTGCGGTTCGGAAACGCGACAAGATAGAACAGGTGATCTCATGAGCAGCGTGACCGTCCTTGATCACCCGCTGATCCAGCACAAGCTGACCATCATGCGCAACAAGGAGACCTCCATTGCGGGGTTCCGCCGCCTGCTGCGCGAAATCGCCCACCTCATGTGCTACGAGGTGACGCGCGATCTTGAGCTCGAGATGATCCCCATCGAGACGCCGATGGCCGAGATGCAGTCGCCGGCTATCAAGGGCAAGAAGCTGGTTTTCGCCTCCATCCTGCGCGCCGGCAATGGCCTGCTCGATGGCATGCTCGATCTGGTCCCGGCTGCTCGCGTTGCCCATATTGGTATCTATCGCGACCACGAAACGCTTGAGCCGGTCGAATATTACTTCAAGGCGCCCTCAAACCTCGAAGATCGGCTGATCATCGTGGTCGATCCGATGCTGGCCACGGCCAATTCGGCCACTGCCGCCATCGACAAGCTCAAGGAGCGCGGCGCCAACAATATCCGCTTCCTCTGCCTGCTCGCCGCCCCCGAAGGCATCAAGCATTTCGGCGAAACCCATCCCGATGTGCCGGTCTTTACGGCGTCGATCGACAGCCATCTCAACGAGAAGGGCTATATCATTCCCGGTCTGGGCGATGCCGGCGATCGGATGTACGGGACTAAGTAGGGCTTGCGTTCCTACCCTCTCCCCTTGAGGGAGAGGGATAGAAAGTCCGCGTTCAGCGGACTTTCGAGAGTGAGGGGTCTGCGCCATCTCATGCTTCGATCAACGGGATGGCGCGGCACCCCTCATCCGCCCTTCGGGCACCTTCTCCCTCAAGGGGAGAAGGAAGAAACGATGGTTACTTCGCCTTGAGCGGCAGACCCAGGGCGATCAGCTCCTTGCGCAGCATGACCGGGTCCTTGAAATGGATGCCGTGCATACCGTATTTCCGCGCGGCGACGATATTGGGCTCGCTGTCGTCGATGAACACGCAGCTGTCCGGCGCCAGGCCGTAGCGCTCGCAAAACACGCGATAGAGCCGCGGATCGGGCTTCACCAGCCCTTCGAGCCCCGACACGATCACGCCATCGAATTTTTCGAGGAATGGCCATTCACCCAGGCAGCTCATCCATTTTTCCCAGGAGAAATTGGTGATGGCGAAGGTGGGAATGTCCTGCTCGATCAACTCGTCATGAATATCGATCGTGCCCTGGATGAACCCGCCCAGCGTTTCCTTCCAGCGCAGGTCATAGGCCTGGATTTCACGCCAATATTTGGGGAAGCGGGTGATGAGCTTGGCCACGCCCTCGGAGTAGATTTCCCCGGCGTCAAATTCGAGGTTCCAGTCCAGCGTGCAGATATTCTGGTGGAACCACAAAGCGTCCTCTTCGCTCTCGAAGAGCTTGCGGAACAGGTACATCGGGTTCCAATCGACGAACACGCCGCCGAGATCGAAAACAGGGACGGGTGCATCGGTCATGGAAAATCACCAGGGGAAGGAAACTGGCTGGCTTGTGCCACGGGTATGAGGCGCGCGCAACGCCTAGTTCAAGGCGATCGGCTCGCCGAAACGCGGCACATAGAAGCTCTCGCGATAAAGGTTGACCGCCTGGTCGAAAACCAGCCCGAACAGCGGCTTATAGCTGTAGCTGGCCTCCGAAACGATGACATAGCTGCCCTTGGCGATATCGGCCATGCTGGCCATGTCGCTGGCGCGGCTATAAGGCTTGTCCTTCACATGGGTCGTCCCCACACTCATGACGCCGTTGAGGTATTCGCGCGACCAAGCAACGGTCGTCGTCCCGTCCGTCTTCACCTGCACCGAGGTGACGATCTGTTTGATATCCGTCGTCGTGTAGGGCGACATGATGCCCGAGGATGCCTGGAAATAATCCTGCAGCGTGACGCTGGAAATGGTGCCGTTTTCGCGCGCCACCAGGTCTCCCACCGCTCCTGCCACCGACTGCACCTTGCGATCCATCGTGATCAGTGCGCTGGCTTCGGTGGTTCCCAGATAGACCACCAGCATGATCGGCACGACTAGTGCAAATTCTACCGCGGCGACACCGGCGCGTTCGGCCACAAACCGGCGCAGTAATTGCTTGGTTTTCACCCAGGGCTGGATCATGTGAAGGGCTCGTTGCGGAAAACGGTCACTGCGCCCAAAAGGCGCCGGCCGTCATTGAGGTTGGCCAGCCCGATCGCACCGCCGAGAAAATTGAAATTCAGCAATACCGGATATTTGTAATAGACCTGCACCAGGACCACGTTCGATCCCTGTCCAGGCTTGTAGTCCTCGCCCTTGGTCCAGCCGCAATCGGCGTCGCTGCAGGTCCAGTCCACCGGAGCTTCCACCGTTGCCGATTGGAAGTTGGATACCACCGACACCTGGACATGCAGCCCCGAGCAATCGGAAAATAGCCCATAGAGCCTGTCACAGACATTGCTGCGGAAATTGGCGAGCGTGTCGCCGCGCTGCTGGGCCTGTCCCGTCCGGATCATCCGGCTGGCATCCTGCACCGCGCTTTCCAGAATCTGGCCGGACATGAAGACCAGCGAGGTCTCCAGAATGGCCGTCATTATGGCGAAGAACGGCAGCGCCAGGAGGCCGAATTCGATTATCGTCACACCACTTTCATGGCGCGCAAAGGCACGCCAGCGTTTCCTCGGCGACGCTCTGCCGAGCAGTGATGCGATTGACTTGATCATGAGCCCACATGCGGTTGGTGACCGGCACGCTAAGGACTTTTGCCTAATCCTTGGTTACAGGCGGTCTGCACTTCGGCGCCATTCTCGCAGAAGGTTAAACTGGGCTTAACAGCCTACTGCGCAGCAGACTGTACGACCTGCGAGGAAGCCAGGGTCTGCGCGATGAAGGAATTGTCGTCGCCCAGCATGATGATGGGCTGGCAGGTGGGTGCGCAGGACAGCGTGGTGCGGTTCTGGCCCTGATAGACCGTCATCACTCCCGCTTGCATCTGCTTGACCTCGACCATGGTGTCGGCAATCGGATTGCCCTGTGCATCAAGCACGATCAGGTTGGTCTGCCCGTAGCTTTTGCCCGTCAGCACCAGGGTCAGTGGGTCCTGGATCGTGACATCGGCTATGCCGGGATTGCCGATGATGACCGTCGCGGCAGGCGAATTGATCCGCAGTACCCGCGCCATATTGACGTTGACGTCAATGGGCAGTCCATCGGCAGCGCTAACGCCCGGGCCGATCAGCGACAGGCAGATGGCGGCAAAGGCGGCAAGGGACAGACGCATGAAACAATCCGGCTAAATTAAGCGACAATGCCAGCTTCCGCTGGAATGGTGAATTTTTGGCAAACACGGCCGCAGGCTCCCGCGCCCGCTGGCGCTCCAGTCCGCATTTAAACTTCGTTTAGCAAAGTATTTAAGTAGTTCCTCTCTTTATACTTATTGGGCCTCGATAGGTAAAAGGCGATGGGTTTTGTTAAGGCTTTGATTATCATACGAAAATCAGGCCATAAAACACTTGCTGGCGGGTCTCCGATTAACGCAATCGCAACAGGTCACGACTAGGTTTTGCCTCATGTTCGATGTGTGACGTGTCGAACGACGGCGTCACCCGATGACGTTATTAAAAGGAGCCTGGGAATGAATATTTTCGCACGTTTCGCCAAGGACGAGTCCGGCGCGACCGCAATTGAATACGGCCTGATTGCCGCACTGATTTCCGTTGCCATCATCGGCGCAGCAACCCTGCTGGGTGGTAGCCTCAGCGAGCTGTTCACCGGCATCTCCACGCGGCTCGACAATGTTGATGTGCCCACTGGGGAATAAGCATCTGGCGCTGCACCGGTTTCCGGTGCTGTACAAAAAGAAAAGGGGAAGCGCTAAGCGCTTCCCCTTTTCTTTTTGTCGTTTTTTAACGCCGACCGTCGCATTGTCTCCACGGCGCATTGGCAAAATGACGCCATTTTGGGGAACGCTCTTATGGCCACGATTGCATTGCTGTTTTTTCCGCTCGGCATGGCCTTTGCCGCTTCCTCGGATCTGCTGACCATGCGCATTTCCAACAAGCTCGTGCTGCTGCTGGTTGTGGGTTTCTGCATCACGGCCATGGCCGTCAACCTGCCATTGCAGCAATTTGCCATGCATGTGGTTGCCGCGCTTGTCGTCCTCGTGGCCGGATTCACCTTCTTCGCCCTGCGCTGGGTGGGTGGTGGCGACGCAAAGCTCGCGGCCGCCACTGCGCTCTGGCTGGGTTTCGGGCTCACTCTGCCCTATCTGGTTTATGCAGCCGTGCTGGGCGGTGTGTTGACGCTGCTGATCCTGTCTCTGCGCAGATTGCCCCTCACGCCATTTCTCGCCCGCTATCGCTGGCTCGAACGCCTGCATGACAGCAAGTCCGGTATTCCCTACGGTATCGCGCTGGCCGCAGCGGGCCTGCTGACCTATTCCAATTCGGTTATTTTCGAACGTCTCTCCGCCTGAGGGTGCATTGCTCGCCGCTGGCCGGTTTTAGTAAATCGAATAGGCTATATTCGGCGACGTGTAATATTCGTCAAGTTCATTAAAATTTACATCTTGTTAACTGAACTCGCAAACATCCGGTTAACCAAACTTTGACCCTTTGGGTACACATTGCGAGTGTGGAATTGGGCCAGAACGGCTCAATCCTAACCGGAGTGTGGCATGAAGCCGGCGCGTCTCATCTTGATCCTTGTGGCAGTGCTCGCCGCCGGGCTGGCCGCTTTTCTGGTAACGCGCGGCGGACGGCCCGCGCCCGAGACCGTCATCAGCGAAGTGGTGCGCCAGGAAGCCAAAGCCCAGGTTTTGGTGGCCAAGGCTGCCGTAGGCATCGGCGAGCGCCTGACCGCGGCAAACCTCGAATGGCAGGATTGGCCCGAAGGCGCCGTGCGCCCCGAATATGTCACCTCCTCCGCCATGCCCGACGCCCCGGCCCAATTGACTGGCGCTGTGGTGCGCTTTGAGTTCTTCCCCGGCGAGCCCATCCGCGAGGCCAAATTGGTCCGGGCCGACCAGGGCTATCTTTCCGCCGTGCTGAGCCAGGGCATGCGCGGCGTTTCGGTGGGTGTTTCGGCGGTCTCCAGCGCCGGCGGTTTCGTCGTGCCCAACGATCATGTCGACGTGGTGCTGACCACGTCCACCGAAATGGGCCAGCAATCCCAGGTCATTCTCTCCAATGTGCGGGTCCTGGCCATCGGCAAGCGCCTGGGCGAAATGGGCACCAGCGGCACCGAAGCCGGGCAGGAGGCGACCGCCTCGCCCACCCCGGTCGTGTTCGACAATTCGACCATAGCCACCCTTGAGCTGTTTCCGCAGCAGGCCGAGATTTTGATCAATGCCGCCACCCGGGGCGAGCTGAGCCTGACCCTGCGCTCGGTGGTCGATTTCAATGATAATAGCGTTGCCGATTCCGGCGCCAGCCAATCGGTCCGGCTGATCCGCTTCGGCAAGGAGCAAAGCGTGCGCTCCACCAGCGTGGGCCAGGCCATGCCGCAGCCGACGAATTTCGCCTCCCCCGATACCGTTTACACACCTCCCCTCAATGTGCCGGCCAGTACCACTGCGCCGCAGGCATTGCCCCAATAGGGCGAGAGGCAATCATGCTCACATCCTTCCCCCGCCTCTCCCGCAAGCTCCTCGCCCCCGCCGCCATCACGGCGCTGCTGGCCGGCGCCGCGCTGATCCAGCCGGTCCTCGCGCAGGACGCCCAGATTACGATTTCCGCGGCAGCCTATGGCGGCATGCGGCAGATGGAACTCGACCTCAACAAATCGATCATCGTCGATCTTCCCGCCGGTGTAGCCGAAGTGGTCGTATCCCAGCCCGCGGTGGCCGCCGCCATCATGCGCACCCGCACCCGCGCGATCGTGCAGGGCATATCGGGCGGCGATACCAATATCTTCTTCCTCGATGACCAGGGCCGCACCATTTCGGTGCTCGATATCCGCGTCATCAAGGAGCCCTCTCAGGTCGGCAATGCCCTTCAGGAGGCCCTGGCGCGGGTCATTCCCGGCTCCAATATCCGGGTTGAATCGGTGACCCTGGGCGACGATACCAACCGCGTCGTCCTCACCGGCTCCGTCCAGTCGAGCGACGACAGGGCGCGCGCCGAACAGGTGGCGATCCAGTTTGCCGGCGACCCCAAAAATGTCGCCAATATTCTCGATATTTCCGGCTCGCAGCAGGTCATGCTGCAGGTCACCGTGGCCGAAGTGTCGCGCGATACCGTCAAGCAGCTCGGCATCAATCTGTCGGGCAGCCTGTCGATCGGCAATTTCAGTGCCGGCCTCAACAGCACGCAATCGACCCTGCCCAATGGCATCAATGGTGGCTTCACCGCCGGCAATGTCTCGCTCAATGCCGAATTGCGCGCGCTCGAACAGCGCGGCTCGCTCCGTACCCTGGCCGAGCCGATCCTGACCGCAATCTCGGGCGAACCCGCCGAATTCCTCGCCGGCGGGCAGATTCCGATCCTTTCGGCTATCGATCCGGCCACCAATAACCGCACCTATACGCTCAAGGATTTCGGCGTGAAGCTCAAATTCACGCCCACTATCAAGTCGAACGGCGTGGTGGGGCTCGAGATCGAGACCGAAGTGTCCGAAATCGCTGAAACCGGCTTCAATATCGGCGGCGAGACGGTGCCCGGCTTCAACAATCGCAGCGCCAAGACCTCGATCGAGCTGCGCCCAGGCCAGACCATCGCCATTGCCGGCATGATCCAGGACAAGCTGCGCCAGCAGATTTCGGGCCTGCCGGGCCTGGGCGATATCCCCATCCTGGGCACGCTGTTCCGCTCGCGCAATTTCCAGCGCAGCCAGACCGAGCTGGTCATCATCGTCACGCCCTATCTGGCCGCCCCCATGACCCAACAGCCCATTCTGCCCACCGACAAGTTCGAAGCGGCCAGTGACGCAGAGGCGATCTTCCTGGGCCGGATGGAGCGCAACTACGGCGTCGGCGGCAATATCGAGATGCGTGGCGGCTTCAACGGTTCCGTCGGCTTCGTGCTGGATTGAGAGTAGTGCAATGAGTTTTCTCACCCCCGAAACCCGCAAAAGCGAAGAGACCGCGCTCGAAATATCCTCGGGTGCGCGCCTCATTCCGCGCATCACTATCCAGGCCTTTTGCGAGCATTCGCAGACCGCCCAACTGGTCGAAAGCGCCATTCACGACCGCCGCATGTCCAAGGTGGCGCTGACCACCCACAATGGCGGCATCGACGGCGCGGTCGAGACCTATAAATCCAACCCCACGCCCAATCTCATCATCGTGGAAACCGCCCTGTCGCCGGCCGAAATTCCGGTGGCTTTGGAGCGCCTGGCCGAGGTCTGCGATGCCTCGACACGCCTCATCGTGCTGGGTCACGTCAATGACGTGCCGCTCTATCGCGAGCTGATCCGGTCGGGCGTTTCCGAATATGTCGTGCTGCCCGCCACCGCCGCGCAGATCGTTTCGGCCATCACCGATCTCTTCGCCGCCGAAGGGGGCGCACCCATCGGTCGCACCATTGGCTTTGTCTCGGCCAAGGGCGGGGCAGGGGGCTCGACGGTCGCCCACAATGTCGCCTGGGGCATAGCCACCGCCCTGCGCCAGGATAGCCTCATCCTCGACATGGACCTGGCCTTCGGTACGGCCGGGCTCAATTTCAACCAGGACCCCCCCCATGGCCTGGCCGATGCGGTGCTCGCCAATCAGAAGGTCGATCAGACCATGCTGGACCGGCTGATGAGCAAGGCGGCCAGCCACATTAACCTGCTGACTGCCCCAGTCACGCTCGATCGCACCTATGATTTCGAGGAACGCGAATTCGAGCAGATCATCGAGATGAGCCAGAACACCATGCCCGTCGTGGTGCTCGACATTCCCCATGGCTGGAATGCCTGGGTGCGCCACACCCTGGCCACGGTCGACGAAGTCGTCATCGTGGCCGAACCGGACCTCGCCAATCTGCGCAATGCCAAAAACCTTGGCGATACTATCAAGGCCCTGCGTCCCACCGAGGCCCGGCCAAGCCTGGTGCTCAACAAGGTGGGCATGCCACGCCGCCCCGAAATCAGTCCGGCCGAATTCGCCAGCTCGGTCGAATGCCAATTGCTCGGCACCATTCCATTCGATGCGGCCCTCTTCGGCACTGCTGCCAATAATGGACAGATGATCGCCGAGGTCGCGGCCAGCAACAAGATCAACGACATCTACCGCGCCATCGGCATGCAGGTGACGGGCCGGCAGGTGTCTCATGCCGGGGGCAAGTCAGCCAGCCTGATGAAGCTGCCCTCGTTTCTCAGGAAGCGGGCCTGATCCTCTTAAGGTCGGCCGGATAGGACGGACATGTTTGGCAAGCGCACGACATTTGGGGGCAATACGCCGGGCCTGGCCGAAACACGTCCGGCGCCCAGCGCGCCGCTGCGCTCGGAAACGCCTGCCCCGCGGCGGGGCGTCGATAGCGATGCCATGGCTGCCCGCATGCGCACGTCCGAGGAAGTGCTCGATATCCGCACCACGGCCGATACGCAGCGGGACAAGGATTACTTCCACACCAAATCGGCCATTTTCAGCGCGCTGATCGATTCCATCGATCTCAGCCAGCTCGCGACCATGGACCAGGATGCGGCGCGCGAGGAAATTCGCGACATCGTCGCCGAGATCATCGCGCTTAAATCCATCATCATGTCGATTTCCGAGCAGGAAGACCTGCTCGAGGACATCTGCAATGACGTACTGGGCTATGGCCCGCTCGAGCCGTTGCTGGCGCGCGACGACATCGCCGATATCATGGTCAATGGCTCACAGCGCTGCTACATCGAAGTGGGCGGCCGCGTGAAGCTCACCAATGTGCGCTTCCGCGACGATGCTCACCTGATGAATGTGTGCCAGCGTATCGTGAGCCAGGTCGGCCGCCGGGTCGATGAAAGCTCACCTATCTGCGACGCCCGCCTGCCCGATGGTTCCCGCGTCAACGTCATCGCGCCCCCGCTGGCAATCGATGGCGCTGCGCTCACCATCCGCAAGTTCAAGAAAGACAAGCTGACCCTGCCTCAGCTCGTCAAATACAATTCCATTTCCACCGAAGGCGCCGAAGTGCTGCGCATTCTGGGCCGGGTGCGCGCCAATGTGCTGATTTCGGGCGGTACCGGCTCGGGCAAGACGACATTGCTCAACTGCCTCACCGCTTTCATCGAAAAGGACGAGCGGGTTATCACCTGCGAGGACTCCGCCGAACTGCAATTGCAGCAGCCTCATGTGGTGCGCCTCGAAACCCGCCCGCCCAATCTTGAGGGCGAGGGCGAGATCACCATGCGCGATCTCATCAAGAACTGCCTGCGCATGCGGCCCGAGCGCATCATCGTGGGCGAAGTGCGCGGCCCCGAGGCCTTCGATCTGCTCCAGGCCATGAATACCGGCCATGACGGCTCCATGGGCACGCTGCATGCCAATAGCCCCCGCGAGGCGCTGAGCCGCCTTGAATCGATGATCACCATGGGCGGCTATTCTTTGCCCAGCCGCACCATTCGCGAAATGATTACCTCCTCGATCGACGTCATCGTCCAGGCCGCCCGCCTGCGCGATGGCTCGCGCCGCATTACCCACATCACCGAAGTGCTGGGCATGGAAGGCGACGTGATCGTCACCCAGGACGTTTTCCTCTACGACATCCTGGGCGAGGACCAGTCCGGCATGCTGATGGGCCGCCACCGCTCCACCGGCATCACCAAGCCGGTATTTGCCGAGCGCGCCCGCTATTTCAACGAAGAAGCCAATCTCGTCGAAGCGCTTGAACGCTCCAATGTCGAGCAGCGCGACTTGCTGGATTCATGAAACGATGAACACACTCCTGCTCATCATCCTGGCCATGGTCGCCGTCGGCGCCGCCGGTTTTGCCCTGGTGCCTTCCGCTCTGGGAGACAGTCGCGCCGACAAGCGCCGCAAGGCCTTTCAGGGGGATCTGCGGGTCAACCGGCTCGAAATCGATGCCGCCCGCAGCCGCGACCAGCGCCGCAAGACCGTGCAGCAGGCGCTCAAGACCCAGACCGACGCGCTCAATGCCAAAAAACGCATCACGCTGCCTCAATTGCTGTTTCAGGCCGGCATGACCATCAAGCCCGCCGCCTTCATCCGCAACAGCATCATCATGGGCGTTATCCTCTTCGCCGTGCTGGTCGTTGTGCAGGTGCCATTCTATTTCGCCGCCATCTTCGCGCTGGCTGCGGCCTATCTGCTGCCGCGCATGTATGTCGGCCGCAAGCGCCGGAAATACCAGGATAGCTTCCTTGATGAATTGCCCAATGCCGTCGAGGCCATTGTGCGTGGCGTCAAGACCGGCCTGCCGCTCAATGACTCCATCCGCGTCGTCGCCAAGGATGCCAAGGAACCGGTGAAATCCGAATTCGGCCGCGTCCTCGACCAGCAGGCCTTTGGCATGTCCATGACCGAGGCGGTTCAGGTCCTGCTCGACCGGGTACCGCTGCCCGAGGTCAATTTCTTCGTCGTCGTCATCACGGTGCAGCAACAGGCGGGCGGCAATCTGAGCGAAGCGCTGGGCAACCTGGCGCGCGTGCTGCGCAATCGCAAGAAGATGAAGCAGAAGGTCAAGGCCATGTCCTCCGAGGCCAAGGCCTCTGCCGGCATTATCGGCTCCTTGCCCTTCGTCGTCGGTATTTTGGTCAGCGTGGTTTCGCCCCGCTATCTCGAGCCGCTGATTGCCACCTCGCTGGGCCATATCTGGCTCGGTATCGGCGTGCTCATGCTATCCGCGGGAATTTTTGTGATGAACCGCATGGTCAAGTTCGACTTCTGATCGCTGGAGAGAGCCGCCATGAACATCGTCGAGCTTCTGACCCAGCGGGAATCTCTCATTGCCATTCTGGCGGCCATTTCGGCTGCCGCCATCGTCTATACTTTTGGCTCCTCCTTCATCGTCAAATCCGAAATGAAGACGCGCATCCGCCGCGTGGCGCTGGAGCGCGAAAAGATGCGTGCCGAGGAGATGGCGCGCCTGCGCGGCCTGGCCTCCAATGGCGGGGACGGGCGCGGCTCGATCCGGCGGAGCGGGGAGACACGCTCCTACATGAAGAAGGTGGTCGAACGCTTCGATCTCAAGAAGGCCTTCCAGGACGATGCAACCGTCGACAAGCTGGCCATGGCTGGCTATCGCGGGCAGGGGCATCTGACCACATTCCTGTTCTCGCGCCTGGCTACGCCGCTGGCAATCTTCCTGCTCGCTGCCCTCTACCTGCTGGTGCTCGCGCCCGGCGAACGCCCCCTTTATCTCAATCTGATCTATGCGATCGGGGCGGGCATATTGGGCTCCTACCTTCCCGTGCTGCTGCTCAAGAACACCACCAGCAAGCGCCAATTCTCCATTCGTCGCGCCTGGCCGGACTGTCTCGACCTGCTGCTGCTCTGCGTGGAAGCGGGCATGTCGATGGAGCATGCTTTCAAGCGCGTCGCCAGGGAGATCGGCCAGCAAAGCGCCGAGCTCGCGGAAGAGCTGACCCTCACCACTGCCGAACTCTCGTTCCTCGAAGATCGCACACGCGCCTATGACAATCTGGGCCGCCGCATCGGGTTGGATAATGTGAAATCGGTGATGACCGCCCTGATCCAGGCCGATCGCTACGGCACGTCCGTGGGACAGGCCCTGCGCGTCATGGCCGAGGAAGGTCGCGAGAGCCGCATGATGGAGGCCGAAAAGAAGGCCGCATCCCTGCCGCCCAAACTCACCGTGCCGCTGATCCTGTTCTTCCTGCCGGTGCTGTTCATCGTGATCATGGCGCCCGCCCTGATCAAGGTTTTCGGGCCAGGCGGCGCAGCCGGGGGCTGATTGCGTTGGCCGAGCTGAGCCGGTAGCTGCTCAGCTCTTGGCGATGGCATCCCAGCGGTTTTGCTGGCTCAGCATCGAGCGAACATAAGCCATGTTGCTCTCGACCTGATCGGGCGGCAATTCGGCGGCGTAAAGCGTGCGAGCCTCGTCGAACCGGCCCTGCAGGCCGACGATCAATGCCAGGTTCTGCCGGATTTTGGTCGTCGTGCCCGGCATTTGCGCGGCGCGGCGCAAATGCCTTTCGGCCAGAGCCAGCTCATTGGTCATGGCGTAGGACAACCCCAGATTGGCCTCGATGGAAGCCTCGCCCGGCGCCATGGCCAACGCCTGGCCATAAACCTGGCGCGCCTCCTGGTTCCGCCCCAATTGGTCCAGCGCCGCGCCCTTGACCAGAAGCGCATTCCAGTCCGGCGCATCGGGCCGGATAACCCGGTCCAAAACACTCAGCGATTGCTCGAACCGGCCGTCTGCAGTCAGCGCCTTGGCATAGGCAATGGCGATGTCGGGATCGTTGGGATAGTGGCTGATGCCCTGTTCGAGGGCTGCAACGGCCTGCCCGCTTTGTCCGGCCGCACGCAGGGCAGCGGCATAGTGAATAATGGTGGCCTTGTCGCGTGGATTGGCGCGGTAGCGCGCCGTCAATTCCACCAGTCCCTGTTGTGCCTGGGCGGTGGGAAGCGCCGCATAGTCCGGTGCCGGAGCATTGGTGCGGGTCGAGGCGCAGGCCGAAATCGTCGCGGCCGCCGCGCCGGCAAGCAGCAGCATGCGCAAGGGCTTGGTCACTCGGAACAAAGGCGACAGCACGACAGGCACTCCTCGGGCAGTTTCACCCGCTTCGAGCAATAAATCATTAACCCTAACACCCCGTTAAAGTGCCGTTTCGGGCGTTGTGAGTGGCCTGTCCGCCCGCTACAAATGCAGCCGCAATTCCCGCCGGAGCCCGCCATGTCGCAAGTGTCATCCCTGCCCGTCATCGTCGTCGAAGAGGGGCGGCTCGACGCTGCCGGCTTGGCACCGTCCCGGATCGCTTGGGCCAGGGCCAATGGCTTTGCCGGCCAGCGTGGACGCCTCCTGGCCCTGCCGGGCGAGGCGGGCGCGATCGACGGCTATCTCTTCGGCATTGGCGAGCCCTCTGGTCGTCCGGCTCTGGTCTTGGGCCTGGCCGGCGCCAATCTGCCCGAGGGTGACTATCACCTCGAAGGCGCCTATGGCGATCCGGTCCTGGCGGTCGTCGGCTTCCGCCTCGGCGCCTATCGCTTTGGGCGCTACCGCAAGACCGAACCCGCGCCGCGCCTGACAATGCCAGCCGGTGCGGATGCCGCCGAGATCGATCGTCTCGTCGAGGCGGCCGTTCTCGCCCGCGATCTGGTCAATACGCCCAGCAATGATCTGGGCCCCGACGCATTCGAACGGGCCATTCGCGACTTCGCGACGGTCCGCGGCATGAACGTCTCCGCCATTGTCGGCGATGATCTGCTGGCGGCCAATTTCCCCATGATCCACGCCGTCGGCCGTGCCGCCACCCAACCGCCCCGCCTGCTCGATCTGAGCTGGGGCCGGGAGACCGACCCCAAAGTGACCCTGGTGGGCAAGGGCGTCACCTTCGATACCGGCGGGCTCGACATCAAAAGCGCCACCGGCATGCTGCTGATGAAAAAGGACATGGGCGGCGCGGCCAATGTGCTGGGCCTTGCCCATGCCATTGTCTCGGCTGGCCTCGCCGTGCGCCTGCGCGTGCTCATTCCCATCGTCGAAAACGCCATTGCCGGCGATGCCTTCCGCCCCGGCGATGTGCTGACCTCGCGCAAGGGTCTCACCGTCGAGATCGGCAATACCGATGCCGAGGGCCGGCTGATCCTGGCCGATGCACTGGCGCTCGCCGATGAGGAAGGCCCCGATCTGCTGCTCGATATGGCCACCCTGACCGGCGCCGCCCGCGTCGCCCTGGGCCCCGATCTGCCCGCGCTTTATTCGACCGATGACGGCTTGGCGCGCGACCTTATGGCGGCCGGCCTTCAGGCGGATGACCCGCTCTGGCAGATGCCGCTCTGGTCGCCTTATGATTCCATGATGTCGTCCAAGGTCGCCGATGTGAACAATGCGGGCAGCGGTGGCTTTGCCGGCTCCATCACCGCGGCCCTTTTCATGCGGCGCTTCGTCAGCAAGGCCAGGGCCTGGGTGCATCTCGACATCATGGCCTGGTCCCCGGAAGCCCGCCCCGGCCGGCCGCAAGGCGGCACCGACCACGGCATTCGTGCGATCTATGGCGTGCTCAAGCAGCGCTATCCTGCAAAGTAGTTGACTTTAGCAACTATTTGTTTGACTGTGTCAACTATCGACAGGAGTCATTCAAATGGCTGAGCAGCCGGACGAAAGTGAGCAGGTCGCGGCCATCCGCGCCTTCAACCGGTTCTATACCGGCATTATCGGCTTACTGAATGAGGGCATGCACAAAAGCCCTCATTCGCTGGCCGAGGCGCGATTGATCCATGAGATCGGCAAGCGGGTGATAACCACATCGACGGGTCTCGCGGTCGATCTCGGCATGGATCGCGGCCAGATGAGCCGCCTGGTTTGGCGGTTAATCGATCAGGGCCTGCTGGCCATCTCGCCCCATAGTGACGACCGCCGCTCCAACACTTTGGCGCTGACTCCTGATGGCGATAGCCTCTATCGCAAGTTCAACGAGATGAGCGACGAAGCGGCGGCCGACCTCCTGGTGCCGCTCGACAGCTTCCTGCGTCGCGATCTCGTATCCTCGATGCGCCGCATCGAAACCATCCTGGCCGAACTAAATCCGGCCGAACCCCTTATCCTGCGCCCTCATCGCGTCGGTGAATTGGGCTGGCTCGTGCATCGCCAGGGCCTGCTCTACCATCTCGAACAGGGTTGGAATGGCGAGTTCGAGGCGCTGATCGCCCGTATCTATGCCGATTATGAAGCTGCACCCGCCACCCCGCCCAAATCGCTCTGGGTTGCCGAAATGGCGGGGCAGGTGGCCGGCTCGCTCTTCATCGTTCCGTCTGCCGCCGACCCCACGGTCGCCCAGCTGCGCATGCTCTATGTCGAACCGGCCTTCCGCGGCCACGGCATCGGTAAGCGCTTGGTCGATGAAGCGGTCCGTTTCTCGCGCGCCTCGGGCTATGCTAGCATCATGCTCTGGACCCAAGATTGCCTCGCCGCCGCTCGCAAGATCTACCAGGACGCCGGCTTCGTCCTCGAACGCGAGGAGCCGCACCATTCTTTCGGTGCCGATCTCAATGGCCAATATTGGCGGCTGGACCTAAAGCGCTGAACGGAGGCGATCAGCCCTCCGGCATCGGGTCTGGCGTCGTCATATCCAGCGCTTCCACCACGCTTTCCACTTCTGCCACGCCGCCCTTGGGGAACAGCAGCGGCGCGGCGGCAAAGCCGATAATGGTCAGCGCCACCAGGCCCCAACCGGCCAGCGCCTTGTGTTTTTCGATGAAGTGGTTGGCCGTCGGCCCGAAGAAATAAAAGAGCCCGCAAGGCACGAAATAGCGAGCGGCGCGCCCCACCAGGCCGTAGAAAATGAACGTCCACAGGTCGAGCCCCGCCACCCCGCTGGTGATCGTCACCACCTTATAGGGGATGGGCGAAATCGCTCCGATCAGGATCATCAGCGGGCCATTGTCGTTAAAGCTCTGCATCAGCGAGGCAAAGCCGTCGCCTGCGCCGTAAAAGGCGATGATGGCGCGCCCTACCGTATCATAGAGGAAATAGCCCACGGCATAGCCGGCAAGGCCCCCCAGCACCGACGTCACCGTACAGATCGTCGCCAGCCGCCAAGCCCGCTTGCGATCGGCAATGATCATGGGCGCCAGCATGATCTCGGGAAAGATCGGCAATATGCTGGCTTCAAGGAAGCACAATAGCCCCAGAATGGGTTCGGCCAGCCTATGCTTGGTCGCCAGTTTCAGGCGGTCGTAGAATTTGAGCTTCTGCGGCTGCGTCGCGGCGTCCGTCATGCGGTCTCTTTGCCTGTTGCTGGGCCCGCAAGGGCACCAAATCGTTACGGGGATGCTAGGTTCAGCTGCCTCGGGCCGCTACGCCAATAACAATCGCGTCAGTAGCCGCGGGCGCGGTCCACTACATTGATCAGCGGCTTGCCCGCCTCGTGATCGGCGATAATCCCAGCATAATAGGCGACGCCCGCCGTTTCGCTCGAAATCGCCGCGATATGGGGCGTGATATAGCAATTCTCGATATCCCAGAGGGGGCTATCGGCCGGCAGCGGCTCGATCTCGAATACATCAAGGCTGGCGGCACCAAGTGTCCCATCGGCCAGTGCCCGCACGATATCGGCTTCTCGCTGATGCCCGCCCCGCGCGGCATTGATGATCGCCGGCCCACCCTCGAGCCCACCGCGCCGCAGCTTGGTAAAGGTCTCGTAGTTGAGAATGCCCGTGGTCTCGGGTGTCAGCGGCAGCAGATTGACCAGAATATCGGTGCCCGCGAGGAAGGCATCGAGCTGGTCGGGGCCAGCAAAGCCCTCCACGCCCTCAATGGCCTTGGGCGTGCGGCTCCAGCTGCGCAGCGCAAAACCCAGCGGCCCAAGCCGACGCGCCGCATCCTGGCCGAGCACGCCCATGCCCATAATGCCCACCGCAGTCTGCGAGGAGGCGGGCGGATAAAGCTGGTTCCAGCGCCGCGCCTTCTGATCGGCGCGGAAGCGGCTATAAAGGCGCTGATGCATGGTGACATGGGCCACCACATAATCGCTCATGCGCTGGCTCAGATCCTCATCCACGAACCGCACCACCGGGACATCGGGCAGCTTGGGATGCTTGAGCAGTGCGTCCACGCCCGCCCCCAGCGACAGCACCGCCTTGAGGTTATCGAGCCCGTCAAACGCGCTGGGCTTGGGCTTCCAGACAAAGATATAGCGGATGTCCTTGGGGTCGAACGCCTCGTTCTGCCGCACCACGGGGTAGGGGCCCAGCGCCGCGCGCAGCTTTTCCGCCCAGCTTGCTTCATCGACATCGGATAGGTGCAGCAGCAACATGGTCAAAGCCCCCTTCGGCAAGACAATGCCGCGTCCCGTGAAGGACGCGGCTTGATTATTGGCCCTTGCGAGCCCCCGTCACAGATGCGACGTCCGGCAACTAGCCGGGAGGCATCAGCGTATTGATCCGCGCCGGTGCGTCCGTGGCAGGCTCGGCCTCCGTGCTGCCGGTGGTCGTGCCCTCGACCGGGGTTTCGGTCTGAGTGGTTGTCGGCGTTTCGGTCGCAGCAGCAGGTTCTGCCGCAGGTGCGGGCTCTGCGGCGGGCGCAGGCTCTGCGGCTGGGGACGGTTCAGCCGCTGGGGACGGTTCAGCCGCCGGGGCCGGCTCCGCGGCAGGCGCTGCTTCCTCAGCCGCGGGAGCGGCTTCTTCGGCAGCCGGGAACGGCACCGGATTGGCCGACAGGGTCTGCAGATAGGCCAGGATGTCGGCGCGCTCTTCGGCGGTGCGCACACCGGCAAAGTTCATCTTGGTGCCCGGGACGTAGTCCTTAGGAGCGGTCAGGAAATGGTCAAGATTCTCGTAGGTCCAGGTGTCGCCGGCATCGTGATGTGCCTTCATCCCGTCCGAATAGGAGAAGTCGGCAACGCCACCTTCGGGGCGGCCCACCACGTCATAGAGATGGGGACCGGTCTTGTTGGGTTCACCCTCGCCAAAGTTATGGCAGGACTGGCACTTCTTGACGGCCGCGGCGCCGCGGTCGGCGCTGGCGTTGGCCAGCAGCGTGCCGAG
>DATMSY010000077.1:0-8607 GCA_035565135.1 Devosia sp.
GCAAATCTTAGAGCGAGCTGGCATGGTCACGAGCAATCCGATTGATGTCGGTGCGCGAAATACCAAGGTCATTCAGCTGACGATTGTCGAGAGCGGCAAGCTCACGGACGGTCTGCTGGTAGGCGGCCCACTTCTTGAAAGTCTTACGGATGTCCATTTGGTAGTCTCCTTTCGTTTACGAGGCTATATTTAGGGCAGCGCCTGCAGAATGAGCAGTGGGATATTGGTCAAACGAGCCATGCATTCTGCGCGGGTCATTAACCGGGCTCGTTCATTTCCGGTTAAGCCATGCGGCAAGCAAAAGGCCGCCGGGTGGCGAACCGGCGGCCGCATCGGCGAGCAGCGCATATCGATGCTCAGCGGTCGAACAGGCCCTTGGTCATCTTGGAGAAGTCGGGGCCGGAGACCCCCAGCAAGTCGGCGTCTCGCGTGGATGGCACGTCCGTCACACGCAAAGTCTGCTTCAAATCCACCAGGCGCTTGAGACGCCATACAGCACGCACGAACATCGGTCAGGTCCTCCATGAAGATCTGCGACAATGGGAAGATGATCCTGTTCGCTTGGAAGCGCCATGGCTCAAACTACAGATGCTTCATGCAGCGAGCGCATGGCCCAATCCTGGCTTTGTCATAATGGTGTCAGACTTGGGCATGAGCGGCGGGATTGAGCACCGGTTAGCGCGCGGCGCGAATTGGTTAGCAGACTGTTAGCCTTGAACGCGCGATTGGTGAATCGGGCAATCTGTCACTGGGTCATTCCGGCGCAGCAATCCATCTGGAGGCTCGCACCCAGCGTGGGGATGGCCTTCAGCATGGATTCCGGCCTCCGCCGGAATGACACCGTGGGTGGTGTAAGCATCGAGCGAACGCCTCCCCGTCGAGGGGGAGGCGCTGGGCCGATGGGGCTGGCTATGCACGCAAGTGCTAACCGATCTTGTCTATTCCGCGGCCTGGCTGGTGCGGGGCGGGCGGCGGGCCATGACTTCCTTGAGGAAGGTGCCGGTGTGGGAATGCGGATTGGCCGCGATGTCCTCGGGGGTGCCGACGCCGACAATCTGGCCGCCGCCATCGCCGCCCTCGGGGCCGAGATCGATGATCCAGTCGGCCGTCTTGATGACTTCGAGATTGTGCTCGATGACGATCACCGTATTGCCGCCCTCGACCAGCTCATGCAGCACTTCGAGGAGCTTGGCCACGTCGTGGAAATGCAGACCGGTGGTCGGCTCGTCCAGCATGTAGAGCGTGCGGCCGGTGGCGCGCTTGGATAGCTCCTTGGAGAGCTTGACGCGCTGCGCCTCGCCGCCCGACAGCGTGGTGGCGGGCTGGCCGACTTTCACATAGCCCAGGCCAACGCGTTGCAGCGTGGCGAACTTGTCGCGGATGGTGGGGACGGCCGAGAAGAAATCGACCGCCTCGTCAATGGTCATGTCGAGAATGTCGGAGATCGACTTGCCCTTGAACTGTACCTCGAGCGTTTCGCGATTGTAGCGCTTGCCCTTGCAGACGTCGCAGGTGACGTAGACGTCGGGCAGGAAGTGCATCTCGATCTTGAGCACGCCATCGCCTTCGCACTTCTCGCAGCGGCCGCCCTTGATATTGAAGCTGAAGCGGCCCGGACCATAGCCGCGCGCCTTGGCCTCGGGCAGGCCGGCAAACCATTCGCGCAACGGGGTGAAGGCGCCGGTATAGGTGGCCGGGTTGGAGCGCGGCGTGCGGCCGATCGGGCTCTGGTCGATATCGATGACCTTGTCGAGGAATTCGAGGCCGGTGAGGCTTTCATGCGGGGCAGGGACGACGCGGGCGCCGTTCAGCCGCCGGGCAATGGCCTGATACATGGTATCGATCATCAGGGTGGACTTGCCGCCGCCCGACACGCCGGTAATGGCGACGAACATGCCCAGCGGCACATCCACCGAGACATTCTTGAGATTGTTGCCCGTGGCGCCCTTGATGCTGAGCGCCTTGCCCTTCTTGGCGACACGGCGCTCGGCGGGCAGGGGAATGCCCATGCGGCCGGAGAGATATTTGCCGGTCAGAGAGTCCGGGTGATTGAGAATGTCCTGCGGCGTGCCCTCGGCGACGATATGACCGCCATGCACGCCCGCGCCCGGCCCGATATCGAGCACGTAATCGGCGGTGAGGATGGCATCTTCATCGTGTTCGACCACGATCACCGTATTGCCCAGGTCGCGCAGCCGCCGCAGCGTATCGAGCAGGCGGGCATTGTCGCGTTGATGGAGGCCAATCGAGGGCTCGTCGAGCACATAGAGGACGCCGGTCAGCCCCGAACCGATCTGACTGGCGAGGCGAATGCGCTGGCTTTCCCCGCCGGACAGGGTGCCCGAATTGCGCGACATGGAGAGATATTCCAGCCCCACATCGTTGAGGAAGTTCAGCCGCTCGGTGATCTCCTTGAGGATGCGTTCGCCGATCTGCTTCTGCGTTGCGGTGAAGCGCTCGGGCAGGGCGGCAAACCACTTCGAGACATTGCGGATGGACTGCTCGGTGACCTGGCCGATATGGAGGCCATCGATCTTGACGGCCAGGGCTTCGGGCTTGAGGCGATAGCCGCCACAGGCCACGCAGGGCTTGGCCGACATGTATTTCTCGATTTCCTCGCGCATGCCGGCGCTTTCGGTTTCCTTGTAGCGGCGCTCAAGGTTGCCGATCACGCCCTCGAAGACCTTGCTGGTCTTGTATTGGCGCAGGCCATCGTCATAGACAAAATCGATCTTGGTCTTGTCGGTGCCGTAGAGGACGGCATGCTGCACTTCGAAGGGCAGGTCGGACCAGGCGGTGCCGGTCGAGGCGCCATAATGCTTCACCACCGCCTGCAGGGTCTGCAGATAATAAGGCGCAGAGGTCTTGGACCAGGGCAGGATGGCTCCGTCGCGCAGCGACAGGGTCGCATCCGGCACGATCTGGTCCGGATCGATCTTCTGCTCGGTGCCCAGGCCATCGCAGACCGGGCAGGCGCCGAAGGGATTGTTGAACGAGAACAGCCGCGGCTCGATTTCGGCAATGGTGAAGCCGGAAACGGGGCAGGCGAATTTTTCCGAGAACGTGGTCTGGCGCGGCGTGCCATCCTCGTTCTTCTCGTCGGCGAATTCGATCAGCGCAATGCCATCGGCCAGCTTCAGCGCGGTTTCAAAACTCTCGGCCAGGCGCCCGGCAATATCGGGGCCCACCACGACGCGGTCGACCACTACTTCGATATCGTGCTTGAATTTCTTGTCGAGGGCCGGGGCATCCTCGATCTCATGGTATTCGCCGTCGATCTTGACGCGCTGAAAACCCTTGCGCATCAGGTCGGCCAGTTCCTTCTTGTATTCGCCCTTGCGGCCCCGCGCGATCGGCGCCAGCAGATAGAGCCGCGTGCCCTCGGGCAGCTCCAGCGTGCGGTCTACCATCTGGCTGACGGTCTGGCTTTCGATGGGGAGGCCCGTGGCGGGCGAATAGGGAATGCCGACGCGCGCATAGAGCAGGCGCAGGTAATCGTAGATCTCGGTAACGGTGCCAACGGTAGAGCGCGGGTTACGCGACGTCGTTTTCTGCTCGATGGAAATGGCGGGGCTGAGGCCCTCGATATGCTCCACATCGGGCTTCTGCATCATTTCGAGGAATTGCCGCGCATAGGCGCTGAGCGATTCCACGTAGCGCCGCTGCCCCTCGGCATAGATGGTGTCGAAAGCCAGTGAGGATTTGCCCGAGCCGGAAAGCCCCGTCATCACGATCAGGCTGTCGCGCGGCAGCCGGACGTCGATGCCCTTGAGATTGTGCTCGCGGGCGCCGCGCACGACGATCTCTCGGTTCTGGCTGGGCTTTTGCATCATTGTCGAAGTCCATGGCTGGCTGCGCCGTGTCGGGCACAGGCGGCATATAAAGTACGGGTCATATTGGCTGGCAAGTGCAGAGATAGGAGCCAACCGCGTCGGCCGCAAGCGGCCATCTTACCGGGCCTTGCGCCCCGGCGTCACCTTATCGTGTCAGGGCAGGGTTGCGCAAAACGCCTTTCACTGTCGAACGAGGAACATAAAAGGAACAAACCGGATTCGGTCAAGCCCCGACATGACCGAATATCCCATGCCAGGCGGCGAAAGCGGCCGCCAGGATGAACAATATGCCCGCGCCGCGACCGATCCATTGCGTAACCTGCGGGTTGCCGATCAGGGCGTCGCGCGCCTTGGCGGCCGCCAGGCCCAGTCCGCCATAAATCAGCAATTGCATGGAGATGGTCATGATGCCCATGACCAATGCCTGCCGCCACACGGGGCCGAATTCCGGCCGGATGAATTGCGGAAACACGGCGATGACGAACATATAGGCCTTGGGATTGAGCAGATTGGTGATCATGCCTTGCCGGAAGGCCACCCAGCCCGATCGGCTCTGGGCCCTGCCGATATGGTCGACCGTGATCGAGCTGCGCACCAGCGTATAGCCGATCCAGGCCATATAGGCCGCGCCGACCAGGATCATGGTGCGAAAAACCTCGACCGGCAATTGCGTCAGCACGCCCACGGCCAGCGCCCCGAAGAGGGTATGCACCACCGCGCCCAGCATGATCCCGGCCGTGGCGGCCAGGCCCGCGCGGCGTCCGCCTGTCAGCGCATTGGCCAGCACGAAGAACATGTCCATGCCCGGCACGATGATGATGCCGAACAACAGCACGAGATAAAGCCAGAGGGCCTGCGAATAGTCCAATCATGATCTCGCGCGGGTGAGGGAGTGTCTTGGCTGGCTTGGCCGAGGCCTGCTGACAAACTGTGTCAGTAGCGGCTTGACCTTCGTTAAGAAATGGAACATATAGAGAACAATTGCGCAAGGGCCCTTCACTTCTGTTCAAAACGCCAAGTTTGGCGCGCGGGGCGGGGCGGGGCGGAGTAAGGTCCGGCGACCACGGGGCTTGTTGCCCCGGCAAGCGATATGTGAGCGTCCCGGCGGCCGAGATGGCGCGGGACTGAATTGAAAGGATTTTGCTATGGCAGGCAGCGTCAACAAGGTGATCCTCGTCGGCAATCTGGGTGCCGATCCCGAAGTGCGCAATCTGCCCAGCGGCGGCAAGGTGGTGAACCTGTCCGTGGCCACTTCGGAACGCTGGAAGGACCGCAATAGCGGCGAGCAGCGTGAAAAGACCGAGTGGCACCGCGTGGTGATCTTCTCGGAAGGGCTGACCCGCGTGGCCGAAAGCTATCTGCGCAAGGGCAGCAAGGTCTATATCGAAGGCCAGCTGCAGACCCGCAAATGGCAGGACCAGTCCGGCCAGGACAAATATTCGACCGAAATCGTGCTGCAGGGCTTTAATTCCAACCTGACCTTGCTCGATGGCCGCGGCGATGGCGACAATGCCGGCGGCGATGGCGGCTTCCGCAGTGCCGACAATGGCGGCGGCTTCCGCGGTGCGCGCCCGGCTGGCGGTGGTGGCGGTGGCCAGCGCCCATCCTCCAACGCCCCGGCCTTCGAGCCCGGCGGCATGGATGACGATATCCCGTTCTGAGACGGGGTTAGGATCAGGAAGGAGGCCGCTGGCCTCCTTTTTTGTGCCCGGGCGGGGGCGGCGTGAACTACTTGCTGAACGGCACCTGGGCGCGGATATATTCGCCGGTGGCAATATACATGACCTCGAAATTGACATCGATGGCCCCGCCATTGAGCGCGATCTGCGCCGTGATGCCGATTTCCTTGCCTTCCTCATCCTGATCGCGCTCGCGCAGATTGAAGATCAAGCCGCCGCCGCGCTTCTGCCCCACGGCAATGCCGGTAAAGGCGACATTGGAGGTCATGGCGGCCTCATAGCGCTTGCTGGCCTCGATATAGGCGATGGTGCCATTCATCGAGAGCTGATTGCCGGCCACGGTGCAGCGGCCGGTATAATTGACCTTGTCCTGATTGCCCGGCTTGAGCGAGAGCCGGCAAACCACGGTCTCGGAATTGGCCCCGGTCACCACGCCGCGCCCGCGCCAGTCCCCGAGATAGGATTTGAGCAAATCCACATCGGCCGGTGCGGCGGCAGCGGGCAGGGCGCAGAACGCGGCCGAAACGAGCAGGCCCGTCAGCGCCACGGCACGCGACAAAGGTCCGAGAAAAGTCATTGCACCAGGGCTCCACGGCGAACGCGCCGAATCATCGTTCCATTGTTGTAATGGGGCGGCAAATTTCCGCGCAAGGCGGGGCACTAACTTGTGCTGGGATTAGGGCGGATAATTTCGGCCGCCGCATCGCCCGTGGGATCGTCCGGGGTGGGGTCGTGATCGGCCATGCGGACGCGAATGCGGCCCAGGGGGTGGAAGAACTTGCCGCCCGCCGCCAGCAACGCGGGGAGGATGAAGAGGTCCCCGATCAGCGCAAAGCCCAGGGTCGAGACGAAGAGCGTGCCGAACAGGGCCACCTGCGGCATGTCGGAAAAGACCACGATGACCATGCCCGAGCAGAGAATGATGGTGGTGCCGACAATGGCGCCGCCAATGCGCTCCAGCGTGTGCTTGATGGCCTCCATATGCGTCCGGCCTTCCTCGCGCCGGCCATGGAGGTAATGGGAGAGGAAATGCACGGTATCGTCGACCGCAATGCCGAAGGCGATGGTGAGGGCGATGACGGTGGTGAGCTGCAGCCCGGCGCCGCTGAAATAGAGCCACGCCTCGGTGCCCAGCACGGGAAAGAGATTGGGAATGGCCGAAGCCAGCGCCACGCGGAAGGACTGGAAGGCAAAACCGATCAGCGCCAGATTGACCAGCACGCTCAGCGTCAGATCGAGCTGGAGCCCGCGCACGATCTGGTCGGTGGCATAGGTGGTGAGAATGCGGAAGCCGCCGATCTCGGCGCCTTCGACGCCGGCCGCCGCCAGCTCCCGATCGACATCTTCCACCAATTGCTTGAGTTCATCGGAATCCACAATGGTGGGCATGAAGCCGGTGATGAGGGCCTGGGAGCCATCGTCGGTGACGAAACGGTGGCGCATGAAGGGGCCGACCGATTCCAGCACTTCGGCCCGGCTGAACCCGCTCTCGATATAATTGCTGGCGCTGGCGGCGGAGATGACCTTGTTCTGCCCCAGATGTTGCTCGAGAATCTGGTGGGCGGCCTTAATCGTCTCGAAATCGGCGTCCCCGACATCGGGGTCATGCTCCTTGAGCGGCACGCGAATATAGATCGGCGCCACCCCGCCCACGCCACTATCGATTTCCGCCGCCGTCGCCAGGGCGCTGGAATCGCGGGCGACGAAATCCTCGAAGGAAAAATGCGGCTGGATCAGGCCATAGGGAATGAACAGCAGCAGGGTGACGGCGATGGCCAGGATCGCCAGCGGCCGGCCGAAGCGGCTGGCCAGGAACCAGCTCAGCGGCAACGGCGCAGTCAGCACCAGGCTGGGCCGGCCGGGTGATTTGAAGCCGATGCGCAGGGCGGCCTTCAGCATCAGCGGCATGAAGGTCATGAGGCAGACAAACAGCAGGGCCGAGCCGATGGCCCCGGCAATGGAGAATTCGCGAATGCCCTGGCCGGGCGTCAGCGCCAGGGAGGCAAAGCTGACCAGCGTGGTCAGCATGGTCAGCGCGGTGGCGGGGCCGACGAGCTTGACCGTGGCGTCCACCGCCTTGTTGGGTTCCATGCCGTCGCGCCAATAGGCCAGCCAGTTGAAGACGAAGAACATGGACTCGGCAAACGAGATGACCAGCACCAGCGTGGTGACGATGATGGTGAGGAAGGAAAAGGAGCCAAAGAGCAGGATGACCATGCCCATTGTCCACATGACGGCGACGAAGGGCGTGGCCGCTACCATCAGGGCGCCGGGTATCGAACGCAGCGCCAAAAGGGCAATCAGCGTGCCCAGCCCAAAGCCCCAGAGCGTGAACTTGATCTGGTCGGCCACCGCCGCATTGACCATTTCGGTGGTCCAGATGGGCGGGCCGGTCAGTTCCACATCGATGTCGCTATCGGCATAATAGGCGATGGTCTCGCGCACCGAGGCGATCATTGCCTTGATGCCATGCTCGCGCACCATGTCCTGATTGGGGAACATGATCAGCACCACCCCGGTCAGGTCCGGCGTGATGAGATTGCGCATCATCGGGTCGTTCTGCTGCAGATCGGTCAGCGCCAGGGCGACCTGGGCGAAATCGGTCATCCCCTCGGGCACGGCCGGCACGGAAGTGCCCTGGCCATCCGGCTTGCGCAGGGTGAAGGGCGACATGGTGCCGACGACGAATTCGTTGAGCTCGAGATCGAAGGCCAGCTCGCGCACCTGCTCCAGCGTTTCGGGCTGGGTGAGGGTAGGGGAGCTGACCAGCAGATAAAGGTCGTTTTCGAAGGTGCCGAACGTGTCGGAGAGATGCTCATAGGCATCGTAGTAATGGCCGGAATGGGCATAGATGCGCAGCAGGTCGCCATCCACCCAGGCGCGGGGGATTTGGGTGGCGCAGACTATGCTGAAGGCCAGTACCGCCAGGGCGATGGCGCGCGGATAGCGCAAAGCGGCGAGCCCGATATGTTCAAGCCCGAAGCCGATCGAACGGTCGTACACCAATCGCGCCCAAAGGCGCCTCAACCACGAACCAGCCAAAGGACCCCGACTCCGCGCGCCCGACATCGCGGCAGTCCTAGCGGGTTTGCGGT
>DATMSY010000078.1:0-4436 GCA_035565135.1 Devosia sp.
CCGCGCCATCCAGCGCGGGCCGGTTACCCGCCTAGATGCTGGCCTGCACCCTATGCAGATTGGCATAGAGCCCATCAGCCGCCATCAGGGCATCATGACTGCCCTCTTCCCCGATCCCATCCTCGGTCAAAACCAGGATGCGATCGGCATTGCGCACTGTGGACAGGCGATGCGCGATGACGATCGTGGTCCGCCCCCTGGTCAGCGCCAGCAGCGATTGCTGCACCGCCCGCTCGCTCTCATTGTCGAGCGCACTGGTCGCCTCGTCAAAGATCAGCACGGCCGGGTCCTTGAGGAAGGCTCGCGCAATGGTCAGCCGCTGCTTCTGCCCGCCCGAAAGCTTGACCCCGCGTTGCCCGATATCGGTATCGTAACCCTCTGGCAAGGCTGAGATAAAACCATGCGCATTGGCCGCCTTGGCCGCTGCCACGATCTCCTCGAACGACGCCTCCGGCCGCCCATAGCGCAGGTTCTCGGTCACCGTGCCGCTGAACAGATAGATGTCCTGCTGCACCACCCCGACATTGCGCCGCAGCGACGCCATGGTGACATCGCGCACATCCCTGCCATCGATCAGGATCGCCCCGCCGCTGACCTCATAAAACCGCGGAATCAGCGCGCAAAGCGTACTTTTCCCCACGCCCGACGGCCCCACCAGCGCCACGAATTCCCCCGGCCTTATATCGAGCGACAGCTTGCTCAGCACATGCGGCCCGCTATCCTCATAGCGGAAGCTCACATCGCGGAAACTGACCGCCCCGGCCACCCCGGTCAGTTCCACCGCGCCCTTCCGGTCCTCGATATCGGGCTCAACATCCAGCAGCTCCATGGCCCGCACGAAGCCGGTATAGCCCTCCTGCCAAAGCCGCACGAAATTGGCCAGCCGCTGCACCGGATCGACCAGAACCGCCACGCAGAGCAGGAAGGTCAGCATGTCGGCCACGCCCAGCCCCGCCGTGAGCACCCGCACCGCCCCCACCACGATGACCAGCACCGTCACCAATTGCGCAAAGGTTTCGGTCCCCACCGAGAAAAAGGCCTCGCTGCGATAGCCCTCCCGGCGGCTGTCGAGAAAACGCTGGTTTTCCGCCTCGAAGCGCCGGGCCTCCATGCCTTCATTGGCAAAGGATTGCACCACCCTGATGCCGCTCAGGGCATCCTCCACCCGCTCATTGACCGAGGCGATATGCTCCTTGCTCCGCCGCAGCGCGATATTCATCCGGCGGTTGAAATAGAGCGCATAGAGCACCGCCAAAGGCGTCAGCGCCGCGATCAGCCCCGCCAGCACCGGGTCGATGAAGAAGAGGATGACCATGGCCCCGCTGAACTTGAGCAGGGCAATGGAGAGATCCTCCGGCCCGTGGTGGAACAGCTCCCCCAGCCACAGCGAGTCATTGGTGATCCGGCTCATCAATTGCCCCACGCGCTGCCGGTCGTAAAAGCCGAAAGACAGCTTCTGGCAATGCTCGAACAATTCCTTGCGGACGCTGGCCTCGATCTTGGCCCCCATCATATGGCCCTGGTAATCGACGAAAAACGTCGCCAGCACCTGGATGGCCAGCACCCCCACCATCAGCCCGCCCATGGCATAGATCTGCCCCAGCGCCTCGGGCACTTCGGGCAGTTCGATCAGCCTTTTGGTGACATAGTTGGCGCAGAGCGGCAGCAGCAATGCCATGGCCGCGACCAGCAGGGCACAGACCAGGTCCGCCACCAGCAGCGGCAGATGCGGCTTGTAATAGGAAAGAAATTTCCGCGCCCGGACAAAGCCGTCACGCCCGCTATTCTGCGGTTGGAACGATCGGCCGGCGAAGAAATGTTTTAGGGTTTGGCTATGGCGTGCTTTTGCATGCGCCCTCGCCCGTGGAAATCGGATTTGCATGAAGTTTCATGTCCTGTTGAATTTTTCCTTTCTGGTTGGACACGAAGGTTTTCATCTTGCTCTCCTGTAACGGGCTACAATAGCGGCGCGGACTATGCCGCGATCTATCGCCGCGAACAACCCCGCCGCCGCCAAATATGCGACAATTTGGCTCAGGGCTTTTCCGCCGGCCGACGAAATTTTCTTTGCGCCATAGGCGGCTAGAGCCGCCGCGCTTGTCAGTAAATTAACTTAACACCGGCCATGTTTTGCCTTGATCGACATGACCACCCAGCCAGTACCGGCTGAGGCTTTGCCAGGAGGCTATTGCTTTGATGACCGCATCCGCGCGCGCTGCACCTTAAGCCGGCTCCCGCCGGCCCGTCGAAGCCACAGGCTTCTTTCTCCCCCTCATCAGAGTTCCATATATCATGCTCAAGATCGTGACCGGCAGCATTGCGCGCCGCATGTCCGCCCTGTTGCTGCTCTTCGTCCTCGGCTTTGCCGGGCTGACCGCCTATCAGCTGACCAATACCCATAACAATCTCATCGACCTCAAAAAGGCCGAGATCCAAAGCGTCATCGAAACAGCCGTGACCATGCTCGGCAACTACGATGCCCGCGTGCAGGCCGGCGAATTGACCCTGGAACAGGCGCAGACCGAAGCCAAGGCCATGCTGCATGCCATCAATTATTCGGGCGACGACTACGTTTTCGCGGTCACCCATGACTATGTCATGATCGTCAATGCCAACCCGGCCGTGGTCGACACCAATATGCGCGACCGCACCGATACCAATGGCAAGCGCTTCATCGAGGAATATACCGACGGCGCCCGCACGCAGGGCTCGATCTTCACCACCTTCATGTTCACCGGTTCCAATCCGGACGCCAAGCCCGTCGAAAAGCTGACCTATGTGCAGAATTTCGCGCCCTGGGGCTGGGCCATCGGCACCGGCGTGCTGCAGACCGATATCGACACGATCTATCAGGAAAACGCCCTGACCAGCGCCCTCATCGCCCTGGGGATCATCGCCGCTCTCGTCGTGGCCGGCTGGCTCATCGTGCGCAGCCTCACCAAGCCTATCACCGCGCTCAATGGCCAGATGGCCGAGCTGGCCGATGGCAGGTTCGACATCACCATTGGGGGCACCGGCCGGGCCGATGAAATCGGCGCCATGGCGCGTGCCGTCGAGGTGTTCCGCGAGAATGGCGAAAAGATCGCCCACATGACCGAGGCCGAGGCCGCCCGCATCATCCGCGACGAAGCCTCGCGCAAGGAAATGATGAGCGAGCTGCAAAGCGCCTTCGGCTCGGTGGTCGATGCCGCCGTCGAGGGCGACTTCTCCCAGCGCGTCACCACCGAATTCCCCGACCCCGAGCTCAACGCCCTGGCCGATAGCGTCAATAGCCTGGTCAAGACCGTCGATACCGGCCTTTCCGAAACCAGCCAGGTGCTCTCCGCCCTCGCCAATGCCGACCTGACCCGGCGCGTCGAAGGTCTCTATGAAGGCGCCTTCGGTCGCCTCAAGGACGATACCAACGCGGTGGCCATCAAGTTCTCCGACATTGTCGGCCGCTTGCGCGATACCTCCGGCCAGCTCAAGCTCGCCACCGGGGAAATCCTCTCCGGCGCCAATGACCTGTCCGAGCGCACCACCAAGCAGGCGGCGACCATCGAAGAGACCTCTGCCGCCATGGAACAGCTGGCCGCCACGGTCACGCAGAACTCGACCCGCGCCAAGGCCGCCAGCGACAATGCCATCGCCTCGACCCGCTCGGCCGAAGAAGGCGGCGTGGTCATGGCCGAGGCCACCCAGGCCATGGAGCGCATCGCCACGTCCTCGTCCAAGATCTCCAACATTATCGGCATGATCGACGACATCGCCTTCCAGACCAACCTCCTGGCGCTCAACGCCTCGGTCGAAGCGGCCCGCGCCGGTGAAGCCGGCAAGGGCTTTGCCGTGGTGGCCGTCGAAGTGCGGCGCCTCGCCCAGTCCTCGGCCCAGGCCTCGACCGAGGTCAAGGCGCTGATCGAGCAATCGGCGCTCGAAGTGCGTGGCGGTACCAAGCTCGTGGCCGACGCGGCCGCCAAGCTCGACGAAATGCTCGACGGCGTCCGCGCCAATTCCGAACTGCTCGAAGGCATTGCCAAGGACAGCGCGGAACAGGCCAGCGCCATCCAGGAAGTGGGCGTCGCCGTCCGCCAGATGGACGAGATGACCCAGCACAATGCTGCCCTGGTCGAAGAGATCAACGCCTCGATCGAACAGACCGAAGGCCAGGCGATCCAGCTCGACGGCATCGTCGACATCTTCTCGGTCCACCAGGCCCCGGCCGAACCCGTGCGCCACGCCGCGCCACCGCGCCGCCCCGCAGCCCCGGTCTATCGCAGCCAGGGCAACGCCGCGATCAAGACCGACGACTGGGAAAGCTTCTGATCGGCTTAGCCTCGCGTGAACAAGAACGGCCATCCCACCAGGAGGGCCGTTTGTTTTGGGATGGCGGCCATTTGCAGCATCCCCACACACCCACCGCATCTCCCTCGGGCTCGACCCGAGGGCCCTTCCCAACC
>DATMSY010000079.1:0-11856 GCA_035565135.1 Devosia sp.
GGACGTGCGCGACCAGATGAAACTGGTCCCCGAAGGCATTGAAGGCCAGGTGCCCTATAAGGGCGCTGCCGGGGCCGTGCTGCACCAACTCGCGGGGGGCCTGCGCGCCTCCATGGGCTATACCGGCGCCCACAATCTGCAAGAGTTCCGCGACAACTCCGTCTTCGTAAAAATCTCCGGCGCCGCCCTCAGCGAAAGCCACGTCCACGACGTGACCATCACGCGCGAAGCGCCGAACTACCGCAGCGGCCGGTAATATTGCCCTTCGCCACCTCCCGCGTCGGGAGGTGGCCACTAAGCGCCGATCGTCACCATGCCCTGCTCGTCGATGGTCCAGTCCGGGTTCCAGGCCACTTCCCAGGCATGATCGTCCGGATCGGCCACATAGCCGCGAAACCCGCCATGTGGCGGCGCGTCGGCGGCCCTAAGCAGGGTTCCGCCCGCCGCGAGCAGGCTTTGCATGACGTCGTCGACTTCCTCTTGGCTCCGCACATTATGCGCCAGTGAAAAGGCGCCGGGGGAAAGCAGCCCCGTGCGGTTCATATCCTTTTCCAGCGCCGCCTTGCTGAACGTGCCGAGCACGAACCCGTTCATCTGGTAGAAGATGATCTCGTCATTCTCGAAAGCCGGCTTCCAGCCGAAGCCCTCCACATAGAAGCGCCGGGAACGCGCAAGATCGGCAATGCCGAGCGTGACGATAGCGATTTGCTGCTGCATTGATCCACTCCCATGGGTGTCACGATCAACGCAGCAAGAGCCGCAGAGTTCGCGGATCATCGGAACCGCGGCGGGCGATAGGGCCCTCCTTTGGGGGAGCGGTGTTCACTCCGGGCTCCACCCACCCACGGTGTCACCCCGGCGCAGGCCGGGGCCCATCCCGAGATGGTGCAGCGGACCGCTGGGGGTGTCATCTTGAACTCGTACCACCCACGGTGTCATTCCGGCGCAGGCCGGAATCCATGTCCGTGGCGATCCGCACCCATCCAGCGCCGGGATAGCCTTCAGCATGGATTCCGGCCTGCGCCGGAATGACATCGTGATTGATTGACTATTGGGGGCACTATCCCACCCACCCCACCCACCGCACTCACCCTCTCCTCGATGGGGAGGGAAGGGAGGGGTGATGGGAGCCCCGATCTATCCACCTTATCCCCGCCCCATCCGGTGCATGCCACTCTACCCCCATCCCCGCCAGTTACGCGGTCCCGACGCAGGGCCGGGTGGGGAGACCGTGGGAGAGGGGCGCCTGTCCAGTGGGGTTGGAAACTCGGCAGCCGGACCTGCAAGAATGGTACCGCCTGAACCGGACCTTGCACAAAAGCGGATCGTGACGGGCGGCCATTGGTCCGTTCTATTAGTTTCGGAAGGCCCAATGGCCGCCCGTTACCGTATAACCGCGACGCCTCAGGGCCGGGCGGCGCTTGTGCATGCCGCCGAAAACCAATTCCGCTACAAGTCGTTATTGCAGGACGCGGACTCTGAATCGGAACGTCAACATGCCACTCACCACCAGGCTCCTGATCCTCGCCATGGCGGCGCAGGTGCTGCTCACCATCATCCTGCTCATCCTCATGGGCCGCGAGCGCATCCCCCGCGTCATGTCGGGCGAAGTCGCCATCAAGGACATCGCCGTCGAGCGCACGGCTTATCCCCTCAAGGCGCGCCTCCTCTCGAACTGTTTCGACAATCAGTTCCAGCTTCCGGTCCTGTTCTACGTGGCCGTGCTCCTCACGCTCTGGGCCGGTGCGGTAAGCTGGCTCGAACTGCTGCTCGCCTGGGCCTTCGTCGCCCTGCGCTATGCCCATGCGGCCATCCACATCACCACCAATCGCGTCGAACACCGCTTCGCCGCCTACACCGCCGGCCTTGCAGTTCTATGCGCGCTGTGGCTATGGCTGGTCCTTCGCCTCGTTATTCTAAGCCCAGGTATCTGACCCATGCGCCTGCCAGGCCGCCTTTCCGCCGCCATCGATGTGCTGACCGACGTGGAAACGCGCAAGCGTCCCGTCTCCGAGGCGCTCAAGGCCTGGGGTCTCAACAATCGCTTTGCCGGGGCCGGCGACCGCGCTGCCATCGGCAATCTGGTCTACGACGCCTTGCGCCGCCGCGCCTCCCACGCCGCCCTGATGGGCAGCGACAGCCCGCGCGCCCTGGTCCTCGCCGTCGCCATCCGCGACTGGAACGAAGATCCGGCGGCGCTCAGCGACAGCTTTGCCGCCGATAGCCACGCGCCCGAGCCGCTCACCGAGGACGAGCGCGCCCGCGCCGTCGGCCAACTCCCCGACGACACCGCCCCTCACATCCTTGCCGATGTGCCCGAATGGCTAGCGCCCTCCATCGAGCGCGCTTTTGGCGATAACTGGATTGCCGAAGGCCAGGACATGGCCGGTCGCCCCTCGCTCGACCTGCGCACCAATACGCTCAAATCCAGCCGCGACCGCGTCGTCAAATCCCTCGACCGCTTCCATCCGCGCCTCACCGCCATCTCGCCCCTCGGCGTGACCATGCCGGCCGGCCCCCGCGATGCGCGCACACCCAATGTCACCACGGACGAAGGCTATCTCAAGGGCTGGTTCGAAGTGCAGGACCAGGGCAGCCAGATCGTTGCCGCCCTCGCCAATGCCCAGCCCGGCGAACAGGTGCTCGATCTCTGCGCCGGGGCAGGGGGCAAGACCCTCGCGCTGGCAGCAGCCATGGGCAATAAGGGCCAGATTTTCGCCTATGACAGCGACCGCAACCGCCTCGCGCCGATCTATGATCGCCTCAAGCGCAACGGCGCCCGCAATGTGCAGGTCCGCGCCCCCCATCCCGGTTCGCTGGACAATCTCGCCGGCAAGATGGATCGCGTCGTCATCGACGCCCCCTGCACCGGCACGGGCACCTGGCGCCGCCGCCCCGATACCAAGTGGAAGCTGAGCCCTGAATTGCTGGCGCAGCGCACCGCCGAACAGGCCGCCATCCTGATCGAGGGCGCCCGCTACCTCAAGCCCGGCGGCACACTGGTCTACATCACCTGCTCGATCCTGCCCGAAGAGAATGACGACCAGATCGTCGCCTTCCTCAAAGCCCATCCGGACTTCGCTTCGCTGCCGCCGTCCGAACTCTGGCAATCCGCCTTCGGCACGGAAATCCACCCCGACGTGGAAACCGCCCAATCCGGCATCGCGCTCACCCCGCGCCTCACCGGCACAGACGGATTCTATTTCAACGCCTTGCGCCGCGCGTCTTGATTCAAAGGATTAGGACCAATCGCCATTCAGGTTTTGTAGGCGGAGAGCCACGATCCAGTCCCCTCCCCCTTGAGGGGAGGGGCTAGGGAGGGGGTGTCGGGGCCTTCGCGAACGCCGCACTGGTTGATAGTCCGACACCCCCACCCTCAATCCCTCCCCTCAAGGGGGAGGGAGGCGGATCGAGGCTAGCGAAAATGTCGATTCAGCCTAGCGGCTCGGGTTCTCCGCCAGCTCGTGCTGCGGCTGCGGACCCGGCCGCTGTTCCAACCCCCGCGCCCACACCACCACCGGTCGCTCCAGCAGCCGAAAACTGAGCGTCGCGACAACAAAACTGATGACGACAGTCGCCGCGCTCGAGGCCAGCCAGATGGCCCAGCCATTTTCGCCGCTGGTTTCGAATGCCGGCGGCACCAATTGCCCCAGCAGCCCGATCACCAGGAAATGCCAGATATAAACGCCGAACGACACTTCGGCGATGTAGCGGGCCACCCGATTGTCCAGCACGCGCCCCGCCAGAACCGACGAGGGCAGGGCCACCAGCCCCACCGCAATTGCCAGCGGCATAAACGGAAACCCATAGGGCACGCCCAGCCAGCCAAAGCCCTCATTGAGCCCGCCAATATGGGCCGCCATCACCCAGCCAGCCGCAATAATGCTGGCCAGCCCAATGATATCGAACCAATAAGAGCGCATCGCTGCCAGCTTGACCTGCACCCCAGCCGCCAGCGCCCCAATGGCAAAAATCGCGAAAAACCCGATCGGATTGAACCGCGGCATCCAGGCCTTGGCGCCGCCAACCAGCCCATATCTCCAGCCGCGCTCGACCTCGTCGATCGGCGCCCATTGCACCACCATCCAGTGCAGCGCCAGCACCACCCCGATTACCCCAACCCAGGCAATCCGCGCCGGCCAGCCCCTGAGGCCAACCGCAAACAGCACGGCCAGGAAAAACGGCAGCAACAGATAGGAGGTCACCTCGAACCCGATCGACCACAGCGGCCCATTATTGTTGACTGGAAACAGTGTCACCCAATGCCAGTCGCTGATCAGGAAGAACCCGGCCACAAACCGCACCAGCTCCTCCCGGCCAAACTCGAAGCCATAAATGGTCACGCCGAGCACCAGGCTCACAATCAGCGCCAGCCAGAACCCAGGCAAAATCCGCGCCGCCCGCCGCAGCGCATAAATCCCGAGCGACGGCATGGGCTCCCCGGCGTCCAGCGCCCTCCAGAACGGCCGCGCCAGCAGAAACCCGCTCAGCACGAAGAACACCGCAACGCCAAAACTGCCCATCACGGCAAAGTCCATCACGCCTTGCAGAGGCGTGGGCACATTATTGCCGTCCATGCGAAACGCCACATGGTGCAGCAGCACCATCAGGCACGCGGCGGCGCGCAGAAAATCGGCGCCGAGCAGTCGCTGTTGCGTCAAAACCTGGTCCTCCGTGACCCCCGCCCAACGCGTGCCCTATCAATTCGTTGCGATTGTGACCATGGCGGCAAAGCTGTCCTGCAACTTCGACCCTTGCGGAATCTGCGGCGTGGCGATATGGCCTCGCCATGAAAACCCCAGACACTGCCGCCCCCGACGCAATCCTCATCGTGGACTTCGGTTCGCAGGTCACCCAGTTGATCGCGCGCCGCATTCGCGAAACCGGGGTTTATTGCGAAATCCATCCCTTTCAGTCTGCGGGCGCCGCCATGGCCGCCCTCAAGCCCAAGGGCGTGGTGCTCTCCGGCAGCCCGGCCTCCACCCTCGACGAGAACGCGCCAACCATCGATCAGTCGATCCTCGATGCCGGCGTGCCGATCCTGGGCATCTGCTATGGCCAGCAGGCCCTCTGCATGGCCCTGGGCGGCAAGGTCGAAGCCGGCCACCACCGCGAATTCGGCCGCGCCGAGGTCAAGGTGCAAAAGCTCTCCGCGCTCTATGACGGCGTCTGGGAGCTGGGCACCGAACACCAGGTCTGGATGAGCCACGGCGACCGCGTCGTCGCGCTCCCCGAGGGTTTTGAAGTCGTCGGCACCTCGGCCAACGCCCCCTTCGCCATGATCGCCAACGAAAACAGGCGCATCTGGGCCGTGCAGTTTCACCCCGAAGTGGTCCACACCCCCGACGGCGCCAAGCTCTACGCCAATTTCGTCCACAATATCTGCGGCATCGCCTCCAACTGGACCATGGCCGCCTATCGCAGCAAGATGATCGAAAGGATCCGCGAGCAGGTCGGCACCGGCAAGGTGATCTGTGGCCTCTCCGGCGGCGTCGATTCTTCGGTGGCCGCCGTGCTGATCCACGAAGCCATCGGCGATCAGCTCACCTGCATCTATGTCGACCACGGCCTGATGCGGCTCAACGAGAGCGAACAGGTCGTCACCATGTTCCGCGATCAGTACAATATCCCGCTGGTCCATGTGGACGCCTCCGAAGTCTTTCTCAAAGAACTCGACGGCCAATCCGACCCCGAAACCAAGCGCAAGATCATCGGCCGCCTCTTCATCGAAACCTTCGAAGCCGAAGCCAAAAAACTCGGCGGCGCCAATTTTCTGGCCCAAGGCACGCTCTATCCCGACGTAATTGAGTCGGTGTCGTTCACCGGCGGCCCCTCAGTCACCATCAAGTCCCACCACAATGTCGGCGGCCTGCCCGAGCGCATGAACATGCAGCTCGTCGAGCCGCTGCGCGAATTGTTCAAGGATGAAGTGCGCGTCCTCGGCCGCGAACTGGGCCTGCCCGAAAGCTTTATCGGCCGCCACCCATTCCCCGGCCCGGGCCTCGCCATTCGCTGCCCCGGCGGCATCACGCCCGAAAAGCTC
Organism: Devosia sp.; assembly: GCA_035565135.1. GTDB lineage: Bacteria > Pseudomonadota > Alphaproteobacteria > Rhizobiales > Devosiaceae > Devosia. The sequence continues at coordinate 6,044 of DATMSY010000079.1, forward strand.
GATATCCTGCGCCAGGCCGATGCCATCTATCTCGATGAAATCCGCAAGTCTGGCCAATATGACAAAATCTGGCAGGCCTTCGCCGTCCTGCTCCCCGTCCAGACCGTCGGCGTCATGGGCGATGGCCGCACCTACGAATTTGTCTGCGCCCTGCGTGCCGTCACCTCGGTCGATGGCATGACCGCCGATTTCTACCAGTTCGACATGAACTTCCTCGGCAAAACCGCCACCCGCATCATCAACGAAGTCCGCGGCATCAACCGCGTCGTCTACGACGTGACGAGCAAGCCCCCCGGCACGATCGAGTGGGAATGATTTAGGCTCGGAAGGCGGTCCCCAGGGGCCGCCTTCGTTTTTCTAGGCCTCGAAGGCGACATGAAAGGCGGCGTCGCCGGAGGCAGGCGGGCCATCAAGGATCAGGCGCTGGAAATAGGGCGAGGGCTCGCCGCCATAGGTCAGGGCGGGATCGCTCTCAAAACCGAACCGCTGATAATAGCGGGGATCGCCCAACACCACGCAGCCCGCGGCCTGGAGCGATCGAAGCTGTTCGAGCCCGGCTCGGATGAGCAATTGGCCAATCCCCCGGCTCTGATGCTCCGGGCTGATCGAGACCGGCCCAAGGCCATACCAGTCCCCTTGGGCGCCGGCGATGCTGATGGGCGAGAACGCCGCATGGCCGACGATTTTCTCCTGATCGACGGCAACGAGAGATAAGGTCAGCGCCCCAGCTGCCCTCAGGCCTTCGATGATGCGCGCCTCGGTCCCGCTGCTGTAGGGCGCGGTCTTGAATGCCGCGGTGGTGATAGCGCTGATTGCGGCGACGTCGGCCGGCCGCTCGGATCTGATTTCCAATGTCATGAACCTTTGTAGAACCCCAAATACACAAGTGCCGCATCGCGGATTGGGCGATACGGGCTGGCTGCGATCGCGCGTCTCAAGCGAGACGGCTAGAGGGTTCCTGCAATCATGGGCGAACGGTAAGCGACTCGAGCCGGCCGTGCAATAGCCTGGAATTGGCCGGTCACTGCAGCCGAGGCGTGAAAACCGCGCGTTGCGGGTTTGGCCAGAAACTGCTTGCAGAACGCAACCGGATTGCACTAGCCTGCAAGTGAGCGGATTTCCGCGATACGTCACGTTGGCAGGAGCTGCTGGACATGAAGTATCTTCTCACCTCCGGCGGCATCAGCAATCCGAGCATTTCCGATGCGCTCGTCGATCTGCTGGGCAAACCGATAGAAGAGGCCAGCGCCCTCTATATCCCGACTGGTATCTACCCCTTTTCCGTCGGTCCGGTGATGGCCTGGCGGGCGATCTCGGGCAGGGGGCCAAACCGCCTGTGCGAATTGGGTTGGAGGTCCCTGGGCGTGCTGGAACTCACCGCGCTGCCGACCATAAGGGCAGAAAATTGGGTGCCCGCGGTCAAGGAGGTCGATGCCCTGCTCGTCGGCGGCGGCGACGTGCTCTATCTCACCTATTGGATGCGCCAATCGGGCCTGGCGGAGCTTCTGCCGTCGCTGACGAACACGGTCTATGTGGGCGTGAGCGCCGGCAGCATCGCCGTCACCCCCTATAATTGCGACGCCGAGTTCGATTTGCAATTCGTGCCCGATGGTCGCAGCGACATGGCGCAGGACGCCGAAGGGGCACTCGGACTGGTGGATTTCACCCTCTATCCACATCTCGATCACCCCGAAATGCCCGATACGACGCTGGCCAATATCGAAAAACGGGCATCCCAAATACCGGTCCCGACCTATGCCATAGATGACGACACGGCCATCACGGTGATCGACGGCCGCGCCAGCGTCATCTCCGAGGGCAGGTGGCAGCTGTTCAACGGCTGACACCCGGAGCCGCACTGAAGCTGCATTTTTACCATCATCGAGACCCTGACACGGAGATTTGGCAACATGGCGAAGCTCATCTTTGGAATGAATGTGTCGCTGGACGGCTATGTCGATCACGACAAATTTGCCCCCGACGCGACCCTTTATCGTCACTTCATCGAACAGGCGCGTGGGCTCAGCGGCAGCATCTATGGCAGCCGGCTCTACGAGATCATGCGTTATTTTGACGAAGATCAGCCGGACTGGACGCCGGACACGCGCGACTTTGCCGAGGCGTGGCGGAGCCAGCCGAAATGGGTCGCCTCCCATAGCCTGACCGCGGTTGGTCCCAATGCCACCCTCATCGAGGGCGATTTTGAGGCCGCGGTCCGCAAGCTCAAGGATGACGTCGCCGGCGAGATCGAAGTCGGCGGCCCGGTGCTGGCACAGAGCCTCGCTGAGCTCGGGCTGATCGATGAATATCTGCTCTATATCCATCCCGTCGTGCTGGGCGGCGGCAAGCCATTCTTCATGGGGCCACGCTCGCCACTCCGGCTTACGGCCAGCGAGCGGATTGGCGACAGCGCGATCAGGCTGACTTACGTTCCGGCCTGACCTGCGGCAAAGGCGTTGACCGGCCGGCTCTCGCGTTCTATTAAAGAACAAATAGAGAACAAATGGCGGGTCAAAATGGATATGCAGCTTGATCTGTTTGGCGGCGGTGCGCCCATGCTGACGCGGGCGGGGCGGACGCTTCCGACCCATCGCTGGTATTTTACACTCCTGCCGCCGCCGGCGCTGGCGCAGGATATGGAATATTTCGCCCTGCGCATGTCGCGCCGTCATGGTGTCCGGCGGCCGGTGCGGGCCGGGCGGATCCATGCCTCGCTCAATGGCCTGGGTGAGGGGGAGGACGCTTCGTTCGACGATCTCGATGCCGCGCTCGAGATTGGCGACGCCATCCGCCATCCCCGCTTTGACATCTCCTTCGATCGCCTCACCACCTGGGGGCGGCCGGCCGGGCGAACCGATCGCCGCCAGCGGCCCACGGTCCTGACCTGCTCGACCGGCCAGCGGGAATTCGTGGCCCTCCATGCCAGCCTCCGCCGCGAAATGCTGCGGCATGGCCTCAAGGGCGGCCCTGCGAGCACCGTGCCGCATGTTACCTTGTGGTACGATCCGGCCGGCATTCCCGAACTGCTCCTGGCCCGCCCGTTTCGCTGGAGCGTGCGACAATTTTGGCTGGTCCGCACCACTTTGGGCGAGCCCAGGCCGGAATGTCTTGGGGAATGGCAGCTCGGCCGCTAGTGCCCAAGCCAAGCGCGCATTTGCATTCCCCCGACACCGTGCTAAACGTGCGCCCCAATTCATCCGTGACGTCAGGCCATCCATGTCCCAGGACAACATTTTCCGCGAAGTCGACGAGGAGCTCCGCTCCGATCGTATGCGCGCCTTCTGGCGCCGCTTCGCGCCCTATGTCATCGGCGCCGCCGTGGCCGTTGTGGCTCTTGTCGCCGTGAATGAAGGCTGGTCCTGGTATCATTCCAACAATGCCGCGCAGTCGTCGGACGAGCTCTATGCTGCGTTCGATCTGATCGAGGGCGGCGACCTGCCGGCCGCGCAGACCGCGCTCGACAAGGTCATCGCCGATGGTTCGGGCCGCTATCCCATGCTGGCCGAGTTCCGCAAGGCCGGCGTGCTCGCCAAGGAAGGCAAGACCGCAGAGGCCGTGGCCGCCTATGATGCGCTTTCGAGCTCGCTGGACAATGTGCGGTTGCGCGAGCTGGCGCTGGTATTGGCGGGCAACCTGCTGATCGACAGCGGTTCGCTGGCCGATGTGCAGTCGCGCGTCGAAACCATTGCCACCGAAGGAAATCCGCTGCGCAACGCCGCGCGGGAAGCCCTCGGGCTGGCGCAATACAAGGCCGGTGACTTCGCCGCCGCTCAGGCGAGCTTCGAGGCTGTCGTCAACGATCCCCTGTCGCAGAGCACGATGCGCAATCGCATGGGCTATTATCTGGCCCAACTGCTGTCCGAAGGTGCCATCACCGCGCCTGACACAGCCGAAAACGCAGCCAATGCCATCGACCAGATCGTCAGCGAGGATGCTCCTGCTGCCGCTGCCGAGCCCGCCGCACCGGCAGCAACGCCCGCGCCTGCTGCGACGCCGGCCGAACCCGCTGCCACCACCGAGACCGAACCTGCCCTTGAATAGGGCCGGCCGGATTCTGCCTGATCGGAACACGCTGTCATGACGGTTACCGTTGCCATTGTCGGTCGCCCCAATGTCGGCAAATCGACCCTTTTTAACCGCCTGGTCGGTCGCAAGATCGCGCTGGTCGATGACACGCCCGGCGTGACGCGCGACCGCCGCGAGGCCGAGGGGCGCATTGCCGACCTCACCTTCCGCATTCTCGATACTGCCGGCTACGAGGACGTCACCGATGGCAGCCTCGAAGATCGCATGCGCCAGCAGACCGAACTGGCGATCAAGGAGGCCGACGTCATCCTGTTCATGATCGACGCCCGTGCCGGCGTCGTGCCGCTTGACCAGCGTTTCGCCCAGGTGCTGCGCAAGGCCGGCAAGGATGTGCACCTGGTCGGCAACAAGGCCGAAAGCAGCGCCGCCGAAGCGGGGCTGGTCGAGGCGTTCAAGCTAGGCTTCGGCGAACCCATCGCGCTATCGGCCGAACACGGCCTGGGCCTTTCCGAGCTTTATTCCATCGTCTCCAAGGCGATCGATGTGGCCGAGGCCAACAAGGAAGCCGAGGCGATCGCCGATCTCGACGAGATGCCCGATGTCGATGTCGACATCACCGAGGACATGCTCGAAGGCGAGGGCGAGGAAGCCACGCTGCGCTGGAACCCCAAGCGCTACCTCAACGTGGCTATTGTCGGCCGTCCCAATGCCGGCAAATCCACGCTGATCAACCGCATGGTCGGCGAAGACCGCGTGCTGGTCGGCCCCGAGGCTGGCATCACGCGCGACAGCATTCTCGTGCCCTGGGAATGGGAAGGGCGCACGATCAACCTCGTCGACACGGCCGGTATCCGCCGCCGCTCGCGCGTCACCGAAAAGCTCGAAAAGCTGGCAGTGGGCGATAGCCTGCGCTCCATCCAATATGCCGAAGTCGTCGTGCTGATGCTCGACGCCACCATCCCGTTTGAAAAGCAGGACCTGGCCCTGGCCGATCTGGTGGAACGTGAAGGGCGCGCGCTGGTCATCGCGGTCAACAAGTGGGACCTGATCGAGGACAAGAACGAAACCCTCAAAATGCTGCGCGAGGAATGCGAGCGCCTGCTGCCGCAATTGCGCGGCGTGCCGCTGGTGACCCTTTCCGGGCTCACCGGGCGCAATATCGACAAGCTTATGGACGCCATCTTCAAGATCGAGCGCAGCTGGAATTCCCACGTCTCCACCGCGCGCCTCAATCGCTGGCTGACCGGCATGGTCGAGAGCCATCCGCCGCCGGCCGTGTCCGGCCGCCGCCTCAAGCTGCGCTACATGACGCAGGCCAAGACGCGGCCACCGAGCTTCATTCTCTTTGCCTCCCGTCCCGAGGCGCTGCCCATGGCCTACCAGCGTTACCTGGTCAATGGCCTGCGCGAAGCCTTCGATATTCAGGGCACCCCGATTCGCCTCTGGGTGCGCTCGGGCGGCGACAATCCCTATAACGACAAGACCAAGCGCAAGATCGGCTAAGGCGCCGCGGGCGGCCTCTGCCGCCCGTTTCGCGGCATTTTGTCCACACCCATGGTGCATCCTCCGCGATTGCCGCTATAGTGCCGACCCTTAAGCGACCCGATGCTGAGTGCGGGGCCGCATCCATTGTTGAGATCTTGTTCGCAGAAATATTGATCGTCGTCGTTCTCACTATCGTCAACGGCGTGTTGGCGATGTCCGAACTGGCAGTCGTTTCGTCCCGGCCCGCGCGCCTGCGCGCCATGGCCGATCAGGGTAACAAGGGGGCCGCCACGGCCATCCGC
>DATMSY010000080.1:0-8475 GCA_035565135.1 Devosia sp.
CTGTTGCGTGGGCGCCGGCTGTTGTGGCCGCGGCCGCTGGGTTGGCGCACTGGGGCGCTCGAAGCTGAGCACATGCGGCACCGGCGCCGCATTGAAATCGGTCACCTCTTCCGGCTCGACCGTTTCCGCCACCATGGGCGCAATCGTATCGGCAGGCTCAGGGGTGTTTACGGGCGTCGCCAGCACCGCCACTTCCATCGTTTCGGTCACCGGCTCGATGGGTTCGGCCTCGACCGGTTCAGCCCTCGCCGTTTCAAGAGGCGCCGCCTCGTCCGGCGGCGGCGGTTCCACCGTCTCGGGCGGCAGCGCTTCCTCGACCGGAGCCTCTGCCGTCTGCGTTTCCGGCTCCACCGGCTCGAGCGTTTCGCTCGGCTCGGGGGAAACCGTCTCGCTGCCGGCCGAGATCAGATTTTCCGTGCTCCCCTCCTCAATCGTCGAGGTCAGGTTGCTCGAAACCGAGGTCACCGAGACGATATCGACCGTCACCGCCCCAGGGGGCGGCGCATCTTCGGGCTGCGGCCAGGCAAAGCCGATAAAGGCAATGCCGAAAATGCCGGCATGCACCAGGGCCGAACCGGGTAGGGCATAACGCATATCAGGGGGTCCGGGCCGGCGCGGTGACAAGGCCGATGCGGCTATAGCCGGCAGCCGATAATTCACCCATCACTTCCATGATGGCGCCATAGGCCGCCGTGGTATCGCCCCGCACATAAAGCCGCTCATCGGTGCCTTCCACCGCCAGAGCCTCGACGCTGCTCACCAGCGTCTCCAGCGTCACCGACTCGCCCTCGATCGAGAGCGCACCATCGGGCTCGACGGTCACCGTGATCGGCTTGGTCTGCAGCGGCATGGCCTGCGCCCGCGTCTCGGGCAGGTCGATCGGCACGCCCATGGTCATCAGCGGCGCCGCCACCATGAAGACGATCAGCAGCACCAGCATCACATCCACCATGGGGGTGATGTTGATCTCGCTGATCGGCGCCCGGCCGCGGCCACGCTTGCCTCTATTATTGCCCAGCGCCATGCCCATCAGAGTGACTTTCCGGCGTCGAGCTGGCGCGACATCAGCGCCACCAGCCGATTGGCAAAGCCTTCCAGCCGCGCGATCAGCTTGCCCGCATCGGCGCTAAGCTTGTTATAGGCGATAACCGCCGGAATAGCCGCCAGCAGCCCCAGCGCGGTTGCCAGCAAAGCCTCGGCAATGCCCGGCGCCACCACGGCCAGGCTGGTATTTTCCGCCGCCGCAATGGCGGTAAAAGCGTTCATAATGCCCCAGACCGTGCCGAACAGGCCCACAAACGGCCCGGCGCTGCCAATGGTCGCCAGAAACCCCAGCCGCTTTTCGAGATCCGCGCTTTGCTCGCTCACCGCCAGGTCCAGCGCGATTTCGAGCCGGCTCTGCAGCCCCACCGCATTGGCGGCATCCAGGGCATGGCTCTTGTCCCACTCGTCCATGGCCGCAAGGAACACCGCCGACAGCCCATGTTCCCCCTTGCCGGCATAATCGGCCCGCAAATCGGCCAGCGGCCGCCCCGAGGCAAAAGCCCTATCGAACGCCGCCATGTCCCGCTTGGCTTTGCCATAGGCAGCCATCCGATTGGCAATAATCGCCCAGACCCAGACCGAGGCGATGACCAGCCCGATCATCACCGATTTGACCACCCAGTCCGCCTGCATGAAGAGGGCGAACATGGAAAAATCATGCGCTGGCACTGCTGCTGCTACGTCCATCTGTCCGATCCTCAAACGCCGAAGGCGATATCGGGCCGCGTCGTGGTGACGAGGCCATCAAGGCAGGCCGTGGCCCCGATATCGGTGCCCTCGCAGGCCGTGATGTCGTTGATCAGCAGCCGCCCGATGCCATCACAGGCCAGGTTCTTCAGCTCGAACTGCAGCACCTTGGTCTTGCCCTGGGTCAGCCCCTTGAAGTCCAGCGTCACGATGCGATCGATCGCGCCATCACTAGTGAAGAACGCCACTTCCACCGCCGCCCGGTTGAGCTCACCGCCCAGGCTATTGGTGGCCAGGAACGTCACCCGGCAACCACTATCGGCCGGCTGCAGCGCATTGAGCTCGAGCGCCAGCGACGGCGCGGAAACGGGCGCGGCCTCCTGGGCCAGCACAGGACCGGTCAGCGCGACGACGCTGAAGAGAAGGGCAAAAAGCATTTTAGACATCAGGCAACCTTGCTGGATGGTGCCGCGGCAACAAAACGCTGCGCCGATTGCGGCAGGACGAAAGGAATATTGCCGGTGGGCAAGGCACCCACCCGCATGGGGCAATCAAAAACCTGGGCGATAAGCGCATCGGTCAGCACCTCGGCAGGCGTGCCGCAACCGGCCAGCGAGCCCTTGCGGATCGCCACGATCTGGTCGGCATACATGGCCGCCAGGTTGAGATCATGCAGAATGGCGATCACCCCGCCACCAGCGGCGGCGAACTGCCGCGCCACATCCATGATCATCAATTGATGCTTGATATCGAGGCTCGAAACCGGCTCGTCGAGGAACAGGAACCGCGGCGCGCCATCGAGTACCGGCTCCCAGACCTGGCAGATCACCCGCGCCAGCTGCACACGCTGCTGCTCGCCGCCCGACAATTCGCCATAAAAGCGCCCGCCAAACCCGGCGAGATCGACCCGCGCCAAAGCCTCGTCCGGCAACCGGCGCAGCGCCCCCAGCGGCACGCCCGGCCGTCCCGCCGTCAGCCCCAAAGCCACCACTTCGCGCACGGTAAAAGGAAACGGCAGGCTGCTCGATTGCGGCAACACCGCCCGCAAGGTCGCCGCCCTGCTCAGCTCCATGGACGCAACATCATGCCCGTTGATCCGGATCGCCCCGCCAAAGTCATAGTCACGGCACAGCGCCTTGAGCAGCGTCGACTTGCCCGAGCCATTGGGACCGATAATGGCCGTCACCTGCCCCGGCAACGCGGTAAAACTGATGCCTTCAAGGATACGGCGGCGGTCGATATCGACCGAAACATTGTCCACGTCGATCATGGCGTCACCAGGCCAGGGCCGCGCGCTTGCGCAGCAATATCCAGAGGAAAAACGGCCCGCCAACCGCAGCCGTCACGATGCCGATCGGCAATTCCGCCGGCGCCACCACCAGCCGGCTCACCGCATCGGCCATCAGCAGGAACGAAGCCCCCAGCAAAGCCGAAGCCGGCAGCAGATAGCGGTGATCGGGCCCGATCACGAGCCGCAGCAGATGCGGCACGACGATACCGACAAAGCCGATGCCCCCGCTGACCGCCACCGAGGCCCCCGTCGCCGCCGCCACCGCCACGATGACCACGCGCTTGAACCGCTGCACCGGCACGCCCAGATGCCCCGCCGTCGCCTCGCCCAGCGTCAGGGCATTAAGCCCCTTGCCCATGAAACCGGCCGCGCCCAGCGCCACCACGATGATCGGACCCGAAGCCATGATCTTGGTCCAATTGGCACCCGACAGCGACCCCATGCCCCAGAAGGTGAGGTCCCGCAGCTGGCTATCGGTCGCGATATAGACCAGCACCCCCGTCACCGCCCCGGCCAGCGCCCCCAGCGCAATACCGGCCAAAAGCATTGTCGCAATAGCGGTCTGCCCGCTGCGCGTCGCCACGCGATAAAGAATGAATGTGGTGATGAGCCCGCCGATAAACGAAGCGATCTGCAGCGCATAAATGCCCAGAAACGCGGTCAGCGGCGCCAGCATGGTCGTGCCGAGCACGATAATGCCCACCGCCCCCAGCCCCGCCCCGGCCGAAACGCCCACCAGCCCCGGATCGGCCAGCGGATTGCGGAACAGCCCCTGCATCAGCAAGCCCGATACGGCGAGAGCCGCCCCGATCAGCACGCCCAATATCATGCGCGGCAGGCGGATGTTGTAGATCACCGCATGATCGCGCAGCGCCTGCACTTCGCTTTCCGGCACCAGCCCGAACCAGCCCCCGATAATGGTCCAGGCCGAAGCGCCCGAGGCCCCCGTGGTCATGGAAATCGTCATGGTCACGACCAGCAGCAGCGCCAGCGCCCCCACCACCAGGCGCCCCAGCCCGCTGCGATCGCCAGGGGCGCGCTCCGCAATGGCGCCATTGCTGGACATGACCTGGGCCACCAGCCTATTCCCCGTAGAGCGCGTCAACGAGGTCGGAAACCGCCTCGGCCGTGCGCGGCCCAAAGCCCAGCAGATAGGCCCCGTCGAGCCGGATAATGGCGTGGTTGCGCCCCGCTTCGGTCAGCGCAATGGCCGGATTGGCGATGAGGTCGGCATCGCTGGCGCTATGGTCGCCCCCGCGGTCCATCATCAGGATCACATCGGGCGCCGCCTCGATAATGGCTTCCTCGGTCAGCGCCTTGTAGCCCGAATAATCGTCGATCGCATTGACCGCCCCGGCCAGCGCGATAATGCCATCGGCCGCCGTATCGGTGCCCGAAGCCTGGATCTTCCCGCCCTGCGCCGAGAGGATGAACATCACGCGCTTGCGCTCGGCAATATTAGCCGTCCGTTCCTCAACCGCCTTGAGCGCGGTATCGATCTCGCCCGCCAGCGCCGCGGCCTTGTCCGGCACGCCCAGCGCCTGCCCCACGGCCCGCACCTTGGCGAGAATCCCCTCATGGCTGAAGCCCTCGGGCACGGTCTGGTAGTCCACCCCGGCATGGGAGAGCACGTCCAGCGCTTCCGGCGGGCCGCTGCCCTCGATCACGAGGAGAGCGCTGGGGCTGACCGACAGCACGCCCTCGGGCGCCAATTGCCGCATATAGCCCACATCGGGCAGCGCCAAAGCCGCCTCGGGATAGGTCGCCGTGCTGTCGCGGGCAATGAGCTTGCCCTCCTCCCCCAGCGCATAGATGATTTCAGTCAGCGAACCGCCGATCGAAACCAGCCGCGAACTATCGGCAAAGGGCTGCAGCTCCTGCGCGGTCGCGGGGAACGCTGTCAGCGCGACAACGGCGCCAGCGGCCAAAAAACGCTTCAAAGACAAGGTCATGGCAGAACTCACGCGGCGTGGGTTTGAGAGAAAAGCGGCAGCGATTCGACGATGGTCCGCCAGGCGGCGCGTTCGTCATGGCCTTCCTGGCGCTTGCCGAAGAACTGGATGATGAGTTCCCGCTGCGCGTCATAGACTTCCACCGACGTCACATGGCCGTCCGAAGTCGGCTTGCGCACCGCCCAGACCGCGGCAATCTGGTCGAGCCGCAGATGCAGGTGGAACGTCGGGTCCATCACATTGAGCCAGGGGCCCATGGCCTTGATCGCCTTGACCGGGCCGGAATGGATCTGGATGCAGCCGTGATTGCCGACAAAGGCCATGAGCGGCAATTCAGTCGCAGCGGCCTCTTCGAACAGCTTGGCGACAGCGGCGTGATCGAGCTGGAAGGCATAATCCTCGCCCACCATTTCCAGCGCATCGAGCCGGGGCAGGTTGAGGGCCTTGAGCATGCCGAAAAACTGGTGCGTATCGGTCATGGCCGACCAGCGCTCGCGCAATTCGGGAATGCCGGCCGCCTCGCCCAGCGGCTCAGGCGCTTCGGCGGGCGAAACACTGATCCCCTCGGACTGATCGGCATGGCGCAGATTAGCGATCAACAGGTCCCAGGCCTCGAAATTGGTCGCTGGCCGCGCATGCACCTTATGCACCGCCACGCCCTGCTGGTCGAAAAACTGCAGCGAACGGCGCACCGCGCCCTCTTCCCCCGCCTTGTCCACGGCAAAACCAAAGGCCCAGCGCGAGGGGAAAATGCGCAGGTCGATCTGCTCGCCCAGCACCATCGAGGCGCGCGGCCCGATCACCACCTTTTCATAGGGTCCGATCTTTTCATGCACCGCGCTTTCATTGCGCGTCAGCGCCATGACCTCGCCGCAGGCGCGCAGGCCATTGAGCAGCAAATCGAGATCGGCTTGCAGGCGCACCGCGCTCCGGCCCACTTCGGCGGCCACCAGCTCGCCCTCGGAAATGCCGTGAATGCGGGCAAAATCGCGCTCCCGCATTTCGGGGTGACGCGCCCGCAGCTCGCGGATTTCGGCAGGAGTCTTGGCAATTTTCTCGGTCATGGCTTGGCCTATTTGGTCAGAATGAGCTTGTCCTGGCGGGTGATGCGCAGCCGGTAGGGCGTGCCATTGTGCAGCACCACGATTTCCTCGGCCCCGGCGAACAATTCGGCGGTGGTGACGATTCGGGTGCCTTGCGGCAGCGCGCTGGCGGCATCGCCTCGCGGTGATGGGTCGTTTTGTTGCGTCACTAAACTCTCGTCGCGGCGTGAACGCCCGCCCGCAAACTTGAGCGGCGTCGTCCACATTTTCTTGACTCTACTAGTCACCTTAACTACAGGACGCAATAGGTGATTTTAAGAGTCAGCTTTAAGACCGGATCACGAACCAGCCAGCCAACCGCCAGCCAATCGACAAACAAAGGACTATTGGAGTTAGCAATGGGGCTGGTCAGGTCGCATGCGGCCGCACTGATGTGCGGCGCAGCGCTGGGTGTGGTAGCAAGCATGGGCGCGTTCGCCCAAACCACCACGACAACGAATGCAAGCAATATCACGATGCTGGAGCGTCTGGTGATCGGGGCGGGAGCGCCCAAGATCGCCATCGACACGCCACAGGCCGTAACGGTGGTCAATCAGGCCGATATCGACGCCACCCAGGCCACCAGCATAGCCGATGTGCTGAGCACGGTGCCGGGCGTCTCCATCATCGGCTCGGACCGCATTTTCGGGGAATCCTTCAATATCCGCGGCATCGGCACCGCCGAGACCTCGGGCGATGAATCCCGCATCATCATCAATGTCGATGGCGCCAAGAAGTTCTACGAGCAATACCGCATGGGCTCGTTCTTCTCCGACCCCGAGCTTTACAAGCAGGTCGAAGTGCTGCGCGGCCCGGCATCGTCCACCCTTTACGGTGCAGGCGCCCTGGGCGGGGTGATCAACTTCACCACCAAGGACGCGTCCGATTTCATCAAGGACGGCCATACCGGCGCCGCCCGCCTCAAGACCCAGTACAGCTCCAATGGCCAGGGCACGCTGCTCTCGGGCATCGTGGCCCAGCAGGTCAATGAGAGCTTCGATATCCTGGCCGCCGGCAATTGGCGCCGCTCGAACAATTTCGACCTGGCCAATGGCAACGAGCTCTCCGGCTCCGAATTCAGCGCCCTGTCAGGCCTGATCAAGGGCACGGCCCGGTTCGGTGAAAACGACGAGCAGGTCCTGCGCCTGTCCTACCAGCGCTGGAGCAGCGATGCCGACCAGCAGGATTATGCCCAGACCGGCACGGTGGCCCAATTCGGCCTGGTCGACCGCGAAGTCGTCGACCAGACCGCGGTATTGAGCTACGAAAATGCCGATAGCGACAATCCCTGGGTCGACCTCAAGGCAAACCTCTCCTTCTCGGACACCTATGTCACCCAGTCCAATTCGGTCATCGGGCCCATTGGTGATGCCGAATATGGCTATCGCACCTGGCAGGCCAATATCCAGAACACTTCCGAGTTCGATCTCGGGGACTGGATGCATTACCTGACCTATGGCGTCCAGGGCAGCTATCAGGACCGCATCGCCTTCACCACCCTGCCGCTTCCCAACTCGGCGATCACCACCCACCCCGAAGGCCAGGACAGCCGCTTGGGCCTCTTCGTGCAGAACGAAGCCATCTATGACGATCGCCTGACCATCATCGCCGGCGGCCGCGCCGATTTCGTCTGGCAGACCCCGGAGGAAACCTCCAAGGGCGAGCACAATATCGAGGATGTCGCGCTCTCTCCCAAGATCGCCGCGCTCTACGACGTCAACGACAACTTCTCGGTCTTCGGCTCGGTCGCCCATACCCAGCGCCTGCCCACGCTCGACGAGCTCTACCAGTACAATTCGACCAAAGGCCCCAGCCTTGGTCTCGAAAAGGAAAGCTCCAACAATTTCGAGGCCGGTTTCGCGCTGTCGGGCTACGAGCTGATCCAGGACGGCGATCAGGCCAGCGTCAAGGTCACCGGCTTCTATAGCGAATTGACCAATATGATCGAGTCTTCGCCCAGCATTCCGGGCAATCCCTATTATCGCAATATTGGGGAAGCCACGATCTATGGCGTGGAAGTGGAAGGCGCCTATGAATCCGAGCGTCTGTTCGGTCGCGTCGCCTATACCGCAACGGTCGGCAAGAACGATCTGACCGGCGAGGCCCTGCGCTCCATTCCCGCCCACAAGCTGGTGGTGACCGTGGGCGGCCGCGATCCGGAATACGGCATCGAATATGGCGCCAAGGCCACCTTTGCCGCCTCGACCGAAACCGGCGTCACCCCCGCCGCCGGCGGCGATCCGGGCACGCCCGCCTATGCCACGCTCGACCTCTTCGCCGCCTGGAAGCCCAATACCGGGCCGCTGGAAGGCAGCGAGCTGCGCTTCGGCATCGACAATGTCTTCAATGTCGACTACCGCGACAATCAGACCCCCGACCGCTCCCTGGGCCGCACCTTCAAGGTAACCCTGGCCAAGCA
>DATMSY010000081.1:0-51030 GCA_035565135.1 Devosia sp.
CCGCGAAGGAGACATCATGGCCCGCAAGAAGATCGCGCTGATCGGCGCAGGGATGATCGGCGGCACGCTCGCCCATCTCGCCGCGATGAAGGAGCTGGGCGACGTCGTCCTGTTCGACATCGCCGAAGGCACGCCGCAGGGCAAGGCGCTCGACCTCAGCCAATCCGGTCCCGTCGAAGGCTTCAATGCCGCGATCAAGGGGACGTCGGAGTACAAGGACATCGCGGGCGCCGACGTGGTGATCGTCACCGCGGGCGTGCCGCGCAAGCCGGGCATGAGCCGCGACGACCTGCTCGAAATCAACCTCAAGGTGATGGAGCAGGTGGGCGCGGGCATTGCCAAATATGCCAAGGACGCCTTTGTCATCTGCATCACCAACCCGCTCGATGCCATGGTGTGGGCGCTGCAGAAATTCTCGGGCCTGCCCACCAATAAGGTGATCGGCATGGCCGGCGTGCTCGATAGCTCGCGTTTCGTCCACTTCATCGCCGAAGAACTCAATGTCTCGGTCGACGACGTCAACGCCTTCGTGCTGGGCGGCCATGGCGATACCATGGTGCCGCTGGCCCGTTATTCCACCGTTGCCGGCATTCCGCTCACCGACATCGTCAAGATGGGCTGGATGAGCAAGGAAAAGCTCGACTCCATTACCCAGCGCACCCGCGATGGCGGCGCCGAGATCGTCGGCCTGCTCAAGACCGGTTCGGCCTTCTATGCCCCGGCCGCTTCCGCCATTGCCATGGCCGAAAGCTACCTCAAGGACAAGAAGCGCGTGCTGCCTTCCGCCGCCTTCCTCAATGGCGAATATGGCGTCAAGGGCACCTATGTCGGCGTGCCGGTGGTGATCGGCGCCGGTGGCGCTGAAAAGGTCATCGAAATTTCACTGAACTCTGCTGAACAGAAGGCCTTCACCAAGTCGGTTGGCGCGGTGGAAGGTCTGATCGAAGCCTGCAAGAAGATCGCGCCGAAACTGGCTTGAACCAATTAGTAGACCTCATCCTGAGCTTGTCGAAGGACGAGGTCGTGGCAACATAGTGGTACGACCTCGTGGTTCGACAAGCTCACCATGAGGTCTACTGTTACTTCGGCCCAGGCCGGACACCCATCCAAGGGGAACGCGAATGAACATCCATGAACACCAGGCCAAAGAGCTGCTGAAGTCCTACGGCGCGCCGGTCGCTGCGGGCGTGGCGATCTTTTCGGCCGACGAAGCCGAGGCCGCTGCCAAGTCGCTGCCGGGTCCGCTCTATGTGGTCAAGAGCCAGATTCATGCCGGCGGACGTGGCAAGGGCAAGTTCAAGGAACTGGGCCCCGATGCCAAGGGCGGCGTGCGCCTCGCCAAATCGGTCGCCGATGTCGTGACCAATGCCAGGGAAATGCTGGGCAATACGCTGGTGACCAAGCAGACCGGCGAGGCCGGCAAGCAGGTCAATCGCCTCTATATCGAAGATGGCGCCGACATTGCCCGCGAGCTCTACACCTCACTGCTGGTCGATCGCACCACCGGCCGCGTTTCCTTCGTGATCTCCACCGAAGGCGGCATGGATATCGAGGCTGTCGCCCATGACACGCCCGAAAAGATCATTGCCGTCGATATCGATCCGACCACTGGCGTCACCGAAGCCAATATTGCCGAGATCGTTGCAGCCCTCAAGCTCGATGGCGATGCCAAGGCCGATGCGGCCAAGCTGTTCCCGATCCTCTACAAGGCCTTCACCGATACCGACATGAGCCTGTTGGAAGTGAACCCGCTGATCGTGATGACCGATGGTCACCTGCGCGTGCTCGACGCCAAGGTGAGCTTCGACAACAATGCCGCCTTCCGCCACGAAGAGCTCAAGGCCCTGCGCGACCTCTCCGAAGAAGACGCCAAGGAAATCGAAGCCTCCAAGTTCGATCTCGCCTATGTGGCGCTCGACGGCAATATCGGCTGCATGGTCAATGGCGCGGGTCTTGCCATGTCCACCATGGACATCATCAAGCTCTATGGCGCCGAGCCGGCCAATTTCCTCGACGTTGGTGGCGGTGCCTCCAAGGAGAAGGTGACTGCGGCCTTCAAGATCATCACCGCCGATCCGGCCGTGAAGGGCATTCTGGTCAATATCTTCGGCGGCATCATGCGCTGCGACGTCATTGCCGAAGGCGTGATCGCCGCGGTCAAGGAAGTCGGCCTCGCCGTGCCGCTGGTGGTGCGTCTCGAAGGCACCAATGTGAAGGAAGGCAAGGCGATCCTCGACCAATCCGGCCTCAACGTGATCTCGGCCGATGATCTGGACGACGCCGCCCAGAAGATCGTCAAGGCGGTGCAGGGCTAGCGCCATGCGCGCCGGTCCCGCCCTTCTGGCTCTGCTGGTCTGTGCGACGCCCGCCGTTGCACAGTCCAAGAGCAAGGTGCCCCAATCGGTGCAGGTCCTCGAAATGTGCGAGGCCTTCGCCAAGGGGGACGTGCTGGCGCGCGAAAATGCCGAGGCCAAGGGCTGGAGCGTTTATCTCGAGGACGGGGAAAGCCCCTATGTCCGTTACTATTCGGGCAGCAAGGAGATCCCCGGCATCGGCTATGGCGAAATGACCGTGCTGATCGAGGATTATCCCGGCCAGATGTTCGGCTATTGCCGCGTCGACGTCACCGATCCCGATGGGGATGCGGTGGCCGAGATCGAGCCCATCGATGCGCTGGAGCGCTACGAAGGCAAGACCACCAAGAATGATGACGGCATGTTCGGCAGCTTTACCGCCGCCGGCGATCCGGACACGCTGCTGCTCGCCCATCACAGCGAGACCAGTTTCGTGATCCAGCTCACCGTCATCCGGCCGCAGGCGGACGCGCCATGAGTGTGCCCCGCAAGATCAATCTGGTGCAGGCCGCCAGCGACACGATCAAGGCCGTGTGGCAGCCCCATATTGCCGGCGACATCAATGACAGCCAGGTCAAGATCGCCAAGTTTGGCGAAGTCTTCGATTGGCATGCCCACGAGCATGAAGACGAAGGCTTTCTCGTGCTCAAGGGCCGCATCGCCATCGACTTCCGCGACGGGGTGGTGGAATTGGGCGAGGGGGAATTCCTCGTCGTGCCCAAAGCCGTCGAACACCGCCCCCGCTCGCTGACTCATGAGCCCATCGTGCTCATGGTCGAGCCATCCACCACCATCAACACCGGCACTGCGACATCAAGCGCGCGCACTGTCACCGAACTCAACCGACTATAGGAAAACCCATGTCCATCCTGGTCAATAAAGATACCAAGGTTCTTGTGCAGGGCCTGACCGGCAAGACCGGCACGTTCCACACCGAGCAGGCTTTGGCCTATTACGGCACCAAGATGGTGGGTGGCGTGAACCCCAAAAAGGCCGGCGAGACCTGGACCAGCGGCGTCGATGCCTCGGCCAGCCTGCCGGTTTTCGCCACTGTTGCCGAAGGCAAGGAAAAGACCGGCGCCAATGCCTCGGTCATCTATGTGCCGCCTCCGGGCGCCGCTGCCGCCATCGAGGAAGCCATCGATGCGGAAATCCCGCTGATCGTGTGCATCACCGAAGGCGTGCCGGTGCTCGATATGGTGCGGGTCAAGGCAAAGCTGGAAAAGTCCAAGTCGCGCCTGATCGGGCCGAACTGCCCGGGTGTGCTGACGCCGGAAGAATGCAAGATCGGCATCATGCCCGGTTCGATCTTCTCCAAGGGCAGCGTGGGCATTGTTTCCCGCTCGGGCACGCTTACTTATGAAGCAGTGTTCCAGACCACCAACGAAGGCCTTGGCCAGACCACCGCTGTCGGCATCGGCGGCGACCCGGTCAAGGGCACCGAGTTCATCGACATGCTCGAAATGTTCCTGGCCGACGAAGCGACCAAGTCGATCATCATGATCGGCGAGATCGGCGGCTCGGCCGAGGAAGACGCCGCGCAGTTCCTGATCGACGAAGCCAAGCGCGGCCGCAAGAAGCCGATGGCCGGTTTCATCGCTGGCCTGACGGCGCCCGCCGGCCGCACCATGGGCCATGCTGGCGCCGTAATTTCGGGCGGTAAGGGCGGCGCCGAAGACAAGATCGCGGCGATGGAAGCCGCCGGCATCCGCGTGTCGAAATCGCCGGCGCGCATCGGCCGGACGCTGGCTGAAGTGCTCAAGGGCTGAGATCGGAGGCATTGACGTTTCAGTCGACACCCTCCCCCTTGCGGGGAGGGATCAAGGGTGGGGGTCGGTTGGCCCCCGGGGCTCTCAACACCCCCTCCCAACCTCCCCCGTCAAGGGGGAGGTGCGGTCCGGTGGGTGTGAAAGGGCTGTGAATGCGACCAATGTCGGTCGCGCTTCGGACACAGAACGGTGTTACGCCAAATGTGCCCGGGGCAAGTATATGTGAATTGAGCCACGGCCCTGCTCAGGGGCCGTTACACTTAACAGGATACTAAGGATAAGCGGTCAGTATCCGACACGAAATCAGGGACCGCATGGACCGGTTCGGCCGGTTGTTGAGAAGGATGGCGGGGCGTGGGCCTCGCGACAAAAAGCGATGACACGACAGGAAAAGAACGACACGTTCTTGCTGACCTCGTTCCTCTATGGTGGGAACGCCGACTACATCGAACAACTCTATTCTCGCTTCAAGAGCGACCCCGACAGCGTCGATGAGACCTGGAAGAGCTTTTTCGGGCGGCTCGACGATAACGACAGCGACGCGCAAAAGAGCGCCGACGGCCCGAGCTGGGGCCGCAAGGATTGGCCGCAGAGCGCCAATGGCGAACTGGTCAGCGCGCTGGACGGCAATTGGGGCGAAGTCGCCATCAAGACCGAAAAGGCCATCGCCAAAAAGGCCGAGGCCATGGGCGTGGCCAAGGCCAGCGTCGCCGATGTGCTGCAGGCCACCCGCGACAGCATTCGCGCCATCATGATGATCCGGGCCTATCGCATGCGGGGGCATCTGCATGCCGATCTCGACCCGCTCAAGATGAAGGAAGACGAGCCGGCCCCTGAGCTGGATCCCAAGAGCTATGGCTTCACCGAAGCCGATTACGGCCGCAAGATCTTCATCGACAATTATCTGGGCCTCGAATACGCCACCATTCCGGAAATGCTGACGATCCTCGAGCGGACCTATTGCGGTACGGTCGGCATCGAATTCATGCATATCTCCGATCCTGAAGCCAAGCAGTGGATTCAGGAACGGATCGAAGGGCCGGACAAGGAAATCACCTTCACCCCCGAGGGCAAGAAGGCGATCCTCAACAAGCTGATCGAGGCCGAAGGCTTCGAGAAGTTCATCGATGTCAAATATACCGGCACCAAGCGCTTTGGTCTCGATGGCGCGGAAGCCACCATTCCCGCGCTCGAGCAGATCATCAAGCGCGGCGGCGCCCTGGGTATCAAGGACATCGTGCTCGGCATGGCCCACCGTGGCCGCCTCAACGTGCTGACCCAGGTGATGCAGAAGCCGCATCGCGCCCTGTTCCACGAATTCAAGGGCGGCGCCTTCTATCCCGACGACGTGGAAGGCTCGGGCGACGTCAAGTACCACCTTGGCGCATCCTCGGACCGTGACTTCGACGGCAACAAGGTTCACCTGTCGCTGACCGCCAACCCCTCCCACCTCGAGATCGTTGATCCCGTCGTGCTGGGCAAGGCCCGCGCCAAGCAGGACCAGCATATCGCCCCCGATGGCAAGCTCATCAACATCGCGACCGACGGCAAGCCGGACCGCTCCATGGTGCTGCCGCTGCTGATCCATGGCGATGCGGCCTTTGCCGGCCAGGGCGTGGTGGCCGAATGCCTGGGGCTCTCCGGCCTCAAGGGCCATCGCACGGGTGGTTCGATCCACTTCGTCATCAACAACCAGATCGGGTTCACGACGGCGCCGATGTATTCGCGCTCCTCGCCCTATCCGACCGATGTCGCCAAGATGATCGAGGCGCCGGTGCTGCATGTGAACGGGGATGACCCGGAAGCTGTGGTCTTTGCCGCCAAGATCGCCGTCGAATACCGGCAGAAGTTCGCGAAGCCTGTCGTCATCGACATGTTCTGCTATCGCCGCTTCGGCCATAACGAAGGCGACGAGCCCAGCTTCACCCAGCCGCTGATGTATTCCAAGATCCGCGCGCATAAGTCGACGCTGGATATCTATGCGAGCAAGCTGGTGGGCGAGGGCCTGGTTACCCAGGCCGAGGTCGACAAGCTCAAGGCCGATTGGCGCGCCAAGCTGGATGCCGAATTCGAAGCCGGCCAGGATTATCGCCCCAACAAGGCCGACTGGCTCGATGGCATGTGGAAGGATTTCCGCCCCGCCGACCAGGAAGGCCCGCGCCGTGGCGATACGGGCGTCGAAATCGACCAGCTGGTCAAGATCGGCACCGCGCTGACCCGCGTGCCCGAGGGCTTCAACGTGCATCGCACGGTCAAGAAGTTCATGGACAATCGCCTTGCCGCCATCGAATCCGGCGAAGGCATCGATTGGGCCACCGCCGAGGCTCTGGCTTTCGGCACCTTGGTCACCGAAGGGCACCCAGTGCGCCTTTCCGGTCAGGATGTCGAGCGCGGCACGTTCAGCCAGCGTCATTCGGTGCTGAACGACCAGCAGGTCGACAACAAGACCTATACCCCGCTCAACAACCTCTCCGAGGATCAGAGCCGCTACGAAGTCATCAATTCGATGCTCTCGGAAGAAGCGGTGCTGGGCTTTGAATATGGCTACTCGCTGGCCGAGCCCAAGGCGCTGACCATCTGGGAAGCCCAGTTTGGTGACTTCGTCAACGGCGCGCAGGTGGTGATCGACCAGTTCATCTCCTCGGGCGAACGCAAGTGGTTCCGCATGTCGGGCCTCGTGATGCTGCTGCCACATGGCTATGAAGGCCAGGGCCCGGAGCACTCCTCGGCCCGTCCCGAGCGCTTCCTGCAGCTCTGCGCGGAAGACAATATGCAGGTTGCCAACTGCACGACGCCGGCGAACTATTTCCATGCCCTGCGCCGCCAGGTGACCCGCCACTTCCGCAAGCCGCTGATCCTGATGACACCCAAGAGCCTGTTGCGCCACAAGCGCGCCACCTCGGGCCTGGTCGAACTGGGGCCCGATTCCTGCTTCCATCGCCTGCTCTGGGACGATGCCGAAGCTCCCGGCGCGCCCAAGACCACGATCAAGCTCAAGAGCGACGATCAGATCCGCCGCGTCGTGCTGTGCACCGGCAAGGTCTATTATGACCTGCTGGAAGATCGCGAGAAGAAGGGCATCGACGATGTCTATCTCTTGCGCATCGAACAGCTCTATCCGTTCCCGGCCAAGGCGCTGCTGGACGAATTGAGCCGCTTCCAGAATGCCGAGATCATCTGGTGCCAGGAAGAGCCCAAGAATATGGGCGCCTGGGCCTTCATCCAGCCCTATGTGGAATGGGTGTTCGACCAGATGGGCCGTACCGGCCAGCGCGTGCGCTATACCGGCCGTCCGGCTTCGGCCTCCACCGCCACGGGTCTGATGCGGACCCACCTTGCCCAATTGCAGGCCTTCCTCGACGAAGCCCTTGGTAGTTAAAAGGACAAAACAATGTCGACAGAAATCCGCGTACCGACCCTGGGCGAAAGCGTAACCGAGGCGACGATCGGCCAGTGGTTCAAGCAGGTTGGCGACAGCGTTGCCGCCGATGAGCCGTTGGTGGAACTCGAAACCGACAAGGTGACCATCGAAGTGCCGGCGCCCGCTGCCGGCGTGCTCGAAGCCATTGCCGCCCAGCCGGGTGACACGGTGGATGTGGGCGCGCTGCTCGGCGCCATCGGTGGCGCCGGTGCGGTTGCCACGCCCAAGCCTGCCGAAGCCAAGGCCGAAGTGCCTGCCGCCAATGCTGCCGGTCCCGAGCCGGTCAAGCCCGAGCCCGCTGCCGCCACCAGCATGCCGCCGGCCCCCGCCGCGCAGAAGCTGATCAACGAGAAGGGCCTCAATGGCTCCGAGATCGAAGGATCGGGCAAGCGCGGCCAGGTGCTCAAGGAAGATGTGCTGGCTGCGCTCACCAAGCCTGCCGCCGCGCCCGCGCCCAAGGCTGTCGAAGCCAAGGCTCCCGCTGCGCCGCGTGCTCCGGTTGCGGCAGACGACGCCGCCAAGGAAGAGCGGGTCAAGATGACCCGCCTGCGCCAGACCATTGCCCGCCGCCTCAAGGATGCGCAGAACACCGCCGCCATGCTCACCACCTTCAACGAGGTGGATATGAAGCCGGTGATGGACCTGCGCAATTCCTACAAGGAGCTGTTCGAGAAGAAGCATGGCGTCAAGCTGGGCTTCATGGGCTTTTTCACCAAGGCGGTCGTCCACGCCCTCAAGGAAATCCCGGCCGTCAATGCCGAGATCGATGGCGATGACCTGATCTACAAGAACTATGCTCACATCGGCGTCGCCGTCGGCACCGACAAGGGCCTTGTCGTGCCGGTGGTGCGCAATGCCGACCAGATGAGCATTGCCGAGATCGAGAAGGAAATCGCGAGCCTGGGCAAGAAGGCGCGCGACGCTCAGCTGTCCATGGCCGACATGCAGGGCGGCACCTTCACCATCTCCAATGGTGGTGTCTATGGCTCGCTGATGTCGACGCCTATCCTCAATGCCCCCCAGTCGGGTATTCTGGGCATGCACAAGATCCAGGAGCGTCCGGTCGTTATTGGCGGCCAGATCGTGATCCGCCCGATGATGTATCTGGCGCTCTCCTATGACCACCGCGTGGTCGACGGCAAGGAAGCGGTGACCTTCCTCGTTCGCGTCAAGGAAAGCCTTGAAGCGCCGGAGCGTCTGGTGCTCGATCTCTAGAACGACACAATTTTAGGCAAGTTGAAAGGGTCCGCCGTGGCGGGCCCTTTTTGTTGGCATTTTCGTGATCGCGGTTACGCTCGATGCTAACAGTCTGTTAACGCCAAGGGCTCAGATGACACACAGTGCCAACCAAATTTTTTCGGAGTAATGCGCCTGGTGCGTCCCCTGATTTTCCCTGCCATGTTTTGTCTTGCCGCACTTATCCCCGCTGCGGCCGCCGCGCAGGAGACCGCCAATGCCGAGCTTGTCGGCGAGCTGATGGCCTTCCACGGTTCGCGGGCCATCGTCTCGGCAATGACCACCCATTGCTACGAAACCACCGGGCTCAACAGCGCCTACAAAACTGCCAATGATAACTGGTACTTACGCAATATCGGCTTTCTCGATCTGGCCAATCGCGTCATCGCCAAGCTGGGCGGCGCCGCCGAGGGGCAGGTCGAAGCCGCCGAAACCTATGGCGGCACGCAGATCATGAGCGCCTTCAACCAGTCCGGCGACAAGGACGCGTTCTGCAAATCCTTCCTCGAACGGGTCGATAGCGGCGCACTCGACATCGACAAGCAATTGCCCGGAATTCTCAAGCGCGCTCAAGACATTGCGGCCCAATAGCGCCGTCCGGCAAGGGGCAATGCCGAGCACACGCGTTGCCCGGGAAAGCCGGCTGGTGTAACTGCTGGGGCGCAATGACTCGGCGGTGCCCGTGATGGACTTTCCCTGGCTTGAATTTGCCGGCCTGATGCTGGCCTTCGGCATCAATGCGGTGATCCCCGGCGCCGATTTCGCCATGGTGCTGCGCCAGTCGATCGCCCATGACCGGCGCGCCGCGCTCTTCACCTCGGCCGGCATTGCCACTTCGATCCTGGTCCATGGCAGCTATACGCTGCTCGGGGTGGGT
This sequence comes from Devosia sp., assembly GCA_035565135.1. Lineage (GTDB taxonomy): Bacteria > Pseudomonadota > Alphaproteobacteria > Rhizobiales > Devosiaceae > Devosia. The sequence goes on from DATMSY010000081.1 coordinate 9,658, forward strand.
GTCATCGTCGGGCAGTCGCTGCTTTTGTTCAATATTCTCAAATGGTTGGGCGCGGCCTATCTCGTCTGGCTCGCCATCTCGGCGCTGCGCAGCCCGCCGCCCAAAGCCCCCGAAGCCGGTGATCTCAGCGACACGAGGCGCGGCGATTTCGCGGCCTTTGCGCTGGGCTTTTTGACCAACCTGCTTAATCCCAAGGCCGTGCTGTTCTTCCTGGCGCTGTTCACGAGTCTGGTTTCCGTCCGCACCGGTGGCGACGTCAAAGTTATCTACGTGCTGGCGATGAGCCTTATGCTTTTTGCCTGGTTCGCATTGGTCTCGATTTTCTTTACGACACCGGCTGTACGGCAAGGCTTTTTCCGGTTCGGCCGGTGGTTTAATCGGGTAACCGGCATTACATTCATCTTGCTGGCAGTCCGCGTGGCGATCGCACAGCAACACTAGGCACCTCTTTGTAATCGGGGCATCAGAATGGCAGACATCTTCGACCTCACCATTATCGGCTCGGGCCCGGGCGGCTATGTCGCGGCCATCCGTGCAGCGCAGCTGGGAATGAAGGTTGCCGTGGTAGAGAAATGGCCGACCCTGGGCGGGACATGCCTCAATATCGGCTGCATTCCCTCCAAGGCGTTGCTGCATGCCTCCGAATTGTTCGAGGAAGCCGGCCATAGCTTCAAGGCGCTGGGAATAGATATCCCCGCCCCGGTTTTGAACCTGCCGCAGATGATGAATCACAAGGTCGAAACCGTCGCCGCCAATGTGGGTGGCGTCGATTATCTCTTTAAAAAGAACAAGATAACCGTGTTCCGCGGTACCGGTACCATTGCCGCGCCGGGCAAGGTTCTGGTCACGCCACAGTCGGGTTCGGCCCAGACTATCGAGACCAAGAATATAGTTATCGCCACCGGTTCGGTATCGGCTAACCTGCCCGGTATCGAGGTGGACGAGAAGCAGATCGTCAGCTCCACCGGCGCGCTCACGCTGGACAAGGTGCCGAACCGGCTCCTGGTCATCGGCGCAGGCGTGATCGGGCTTGAGCTGGGCTCGGTCTGGGCGCGGCTGGGCGCCAAGGTGACGGTGGTCGAATATCTCGACCGCATCCTGCCCGGCATGGATAGCGAAGTGGCGCGCCAGTTCCAGCGCATGCTGCAAAAGCAGGGCATGGACTTCAAGCTCTCGAGCAAGGTCGCCGGCATTGACAAGCAGGATGACGGCTCGCTCAAGGTCCGCGTCGAGCCGGCCAAGGGCGGCGACATGGAAATCCTCGACGCCGATGTGGCGCTGGTCGCCATCGGCCGCAAGCCTTACACCGAAGGCCTTGGCCTCGACATTGTCGGCGTGGCGCTGGACGAGCGCGGCCGCGTGCGGGTCGATGGGCATTACAAGAGCTCGGTCGACGGCATCTATGCCATTGGCGACGTCATCGCCGGCCCCATGCTGGCGCATAAGGCCGAGGACGAGGGCATCGCGGTGGCCGAAATCCTGGGCGGCCAGGCCGGCCACGTCAATTACGGTGCCATCCCCGCCGTGGTCTACACCAATCCGGAAATCGCCTCGGTCGGCAAGACCGAAGACGAGCTCAAGGCCGATGGCGTCGAATATAAGATCGGCAAATTCCCCTTCACCGCCAATGGTCGCGCCAAGGCGATGCTGGCCACGCAGGGGTTCGTCAAGATCCTCTCCGACGTCAATACCGACCGGGTGCTGGGCGCCCATATCGTGGGCAAGAATGCCGGCGAGATGATCCACGAACTGGTCGTGTTGATGGAATTCTCCGGCTCCTCCGAAGACCTGGCGCGCAGCACCCATGCCCACCCGACCCTGTCGGAAGCCGTGCGCGAAGCGGCTTTGTCGCTGGGCGACGGCGCTATTCATATCTGATTGCCCCGATCCAGTCCCCTCCCCCTTGAGGGGAGGGCTAGGGTGGGGGTGTCGAGGTCTTCACAAACTCCATGCCGGCGGGGAATGCAGAACCCCCACCCTCAATCCCTCCCCTCAAGGGGGAGGGAGGCTGATCGTGGCTCCCCGTTGAGGGTGTCTAATTGACCCCCGGCAATTGCCGGGGTTCTTTTTTGCCCGCTGCGTTCTTCCATACCAGATTGATGCGAGGTAGAAGGGCGGGGTTCTGTTGCGTTGGAGGATCGCGTGAGCACCGATTACGATATTCGTTTTGCCATCGATCCGGTGACGGCCGGAACCATGAATACCGATGAGCTGCGCGAGCATTTTCTCATCGATGATCTGTTCAGCCTGGGCGGGGTCAACTGGACCTATAGCCATTATGACCGCATGGCCGTGGGCGGGGCGATGCCGGGTTCGGCGGCGCTTGCGCTCGAAGCGATCAAGCCCACGGGAACCGAGAACTTTCTCGACCGGCGCGAACTGATCGCGGCCAATGTCGGCGGGGCCGGTACGATCAATGTGGACGGCGTCGAGCACAAGCTGGCGCCCCGCGACATGATCTATATCGGCATGGGCAGCAAAGCGGTGCAGTTCGCCTCGGATGACGCCAATGACCCGGCCAAGTTCTATCTGCTGAGCGCGCCGGCCCATGCCAGCCATCCGACCCGGCTGATCAAGATTGGCGATGCCAAGCGGCTCGACCTGGGCAGCCAGGAAACGGCCAATGAGCGCTCGATCTTCCAGTTCATCCACCCCGACAGCGCCAAGACCTGCCAATTGGTGGTAGGGCTGACCACCTTCGCGCCCGGCTCGGTGTGGAACACCATGCCTGCCCATGTGCATGACCGGCGCATGGAGGCCTATCTCTATTTCGACCTTAAGCCCGACGCCTTCGTCGTGCATCTGATGGGCGAACCGGAAGAGACGCGGCACCTGATCGTGCGCAATGAGCAGGCGGTGTTATCCCCGCCCTGGTCGATCCATTCGGGCGCGGGCACCGGCGCCTATACCTTCATCTGGGCCATGGCGGGCGACAATGTCGATTATACCGATGTCGACAAGGTGGCGATGGAAGCGCTGCGGTGAGCGATCTGTCGGCGTTTAGCCTCTCCGGCAAGACTGTGCTGGTCACCGGCGCCAATACCGGCATCGGGCAGGGTATTGCGGTGTCGGTCGGGCGAGCTGGCGGCCGGGTGATCGGGGTCGGACGCTCAGCGATGGACGAGACCGCGCGACTGGTGGGGGAAGGCTTTGTGGCGATCAAGGCCGATCTTGGTTCGGCCAGCGCCGCCCAGGCCATGTTCGAGGCCGCATGGGCCGAGCATGGCCCCATCCATGGCCTGGTCAACAATGCCGGCATCATCAAGCGGGTCGATGCGGTGGATTTCACCGAGGCCGATTGGGACAGCGTGATGGACATCAACCTCAAGTCGATGTTCTTCCTCTGCCAGGCTTTCGGGCGCAAGGCGCTGGCGGCGGAGGGCGGCCGCATCGTCAATATCGCCTCGATGCTGAGCTTTCAGGGCGGTATTCGCGTGGCCAGCTATACTGCGTCCAAGAGCGGTGTGCTGGGCATTACCAGGCTTCTGGCCAATGAATGGGCGGCCAAGGGCATCAACGTCAATGCCATCGCGCCGGGCTATATCGAGACCAATAATACCGAGGCATTGCGGGCCGATCCGGACCGCTCTGCGTCGATCCTGGGGCGCATTCCGGCCGGTCGCTGGGGCGAGCCATCCGACATTGGCGATGCGGCGGTGTTCCTGTTGTCGCGGGCGTCCAAATATATGCATGGCGCGGTTATCCCCGTGGATGGCGGGTGGCTGGCACGATGAGGAGAAAGCGATGAGCAAACAGGCGGTTTTTGCGCAGCCCGGCGCGACGGACTGGACCGAACTGGCGCCGGGCAATCGGCGGCGTGTGCTGATTCATACGCCCGAGCTGATGCAGGTGGAGTTTGCCTTCGAGCAGGGCGCAGTCGGCGCGCTGCATTCCCATCCGCATGTGCAGGTGAGCTATGTTGCCGAGGGGCGGTTCGAGGTGACCATTGGCGGGAAAACCGAAGTGGTCGAGCAGGGCGGCAGTTTCATCGTGCCCAGCGGAGTGGAGCATGGCGTGGTGGCGCTGACCGATGGGCGGCTGATCGACGTATTCACCCCGATGCGGCAGGATTTCCTCTAGGCTTTACCCAATCTCCGCCAGCATCGCCGCATAGGCGGCCTCATGCTTTCCCGCCCAATTGGGCTTGCCCGGCTCGGTCAGCCGTCCGCGCCGGGGCGGGATGAAGCTATAGATTCCCCTGATCGGTTCCTCGCGCCATTGCAGGTTGAAGGCGGCGTATTTGGGGAAGAATTCCATGTCGGAATAGGGCAGGTGGTCATGCACCCACCAAGCCATGGCCTCCCAATCGCCGGTGCGCTGGTAATAGGGGATGAAGCGGTTGACCACGACGCAGGCAGTGGCGCCCATGCGGCCCTGTGCGTCGCGGCGGTCCCAGATGTGGCCGGCAAAATTGCTGTCATTGCTGCCGCAATTGAGCTTGTTGGCATTGCCGAAGCCATTGACCTCCGTCGAGCGATAGGATGAGCGCACCGAGATGCGGCCGAAGCGGGCCTGCAGTGGCTCGAGCAGGGTTTCGCACAGCACCTTGCCGGCGGCGATGGCGAGATCGGGGTCGGAGGGGATGTTCTGGAAGCCATTGATGGCGGCGATCTCCGAATAGAGGAAATCGCGCATGAAGAAGTTTTCCGACAGGCGGACGCGGCCAAACTCTTCGAGGGCCTTGACGGATTTGGGCTGGCGCATGGCTCTGCCTCCGATTGATGCATGCGGCATTGTCTTGGGGTAACGTCGGGGCGACAACCCGGTTTTGCCGCAGCAGGAATTTTCAATGCTTGAAGCGATGTTCTTTGTCGCCATCACCGCCGAGGCGATGACCGCAGCCCTGGCGGCGGGGCGGCGCAAGATGGACTGGTTCGGCGTGTGCCTATTGGCCTGCGTGACCGCCCTGGGCGGCGGCACGGCGCGCGACATATTGCTGGGGCATTATCCGCTTTATTGGGTGCACAATTCCTATGTGCTGCTGCTGGTCTGCGGGGCGGCGCTGCTGACTATCGCCACGGCGCGGGTGGTGGACAAGCTGCGTTGGCCGTTCCTGCTGCTCGACGCGCTGGGGCTGGTCGTCTTCACCATTGTGGGGTGCAATGTGGCCATCGAGATGGGCCAGCATCCGCTTATTATTATCGTGGCGGGCATGGTCACCGGGATTGTCGGCGGCATTCTGCGCGATGTGCTGTGCAATGATGTGCCGCTGGTGTTTTCCAGCGAGCTTTATGCCACCGTCTCGATCGTGACCGGGGTGCTCTACTATTTCGGGCTTCAGGCCAATCTGCAGCCGGATCTGGTTATGCTGGTGGCCATTGCCGTGGGCTTTGCGCTGCGCGTCGTGGCGCTGATCTTCAAATGGGAAATGCCCAAATTCGTCTATGACAAGGATTTGCGATGAAGCCGCAACGCATCGTGCTGTCGCGCCGGGCGGGGTTTGACCTGCAGGCGATATCGCAGGCGCTCAATGGCCTGCCGGCCCAATCGGTGGCGCGGCCGGGGCGCTGGGGCAATCCCTTCACCATTGCCGATGTCATGGCCGAACTGGGCGTCGACAAGGCTGCGGCACAGGCCGAGGCGGTGGCGCGTTATGGCCGCTGGATACGCGGAGAATTGGTCACCGAGGACACGCCGCCTCCGGTTAAAGAAATCCGGGCGGCGCTGGCAGGAAAGAATCTGGCATGCTGGTGCCGGGCGGGAACGCCATGCCATGTGGATGCCCTGCTGGCGCTGGCCAACGCCAAATAGGCCATTTTTGACGATTTTTGCCTGGTACTGCGCTTTAGTGCGCATGATTTACCACTTGTCAAAGTGTTAAGATCATTGTCGGGGTCGGCATTTGCCGGTCGAGGCACCCTCATGGATCCTTTGGGTCTTTTCCAGCGAACGATGGCATGGTTCACGCCGCAGGAATTGCAGCGCGATCTGCACACGCGAAAGCGCGTGCAGATGTTCATCATGAGTCACATGTTCGGCCCGATCATCGCGACGCCGATTCCGCTGTTCCTGTGGTTCGCGGACCCGGCGCCCGAGCCGCAGGTGCTGATCCTGGCGGCGTCGATCTATGCCTTCTGGCCCTTTCTGGCGCTGCTGAAACTCTTCCCGCGCGCCTATACGCAATTGGCCATGTTCTCGGTGCTGAACCTGACCTTCTGTATCCTGTGGGGCACCTATAATTACGGGGGCACCAGCTCGCCATTCCTGGTCTGGCTGGTGTTGACGCCGCTCTTGGCCTTCATGTATCTGGGGGCCACCTGGACAGCGCGCATCTTCGTGTTTGCCCAGTTCACGCTGGGCCTTGGCACGCTTTACGTCTTCTATCTGCTCGGCGATTTTCCGGACCATATCCCGGTCGAGAACATGGTTGTGGCCGGCGTGCTATCGGCGCTGGGCTGCAATATCTACGTGTTCATGATGGCGGCCTATTATTCGAGCGTCGTCGACAGCCAGTCCGAGCTGATCAAGGAAGTCGAGCGCCATCAGGATACGCTGCGCGCTCTGACCATCGCCAAGGAAGAGGCCGAGCGGGCCAATGGCGCCAAGTCCGAATTCCTCGCCAAGATGAGCCACGAGCTGCGCACGCCGCTCAATGCCGTGCTGGGTTATTCGGAAATCCTGCTCGAAGATGCCGAACTGGATGGGCGGGGCGAGCAGATTGCCGATCTGCAGAAGATCAGCGCGGCGGGCAAGCATCTTCTGGCCATGGTCAATGACATCCTCGATATCTCCAAGATCGAGGCCGGCAAGATGGCCCTTCATATCGAGACGGTCGATCTCGATAAGCTGATCGACGAGGTGGAATCCACCGCGCGGCCGCTGGCGGTCAAGAATGCCAATAGCTTTGTGGTGGAGCGGAAGGGCGAGCTGGGCTCGATCCGCTGCGACGCCACCAAGCTGCGTCAGGCGATTTTCAACTTGCTCTCCAATGCCGCCAAGTTCACCCATAATGGCAATATCACGCTGTCGATCCGCCGCCGTCCGGAAGCTGGGCAGGAATGGATCGAGATTGCCGTCTCCGACACGGGTATCGGTATTTCCGCCCAGCAGCAGAAGGCGCTATTCAACAATTTCGCGCAGGCCAATCCCAAGATTGCCGCGGTCTATGGCGGCACGGGGCTTGGCCTGTCGCTGAGCCAGAATCTCTGCCGCCTGATGGGCGGGCAGATCGATGTCGAAAGCGAGCTGGGCAGGGGATCGACCTTCACCATTCGCCTGCCGGCGCTGAACCAGGAAGCGGCGCATGATCCGCTGGCCAATGTGCGCGGCGCCATTGTGCCGCTGCATGGCGAGCAGGTGCAGGATTTCAACGACCGCATTTCCGGCACGGCCGGCGGCGACGAGCGGCTGCGCTTGCTGATCGTGGATGACGATCGCAATTTTCTGGAATTGGCCGAGCGCCTGTTCAGCAAGGAGGGCCTCACCCCGATCTGCACCGACGCGCCGCAATCGGCCTTGCAGATTGCCCGCACCGTCAAGCCATCGGCGATCTTCCTCGATATTCTGATGCCTGGCTATGATGGCTGGGATGTGCTGGCAGCGCTCAAGGCCGATCCGATCACCCGCGACATTCCGGTGCTGATGATCTCGATCCTGTCGGAGCGCAGCAAGGCATTGGCGGCGGGAGCGGACGGCATCCTGCTCAAGCCGCTCGACGGCGACAAGGTCCGGGCGGCGGTGGCCAGCCTCAAGGCCGCACGCGGTGCGCGGCAGGCAAGGGCAGTCAACGAATAGGCAGGAGCGCGTGCCATGGCATTGGTTCTGATCGTCGAAGACAATCCCATCAATCGCGACGTCTTGGGCCGGCGGCTGGAACGGCGGGGCTATGCCATCCGATTTGCCGAAGACGGCCCGAGCGGCATTGCCGCAGCGCTGGAGCTGATGCCGGACGTGATCCTGATGGATATGGGGCTGGGGGAAATGGATGGTTGCGAAGCGACCCGCCGCATCCGCGCCAATCCGGAAACCGCAGCCCTGCCGATCATCGCCCTGACGGCGAGTGCGTTTGAATCCGACCGCGCCAAGGCGCTGGCTGCCGGCTGCATCGATTTTGATACCAAGCCGGTGGACCTGCCGCGCCTGCTGGGGAAAATGCAGGCTGTGCTGGGGCCAAAGACGCCGGCTGCGGCGCTGGTCGAGGGGTAGTCCCCTCTCCCCGAAAGGAGAGGGGAAAGCGCGTTACTCTGCCGGAACGGCGCTGACTTCGCTATGCTTGCTGACCTGGGGCTGGCCTTCGTGGCCCAAGCGGTATTCAAGGTCGGCATCGCGCATGGCGCGGGCGAGGATGGCCACGACCTGGTCGATGTCGTCGTGGGTATGGGCGGCCATGACCTGGAAGCGGAAGCGGGCGGCGCCTTGCGGCACGGCCGGATATTCCACAAGATTGGCAATGCCGCCCAGCGCCATCAGGTGACGCGAGGCATAGCGGCCGACGCTTTCCAGCCCGAGGCTAACCGGGACGATGGGCGAAGGATTGCCCAGCACTTCAAGGCCTGCCGCCGTCATCTGCTGGCGCAGATAGACGATATTGTCCATCAGCTTGCGGCGCAGGGCGCGGCCTTCCTCGGAGCGCACGATATTGAGCGCGGTCAGAATGGTAGCGGCCTGCACCGGCGAAAGGGCGTTCGAGAAGGTGTGGGTGGCGCTGTAATATTTGAGATATTCGGCTGTCGCCTTGTCGCGGACGGCGATGAAGCCGCCATTGGAGCCAAAAGTCTTGGAGAAGCTGCCGATGATGATATCGGCGGCATCGAGCATTTTCTGCATGCCCAGATGGCCCAGTCCGTCCTCGCCCATCGAGCCCAGATCATGGGCGCAATCGACCAGCAGCGTGGCGTCATACTTGTCGCACAGCGCCCGCATGGCGCCCAGGTCGGGCGTGTCGGAATGCATGGAGAAGAGGCTTTCCGTCACCACCAGAATGCCGTTTTCAGCATCGTTGGCGCGAATGCGAGAGAGCTTGCGCTCCAGCATCTGCAGGTTCAGGTGACCGTGGTGATGGATATTCTGCGTGGCCGCCTTGGCGCCTTCCTGGAGGCACGAATGGGCCAGGATATCCATGACGATATGGTCGTTGGCGCGCACGAAACCCTGGACCGAGCCGTAACCGGCAGCCCAGCCAGTGGGGTAGAGCACGATTTCGCGGCCGCCGATAAAGTCGGAAAGGGCATGTTCCAGCCGCAGGGAATTGGCGGTATTGCCGAGCAGGGCGGCCGAGCCGGCGCTATGGACGCCATATTCGCCGATTGCCTCGATGGCGGCCTGCTTTACTGCCGGGTGAGAGGAGAGGCTCAGATAGTCCTGGCTGGCGAAATTGATGCCGGAGAAATCCTGCCCCGCATCGCTGCGGGCTTCGCAGCGAGCCTTGGGAGCGGTGGAGGTGGAGCGGGCATAGGGCCATAGCTCATGCTGGCGGCGCAGGTTCTGCCATTCATAAAAGCCGGCGATGCGGCCGATAAGGTTGGCGCCGGCGGGTGCGCGATAGTCGCGAAGGCTGCCCCTGAGTGCCGCCTCAGGTACGGACTTGTACTTACTTTCCATGACGCTCTCCTAATCTGACTTACAGGCCTTACTCTGGCGAAACTACGGAGGGCGCTTGAAAACCTCCTCTGCCATCTCTGTCGCAGCGCAGCTTTTTAAGAAGATTTTAACCTATTTTTAAAATGCAACGTTTTGTTAACTTTGCAAAGGGGCGTCTAAAGAGATTCTTGGTAAGGTTAACGCGAGCCATCACGGGCCCGTGATTTGCGGTGTGCAAATGATGGGCTGGGTTCTTCGCTATTGGCGGAATGCGGGCGTGGGGCGGTCTTGCTGGCCCCAGGGCGGCAAGTGGGGAAGACGTGCGTTAATCTTCCAGGAGATAGGCGCCGGCGCGGGCGGGCAGGATTTCCGTACCGACAATCTTGGCGATGCCGGCGCCGCGGGCGACATATTTGGCGCTGGCGCGGGAGAGGATGAAGCCATCCGTTCCGGCGAGAATCGGGCGCCGGTCGAGGAAGGCGCCTGGGCCATCCATGGCGATCAGGTCAGCGACCGGCTGACCCTTTTGAACGCGATCGCCCAAAGCAACGTGATAGGCTAGGAGGCCCGGTGCATCGGTGCGCAACACTTCGGTGGCCTCGAATGGCGTCGGCAAGGGCGCGGCAGGCGGGGCTTCCACATCGGCGGCGATCAGGCCGCGACCGGCAAAAAAGCCGAACAGACCTTCGGCATCTACCTTGCCGAGCGCATCGAAGCTGTCGGCGCGGCCGCGATATTCGAGCGTGGCGGTTTCCGCGCCATTGGGAATGGGGTGGCCGGGATTGGCGAGGCGGGCCTTGCGATAGAGCGAGGGTAGCACTTCATCGAAGGAGCCGCCGCCGCTGTCTTCGGCGGTGAGGGTAGCGGCAACGCCCATCCAGTCGGCCAGATCCTGCAGGCCCGGTATCAGTTCGGGCGAGGTGAAGATGTGCATGAGGCTATCGTCGTCGCAATGCAGATCGAGCACGATATCGGCGTCATGGGCCGATTGCAGCACGAAGAGCCGCAATTGCTGGGCGGCAGAGCCCGGCTTCTGTGCGGCGATCCAGGCGCCGACGGCGGCGCGGATAGTCGCGATATTGGCCTTGGGATCGGCGCCGAGCTTGCCCACGATGGCGTCGGCGATCAGGGGGTAGAGATCGGGCCAACGGCGGTTGTAGTTGACGCCGGTTTCGATGTCGTAGCGGCCGATATGGTGGCGCAGCGAGCGATTGGCGAGGCCGAGCGGATTGACCGAGGGGAAGATGACGAAGCGGGCCTTGAGGGCGCCGGCCGCATCGGCCTCGGCCAGCATGGGCAGCAGGTGGTGCAGCGCCATGGTGCCAGGCTGTTCATCGGCGTGGAGTGCGGCCTGCAGGTGGACCTTGATCGCTGCGTCTCCGGGGCCGGCCGTATACCAATAGAGGCTGGTCGTGGTGCCGGGCGTGTCGCCGGAGAGGGTGGTTTCGTGCAGCTGGAAGGTCATGGGGTCACCGAATCCATTTGGGCCGGAAGCGCATGCGCGGCTGGGCCGGCATATGCCGCATCAGCCGCTGGTAGACCAGACCGAAGAGGAAGAAAACCACCAGTGATACCGCCAGGAAATAGAGCGCGGCGACCGAGAAATGCAGGAACGCATTGTAATCGCGCTCGAACAATTCCTTGGCCGTGATCATGAGGTCCTTCTGCATGCCGATGACCGGCAAGGCGAAATAGACGATGGCCGTGGCGTGGAAGAGGAAGACCACCTCATTGGTATAGGCGGGCCAGGCCAGCCGGATGAGATTGGGCCAGATGACCTGGCGGAATTGCTGGGCACGGGACATGCCATAGGCGCGGGCGGCCTCGACTTCGCCACGGGGCACGGCGCGCAGGGCGCCATGGAAGATGTCGGCGGTATAGGCGGCGGTGTTCAGCGTCAGCACGAAGGGGCCGATGAACAGGGGATGCAGCACGAACCAGGATATGCCCCAGGGCTTCCAAAGGCTGACATTGAGCGAGAGCGCCAGCGAATAGAACATGAAGAACTGGATGAAGAGCGGCGAGCCGCGGAAGGCATAGATAAAGGTGCGGCTCGGTCGCGACAGCCAGGGATTGGGCGAGGCCTTGCCCAATGCTAGTGCGACCGCCAACACGAAGCCGATGGGGATCGAGACGGCGGCGAAATAGATATTGAACACCACCGCGGGGGCGAACAGCGCCAGTTCCTGAATGAAGCGCTCCATCTATCGCGCCTCGCTCAGAATGCCGCGTCCGGCGCGGCGCATGATGGCGTTGAAGGCCTTTTCGGAGACCAGGGTCACCAGGATATAGAAGACGAAAAGCACGAGATAATAGCGCCAGCGCCAATCCTCATGCACCAATCCGACGGCGGGCAGGAAATTGGGGGCGCCCAGGCGGTCGGCCCAAAGCACGATATCGGCGATCTGCAGCAGTGAGAGCAGGGAGGTCGCCTTGACGATCAGCATCCAGACATTGGAAAGCCCGGGCAGGGCATAGACCCACATCTGGCGGATATGGACACGCCACAGGACCTGGGCGGACGACATGCCATAGGCGCGGGCGGCCTCAAGCTGGCCCTGGGGCACTGCGCGCATGGCGCCGTGGATCACATTGGTGGCGAAGGCGCCATAGACCAGGCCGAGCGAAACGCTGGCGAGCAGCAGGTATTCGGTGTTGCCCAGGAACCAATTGGCCTCCTTGCAGGGCGGCCAGGCCGCGGATTGGGCGGCGATGGCCTCGGGCGAGCAGACCTGCGTCGCCACCAGCCATTCGACGGCCTGCTCGAAAGCGAGCGGGAAAAACAGGAAGAAGAGCACATCGGGCACGCCGCGCACGATGGAGGAATAGATCGTGCCGATCAGGCGCAGCGGAAAGAAGCGCGAATTCTTGAGCGTAGCTCCGACCAGGCCGAAAACCACGGCGAGCGTGCCGCCGGCCAGGGCCGCAAAAATGGTGAACTGGAAGCTCGCATACCAGGTGAGATGCTTGCCATTGGTCAGATAGCCGAGCCAGAAGGCGATGTCGTCGGTCATGCTCGGTATGCACCAGCTATCCTTCTCCCCTTGTGGGAGAAGGTGCCCCGTAGGGGCGGATGAGGGGGCAGCGGTCGTTCGGCGATCAGCATATGCGGAGATAACCCCTCACCCGTCTCGGCCTTGCGGCCGATCCACCCTCTCCCGCAAGGGGAGAGGGAAGACCCGTGCTTGGGGATGGCCTTAGGTACTACTCAGCGAAATACGGCCCGCGGCCTTCGAACCATTTGGCGATCAGGGTGTCGAGCGTGCCATCGGCCTTGAGGGCGGTGATGGCGGTATCGAACTTGCCCTTGAGCTCGGCTTCGTCCTTGCGCAGGCCGGCGCCCACGCCATCGCCGATCAGCACGTCTTCGCCCACGAATTCGAGCGCACCGCCCGATGCGGCGACGACGGGCTCGAGATAGGCGCCGTCTGCCAGGATGGTATCGAGATTGCCGGCGGCAAGGTCGGCCATGGCCTGGTCGGCCGTGCCAAAGGAGACCACGGTATTGTTGGAGCCAAGATTTTCCTCAGCATAGGCGGCCTGGATGGTGCCGCCCTGGACGCCGACACGTTTGCCTTCAAGCGCGGACGGGTCGATGGCTTCGCCGGCGGCTGCAACATATTTGGACGGATCGGGCGGGAAATAATTCTGGCTGAAGTCGATGGTTTCCAGCCGCTCATCGGTGATCGACATGCCGGCCATGATCACATCGTAGTTGCCGGCCAGCAGGTTGGGGATGATCGAATCCCAGTCATTGATGATGAATTCGCAGGCAATGCCGGCCTTTTCGCAGATGGCGGCGCCCAGCTCGATTTCAAAACCGGCGGGCTTGCCGGCATCGTCGAGGAAGTTCCAAGGCGCATAGGCACCTTCGGTGGCGATGCGCACAGTTTCCTGGGCCTGGCTCGCCGAAGAAAGCGCCAGGATCGCCGCGGCGGCGAGGATAATCTTTTTCATCTTCACGTCTCTCCGTTGAGTAGTTTTGTTGGTGCCCAGCGCGTTACGTGTGGCTGGCGGCATTGAGGAATTGTCTGAGGCGGGCCGATTTGGTGGCGCCGAACACCTGGTCGGGCGTGCCCTCTTCTTCGATCAGGCCTTGGTGCAGGAAGATCACCCGGTCGGAAACCGAGCGGGCAAATTCCATGTCGTGGGTGACCAGAATCATGGTGCGGCCTTCATCGGCCAGCAGCTTGATGACGCGCAGCACTTCGACTTCCAGCTCGGGGTCGAGGGCGGAAGTGGGCTCATCGAACAGCATGACGCGCGGATTGATGCAGAGCGCCCGGGCGATGGCGGCGCGCTGCTGCTGCCCGCCGGAAAGCTGGTTAGGGTAGTTCGATGCCTTGGCGCCAATGCCGACCTTGTCCAGCATGGCGATGGCCTCGGCCTCGACTTCCGCCCGGTTGCGGCGCTGCACGACCAGGGGAACCTCCATGACGTTTTCTAGAATCGTCATATGGGCCCAGAGATTGAACGACTGGAAGACCATGCCCAATTCGGAGCGGATGCGGCGGATCTGGCCTTCGTCGGCAATGTGGCGGCGCTGGCCGCTGCCGCGCAGGGCGATGACCTCGCCGTCGATGGCCACTGTCCCCCGGTCGGGAACTTCGAGCATGTTGATGCAGCGCAGCAATGTCGACTTGCCGGAGCCCGATGAGCCGATCAGCGAGACGACCTCACCCTCGCGGGCGGAGAAGGATATGCCCTTGAGAACTTCAAGGTCGTCGAAGGACTTATGCAGGTCGTCAACTGCAACGACCGGCCATTTCGCAGCCTCGAGGGGCTTCGATTGCGCCATGCTCACCTATTGCCCGCTTGGGCGGGCGTTTTCCTGACCGGTGACTGCCTTATTTTAAGGCGGGCAGTCTTGACCGCTCCCTACAAAAGCAAAAGCGCGGCAGATGGCAAGCGAAATTGCTGGACAAGCCGAGGCGGGCACAGATTTCCGCCTCGCCAGCCCGGGTTGGCTTGCCTAGTGTCGGCCCGTCTCTCGTCATGGTTTGCCAATGCTGTTTGTGTTCTCAAAAATCTTCTGGCTGCTGGTTCAGCCGGTCAGTCTGGTGTTTTTGCTGGTTTTGCTGGGCTGGTTGCTGATCCTTTTTAGAAGACGCATTGCTGGGTTGATCGCCTTGGGGGCGGCGGTCGTGTTTCTGGGGATCTGTGCATTCACAACTGCCGGAGCACTGCTCATCCTGCCGCTTGAAAACCGGTTTGTCCGGCCGGCGGACCTGCCTGATCAGGTTTCGGCCATCATCATGCTGGGCGGAGCAACGGCGGGACGGGTCAGTACGCGGCGGCAGATACCCGAGCTGACCGAAGCCGGGGACAGGCTCACCGAGACCTTGCGGCTGGCTATGCTTTATCCCGAGGCAAAGGTCGTGGTGAGCGGCGGTTCAGGCCTGATGGTGCCGGACGGAGAATCGGAAGCGATGACTGCGGAGCGGTTTTTCACCGGCCTGGGCCTCGATCCGGCGCGGCTCGTGTTGGAAGATGCTTCGCGCAATACCGATGAGAATGCCAAGCTGACCCAGGCTCTGTTGGGCGATGTTTCCGGCAATGTGCTCCTGGTCACCTCGGCTTTCCACATGCCGCGCTCGGTCGGCATTTTCCGCAAGGTGGGCATGGACGTGATCGCCTGGCCCACCGATTACCGCAGTGCGGGGGACGAGACGGTCGGTATCGATATCGTCAATCCGGTGCTCAATGTGACCACCACGGGCGTCGCCATCCGGGAATGGATCGGCCTATTGGCCTATTCCTGGATTGGGCGGACGAGCGAGCTTTTTCCTGCTCAGGCGCTGAACTGATCGGCGGGGATGGCGAGCCGATAGGAGACGTGGTCGGCGTCGACGTTGAATAGCGCCTCGCCACCCACCGATACCGGCACGACATGTTCGAGCACCATGGTGCCGAAGCGGGCCGGTTGGCGGCCTTTGATGTTTTGAGCGCCGGTTTCCTGCCATTCGATGATCAATTGGCTCTGGTCAGGAGAAAGTTTGGCATCGACCCAGATATGGCCGGCTCCGGCCTGGGCCAGGGCGCCATGCAGGGCGGCGTTGGCGGCAAGCTCGTGAATGGCAAGGCCAATGTGGAGCGCGGCATTGGGGCCCAGCACCGGGTTTTCACCGGTCATACGGGTATTGCCCAGGGCCGTCGGGCCAATGCGGGCCAGTTGGGAGGCGACCAGCGATTGCAGATGCGTGCCGCGCCAATTGCTCTCGGTCACTAGGTCCTGCGTGCTGGAAAGGGCATGCAGCCGGCCGCGAAAGCGGTCGAGAAACTGCTGGATGGTGGTGCTGTGGCGGGCCGTCTGCATGGCGACCGATTGGACGATGGCGAGCAGGTTCTTGGAGCGGTGGCTGACCTCGCGCAGAAGTTCGTTGATCGCGGTCTCCCGGTTGCGTTCCTCGGTGACGTCGGTGACGATAGTGATGACGCCGTCCGCATCAGGCAGAAGCTGTGCCTGGAATTGCCGGCGCCGGATGGGGTCGGCCAGCTCAAACCCCAGGCGCTGGGATTGTCCGGATTTGAGGCAGGCATCGAAGGCCTCGATCAGCCGGTGGGCGACAGGGCGTGCGAGGAAGTCGGCTTCGCGATGCCCGATCACGCCGTGGCCGATCCATTCGTCGGGCAGGTTTTCTGCGAGATCGTAGACATGGTTGCGGTCCTGGTGCAGCACGCTGACCCCACGACCGCCAAGACTGGCGGAGAGCGCGCGCAGCTGCATTTGCAGGCGACGCTCGGTGGATGCCGAAGACATAGAGTGGGTCCTTGCATGGTCGGCGGGGTGCAAAAGGCGGCCGCGCCGGAGCGGAGCCGCCTTCTGGCTCAATGCATCGAGCGTCATCGGCTAGACCCGGCGAATGAGGCCGACAACGAGCGAGATGACGAGAAAGGCCAGAAACAGGAAGAATAGAATCTGGGCGATACCGGCCGAGGCGCCGGCAATGCCGCCAAATCCGAGAACGCCGGCAATGAGCGCGATCACGAAGAAGACGAGAGCGTAGTAAAGCATGGAAAACTCTCCTTTGAATTGCCTGGCAGAACAACGTGCCGGCGCGTGGCGCGGTTCCGGGCGCAAATAAAATAGGCCGGGAAAACCCGGCCCTTAGCGCATTTTGCGGTAAACAAATTCTCGTGTCTTAGGCCGCGGCGCGCGAGCCTTCGTCGAAGAACAGGGCCTGGCTGATCAGTGCCTTGACCATGTCCGGATTGAACGGCTTGGTGACGAGGAAGGTCGGCTCGGGTCGTTCCCCGGTGAGCAGGCGCTCGGGGAAGGCGGTGATGAAGATCACCGGGATCGAGTGGGTATTGAGGATGTCGTTGACCGCGTCGATCCCCGAGCTGCCATCGGCCAGCTGGATATCGGCCAGGATCATGCGGGGGTGGGTCTGGTTGAACAGGTTGACCGCTTCCTTGTGGGTGCGGGCGACGCTCACCACCTTATGGCCGAGGCTTTCCACCAATTGCTCGATATCCATGGCAATCAGGGGCTCGTCCTCGATGATCATGATCTCGGTTGCCACCTGGCGCGAGATATCGACCGAGGCTTCCTCGAGCAGGGATGCAAAGGCATTTTCGTCCACCGCCAGGATTTCGGCGGCCTGGGCATGGGTAAAGCCTTCAACGGCGACCAGCAGGAAGGCCTGGCGCGGTTTCGGTCCGAGATTGGCGAGGTTGTGCGCGGCCCGCTTTTCCCAGGCAAAGCTGGACGCAGGTTCCGGAATCGGGATGGCCGAGGACGAAAAGAGGGCGGAAAACAGCTTATAAAGCGCGATGCGATCGTTCGATGCTTCGGGAAACAGCGAAATGTCTGCAATGAGTGCTTCCAGCGTTGCCGCCACATAGGCGTCTCCGGATGTTTGCGACCCGGTTACGGCGCGGGAAAACCGCCGCAGATACGGCAAGTGCGGAGCAATCCGCGTGGACAAAGTCATATAAGAACTCCCAGTGACGCTTGGATCGTGGAACCACGAAACCGACAAACGGCTCGTAGAGGCAAAAGTTCCCCGTGTGGTGGAACTTTTCCGCGGACCGTACATTTAGCTCGCCAAAGGGCGGACCAATTCGGACGGCAAAGACATAGATATGATAAAGGACAAACTGGTGACCCAGCAACGTATGCGGACGCAGGCGGGGCGGGCAGATGATGGGCTGGGTCCGAATTCGGATATCGGCGCGCGTTTGCGTGCACTCTATGGGGCGGTTCAGGATGAAGGCGTTCCCGAACAGCTCCTCGATTTGCTGGAAAAGCTCGACAGCGCCGAACAGGCGCAAAAGGCCAAAACCGTTTCTCGTGACGAGGAGTAACGGCATGAGTGCCGAACCGACCTCGTTCAAGCGCGAAATGCTTGCAACTCTGCCCAGCCTGCGCGCCTTCGCCGTCTCCCTTACCGGCAAGCACGACAAGGCTGACGACCTGGTGCAGGATACCGTCATGAAGGCCTGGGCCAAGCAGTCCAGCTTCGAGATGGGCACCAATATCAAGGCCTGGCTTTTCACCATCCTGCGCAATGAATTCTATAGCCAGATGCGCAAGCGCGGCCGTGAGGTTCAGGACAGCGACGGCTCGTTTACCGAGCGGCTTTCCGTGCATCCCTCCCAATATGGCTCGATGGATATGCAGGATTTCAAGAAGGCCCTGGGACAACTGCCCGATGATCAACGCGAAGCGATCATCCTGATCGGGGCTTCGGGGTTCTCCTATGAGGAGGCCGCCGAAATCTGCGATTGCGCCATCGGTACGATGAAAAGCCGCGTCAGCCGGGCACGCACGCGCCTGCAGGATATTCTCAAGATCAGCGGCGAAGCCGATTATGGTCCCGACGCCGTCTCGTCCCAGGTGACCACGCATAATCATTCGTTCTGAGCCGCGCTGAGCGTCTTGCCGATGGCGCTCAGCAATTCCTCTTCGGGGAAGGGCTTGATGAGCGTCGGCGCGCCCGGCGCCACGTCCGACCCCGAGCGCAGCCCGGGATCGGACGTGGTGACGATGAGATTTGTTCCAGCTTGGCTCAGGCCGCGCAGCAAGGCGATGCTGTCGGCATGGTCGGGCCGGAGTTCGACGATTGCCAAGCTATAAGTGTGCCAGCGCTCGCTGAGTGCCAGGGCTTCCGCCGCGCTCCGTGCGAACACGCATTGGCCGGCATCGTGATCTTCCAGAACCCGCTGAATATCGAGGGCGATGAGGAATTCTTCCTCGACGATGAGGATGGTTCGGCCGTTGAGCATGGGGCTTGTCCGCAAATGTGGAGCCATTTCATGAGGCCGGGTCCCCATCCTGTCATTTAAATTTGACATGTCGTGGAACAGGTTGTCGTCGCTGGCGTTAGGTTGCTGCCTGCATTTTTTCTCCCACATGGTGTCTATTGAGCCTCGTTCTCCCCGGGCCCGCCCGCCGGTTCACCTGCGACTATTGTCCCCTGCGCGCTATGCCGGGCTTCCGGCCTTTTGCCACAGAGGAACTGAAATTTGTCGCTTCCTTCAAAATCGGTGAGCTGGTGGCCGATACCGGCATGACGCTATTGGCCGAGGGCGCCCATAGCGCCCATCTTTATACGCTGCTGTCGGGCTGGGCCTTTCGCTACAAGACGCTCGAGGACGGACGGCGGCAGATTCTCAACTATATGCTCCCCGGGGATCTCTTGGGTCTGCAGGGATCGCTGATCGGGGAGATGGAGCACTCGATCGAGGCCCTATCGCCGCTGGTACTGTGCGTGTTCCAGCGCGACCGGCTTGACGAATTGTTCCGCAATCATCCGGGACTGGGTTTCGACATTGCCTGGCTGGCCTCGAGAGAGGAGCGCATGCTCGACGAGCATCTATTGAGCCTAGGCCGCCGCAGCGCGTTGGAACGGGCGGCCTACCTGCTGGCCTTTCTGCATGAGCGGGCCAACGCGGTCGGGCTTTCGGCCCAGGGCGCCATTACCCTGCCGATCACCCAGACCCATGTTGCCGATACGCTGGGGCTCTCGATCGTTCATACCAACAAGACGCTGCGCAAACTGGCCGATCGCGGGTTGATCCGCTGGCTGGACCGCACCTGCCAGGTGCTCGATGTGGCAGGGTTGATGGAATTGGCCGGTTGGGAGGGACTGCCTGAGCGGCAGCGGCCGCTGATCTGATGGAAATGGCCGCAAAACCGCCATTGCGATGGTGCAGTGCGACAGGCACGATATTTGACGGGGGACGTGTCTGTCCTGGGCTTTGCACCGGACGGCCGGGATAGTTGTGGTGGCCGAAATAGACGACCAAAAACAGCACACCAGACCATCGCGCCGGGCCCGGCCGCGGCTTGCCGTTGTCGCGTCGCTGGCGCTTGTCGTGCTGGCCGCGGCGGCCGCGCTGATCATGACGACGGGGATCGACCGGCAATTGGCCGATGTCGTCCAGACCTATGAAGTGCGCAACCAGGCGCGCGAGCTGACAATTGCGCTGACCGAGGCGGAAAGCAGCCAGCGTGGTTTCATCCTCACTGGAGACCAGAGCTATCTCGAACCCTACCGCCGGGCCGTCGCGGGGATCGATACACGCATCAAGACGCTGACGGCGATTACCGCCGCCGATCCGCAGCAGACCGAACGGGTGGCGTCGATCGCCAGCGCCATTTCCGTCAAGATGGTGGAAATGGCCAGGACCGTCGATCTGGTGCAGTCGGAGCGTCCGGGCGAAGCGCAGACGCTGATCCAGAGCGGGATGGGCGCGCGGCTCATGGATGAGTTGCGCAGCGGACTTGAACAATTCATTGGCGAAGAGAACGCCAAGCTGCTGGAGCGTAACAAGGGCATCGACCTGTCGCGTCGTGCGCTGGTCGGGGCGATCATCGTGGCACTGGCGGCGGCGGCGATCCTTTCCTATTCACTGCTGTCGCGGACGCAGCGGCAGGTCAGCGCCCTGGCGGAAAGCCGGACGCAATTGTTGACGCAGAACGAGGCGCTGGAAGCGGAAGTGCGCGAGCGCACCCAGGCCATCGAAGAGGCGCGTGAACATGCCGAATATGAGCGGCAAAGGGTCGAGGCCTTGTTGCGTGACACCAATCACCGGGTCGGCAATTCGCTGGCCACGGTCTCGTCATTGCTAGGCCTGCAATTGATGCGGACGAGTTCGACCGAGGTGCGCGATGCGCTCGAAGCGGCGCGGGCTCGCGTTCATGCGGTCGCATCGGCACACCGGCGCCTGCGGCTGGGCGATGACCTCGAAACGGTCAGCGCCGCTGAATTCCTGGGTGCGGTGCTGGACGATCTGGAAGATACGGCCACTGGCGCCAAGGCCGTGACGCTTAAGGGCGATTTCGCGCCGGTAGAGATCGGTGCGCGCGATGCCACGACGATCGGCATATTGGTCGGGGAATTGGTGACGAACGCCCTCAAGCACGCCTTTCCTGACGGCAGGGCGGGCAGCATTGAAGTGAGTTTCAAACGCGACGGGGCCGATATTCCTACCCTGCGAGTGGCAGATGACGGCGTCGGCATGGATGCAGCACGGAATCCCGGCGAGGGTGGGCTGGGCTCGGTCATCGTCAAGCAGCTCGCCAATCAGTTTGCCGGTGCGCCCCATTATGAGCGCCGCCCCACTGGCGGCATTGCCGTTACGGTGCCACTGCCCGGTGTCGAGCGACAGGTGGCGTCCGACGGGCCGCGCGGGGAGAGCTAGAAATTGCACATCGTGGCGATCCTCAATCGTGATGGCGGCACGCTGCGAACCATGGATCTCGATGTATTGTGCAATCAGGCAATCGCGATTTTTGCCGGGCATGGCCATGCGCTCGATTGCCGGATCGTGGCGGGAGCGGCAGTCGAGGCCGAGTTGCAGCGGGTTGCCGGAACGGCGGGCGTCGATGTGATGCTGGCGGCAGGTGGCGACGGCACCGTCTCGACGGCAGCCGGCATTGCCTTTGCCACGGGAATGCCGCTGGCCGTGCTGCCGGCCGGCACGATGAACCTTTTCGCTAGGGCCCTGCAATTGCCACTAGACCTGAGCGCGGCCATGGAAGCCCTTGCCGGCGGCGAGATCGGCGCGGTGGATATCGCGACGGCCAATGACCGGGCCTTCGTGCATCAATTCGGCGTCGGCGTGCATGCGCGGCTGGTGCGCATCCGCGAGCGGATGGTCTATCGCAGCCGGATCGGCAAGATGCTGGCGAGCCTGCGCGCCATCATCTCGGCGGCGGTGCGACCGCCCGATTTCGAGGCGGAAATCCAGACCGGAAACGGGCGCGAGCGGCTGCGTGTGTCTGGTATTGCAGTGTCCAATAACCCGGTCGGGGAGGGGCATATTCCCCATGCCGACCGGCTCGATGCAGGCGTGCTGGGCGTCTATATGGCCGCGCCGATGTCGAGTTGGGCGCTGATCAGGCTTGCCATCGACGTGCTATTGGGGCGCTGGCGGGCGAGCCCTGCCGTCTCCGAACAGGAGGTGGAGCAGGTGACGCTGAGCTTTCCCCGGCGCAAGCGCGATGCCCATGCGGTGATCGACGGTGAATTGATTAAATTGGCGCCTTCGGTGACGCTCAAAGTGCATCCTAAGGCGCTCAAGGTATTGCTGCCCAAAACAGGGACATGATTTTTTGCCGAGGCGTGGAACCATGTGGCCTGATCCGAGTTTAACGGCATCAGGCCTGACTATATCGCAGCGATCTGGCTGCGATTGATGGGCCTGGCGAATGCAAGGCCTCCGGTTCCCGCCGTTTCCCACCTTGCCCAGTTTGAATATGTGCAATTGTCGCGGAAGCGTCAGGACGAAAAGTGACAGAAGTGAATTCCTCCCTTCCGGACGATGTCCGCAAGGTTCTGGATGATCCGGCCCGCCTGCAAGCGCTGGCGGCTCTGGAAGTTCTCGGTACAGATCCCGATGCCGACTTCGATCGGCTCACCCGAACGGCGGCGCATGTCTTTGGCGCCGAGATCGCGCTGGTGACGCTGATCGACAAGGAGCGGCAGTGGTTTCGCGCCTGCTACGGCACCGATCTGAGCGAGACGGCGGCGCGGGACTCGTTTTGCGCTCATACCATTGCCGGTTCAGATGCAATGGTGGTGCTCGATGCCACCGCCGATCCGCGTTTCATGCGCAATCCCCTGGTGACCGGGGAGCCCCATATCCGGTTTTATGCCGGGGCGCCGATCGTGGTTTCAGGGCAGCGGTTGGGCTCGCTTTGCGTGATCGGTCGGGAGGCGCGGACCGCGATCGATCCCGCGCTGGTCGATCAATTGACCGACATGGCCGGGCTTGCCTCGACGCTGTTCGCCCTCAAGGACGAAGCACGGGTGCGGGCGCGCACGGCTGCGGCTTTGCTCAAAGAAGAGTGGCGCCACGCCCTGACGCTGGAAGCGGGCAATGTCGGCAGCTGGATCTGGGATATCCGTACGGGGGAAGTGGTCTGCAACGACATGTTCCGCCGGATGTATCAATTGCCCGAAAGCGGCGCGATCCAGTTCGAGCAGGTGTTGAACACGGTTCACCCCGGTGATCGTCCGGCCATCGAGGAAAGCATAAGGGCGAGCCTGGAAGAAGGCGTTGATTTCATCGCCGAAGTGCGGGCGGGAGCGAGCGGCCAGTGGCTGACCATGCGCGGGCGTGTCTATCAGCGCGACGCCGAGGGGCGGGCCCTGATCATGATGGGGGCCTCCACCGATATTACCGAGGCCAAGCAGAGCGCCGATCACACGCGGCTGCTGTTGCGCGAGCTCAATCACCGGGTCAAGAACACGCTGGCGATGATCCAGTCCGTTGCGCGCCAGACGATAAGGCAAAATCCCGATCCCAAGGCGTTTATGGACGCGTTTTCCGGACGGTTGCGGACGATCTCGGATGCCCATGTCCTGCTCGCCAATCGCGATTGGAGCGGGGTGCATCTCTACGAGGTGATTGCCTCGCAATTGGGTCCCGATTTCCTCGAGCACCCTGACCGGGCCGAGGTGCGGGGGCCCGATATGATGCTGCCGGCCGACCATGCCGTGGGGCTGGGCCTGATCTTGCATGAATTGACCACCAATGCCCATCGCCATGGTGCCTGGTCCACGGAGCGGGGGATCGTCAATATCGCCTGGGAAAAGCGGGAAGAGCCGGTGCCGGGGCTGATCTTGTGGTGGCGGGAAACGGAGGGCCCCGAAGTGTCGCCGCCGCGGGATTATGGCCTGGGCACGAGGCTCATCGAGCGTAGCCTTGCCAAGGTGCTCGACAGCAATGTGAAGCTGGAATTCGATCCCGGCGGCGTGGCCGCCGAGATATGGATGCCCCTGCCTTCCGGGCAGGATTGATCAATCGTCCTTGTCGTCCGCCTTGCGCGCCAGGAAAAATGCCGCCAGGGCTACTGCCGGCAATCCGAGTGTGCGCACGGCCGGCGAACGCATCAGCACGGGCAGGGCCGTCAACGCGGCCGTGGTAACGAAGGCGCTGGTTTCGCTGGAGCGACGCCGTTCCGCAGCGCGGCGCTTGCGATTGCCTTCCCCGATCTGGGCGCCGAGAAAAACGGCCAGCGCCAGCACGAGAAAGGCGCCGCCCAGGATCAGTGCCGCATAGATCGGCCCGACCTGCGTGGTGAGCGCGAAAAAGCCCGCCACGACCAAGAAGCTGAAGCCGATCAGCAGGAAGAGGCCGATCACCGCATAAACGATTACGAGCTTTTTGGCCCGGTCGGTGATCGCCTCGACCTCGATGCCGAGCAGGGCCGCGAGGGGAGCCAACAGGTTCATGATGGCTAGTGCCGCGAGAGGAGGGCGAGGATGAAGCCGATGCCCACGGCACTGGCCACAGCCGTCAGCGGCTTTTCGCGGATGGTGTCCTTGAGCTGTTGTTCCAGCGCGCCGGCCTGTTCCTGCACATCGTCGATGACATGCTGGCCCTGGTTCTTGAGATGGCGGGCTTCGGACTTGGCGACGTCCCTGACCTCGTTCACCTTCTCGCTGCTGAGGCGGGCGAGCGTGGCGGCTATACCCTTGAGATCATCCTGCAGCTGGGCAATCTGTTCCTCAAGCTGCTTTTCCTTGGCGCGGCTGGCGGCCGTGCGCGAGGTGCCATTGGACGTCTTGCGCCGGGTGGGTGCCATTTCGGGTGTAGTAGCCATTGAACGCTCCATTCGTTGATGTCACTCAACGCCTTAGCGCCCGGTAGGTTCCTAGAAAGACACCCCGATACGCGCTTTGCGTACCGGGGTGACCAGGGGCGGGCGAAAGGGGGGCGACCTTCAACCCGCGGGGCGCTTTCCACTTTCGTGGACTCCAATACTGGTCGCGCCCTTTATCGGCTGTGCGTCAGATTCGTCCCATCAATACCAAAATGAGGATGACGACGAGAACGACGCCCAGAATACCGGATGGTCCATAGCCGAAGCCGCGCGAATAGCCCCAATTGGGCAAGGCGCCGATCAACAACAGGATCAAGATGATGATGAGAATTGTGCCTAAGGTCATAGGGCCGATCCTTCTTTTGTTATTGTGACGCTAAGAGCCGCCGGCTCAGAGCAGAGCGAGCAGGAGGCCGGTGGCGACGAGCAGAATGAGAAATGCCGGGGTCAAAGCCTTGAGCACGTCGCCGTAATGGGTCTGGCCATCATAGCTTTCGGCAGACCAGGCCATATTGGCGCGGCTGGTGTTTTCCAATGCCCTGATTTCAGCGTGTGTCATAAAGGTCTCCACCGATTGGCGGCCAATGCCATGGCCGCCGATATCTTTGAAAAGGCGCGCTTTATTGCGCCTGCTCTAAGAACGGCGAGGGATCGACTTTAGTTCCGCAGGACGACGGAAACAGAATGCGGATAGCTGTTATTCGACGCGGATGACGTCGACCGACTGGGTCGTTTCGTGCGAACCGTGGGTTTTCAATACGCCCACGATCGGGGAGATATCGGCATAGTCGCGGCCATGGCCGATCGAGATATGGTCGGGGCCCGCGATCATGGCATTGGTGGGGTCGAATTCCACCCAGCCCATATGCTGGCCGCACCAGACACGGACCCAGGCATGCATGGCATCGGTGCCTTCCAGGCGCGGTTTTCCCGGCGGCGGATTGGTCCGCAGGAAGCCCGAGACGTAGCCAGCGGGAATGCCGGCGCCACGGAGGCCCGCAATCATGACATGGGCAAAGTCCTGGCAAACACCCTTGCGCAGGGCAAAGGCCTCGGCGGGCGTGGTCAGCACGTCGGTGGCCTTGGGGTCGTAGATGAAATCGCGATGGATGGCCATGCAAAGGGCATTTGCCGCGCTGAGCACGGAAGCGGCATTGGCGGTGATGGCCTGGGTGTAAGCGGTAATGGCGGGCACGAGCTGCACGCTGCCGGATTCCGCCAGGAAATGGTGGGGGCTATCGGGTTCGACCGACCAGAAGCGGGTGACCTCCTGGCGCAATTGTTCCACCGAGGGCGAGAGATCGGCCGGCGGGTGGGTGTCCTCCACCTGGACACGGGCGGTCAGGCGGATATCGAGATGATCGTGCGGCGTCAGATAGGTGACGGTCGTGACCGCATTGCCGAAAAAGTCGGTGAAGCTGCTTTCGCGCTGCGGTCGCGGCTCGAAGGAGAGGCGCGAGGCGATGACGCGCTGGATGCCGGGCACGGAAATGGGCGCCACACGGATGAGGTGGCGGCCGCCATGGACGGGAGCGTCATAGTCGTAATGGAGGTCGAGGCGGACATCGTAGAGCATGGCGCTACACGAAATAGGCCGCTGCCACGAGGCTGGCGAGCACGCCGATATCGGCGGCGAGCTTGTCGAGGCGGTCAGGGGTCATGTCGGCGGGTTCGGCGATGCGCAATTGGGTATGCAATTGCAGCCCGGCCTTGGCGGCGGGTGACAGCTGGCCATCGGCAACGCCGCCCGGCAGCATTTCGATCTGCTTTTGCAGCTCGGTGAGCTGGAAGATGACCGAGCGCGGATTGAGGGGATCAAGCGTCAGCAGGTCGATGGCGCTTTGCGTGCCGGCGCTGACCGAATAGCGGCGGCGATGCGACATAACGCTATCGCCGATTTCGAGCAGCATTTCGAGCGAGCCGTCCGGGGCATCCTTGTCGGTGAACCAGGCGGTGGCGCGGGCGATCTGCATGGCGCGCTCGAGCCGGCGGCCCAGTTCGAGGAAGCGCCAGCCGGCAAAGCGATACATGTTTTCATGCACGAGACCGGAAAAGCCCGCCAGCTTGCGCAACAGCACGGTCATGGCGCGGGTGGCATCGTCGCCCGCCCGCACGCGGGTGGCAAAGCGTTGGGCGGTCTTTTGCAGATCGACCAAAGCGAGCCAGCCATCGGGCGAGAAGCGATCGCGGATCTGGCTGGCGCTGTGCACGGCGCTGTCGATGGACGAGAGCAGGCCCAGCGGCATGGCATCGGCAGCGTCGACATCGATGGTTTCGAGGAAGGCGGCGCAATGGGTGAGGATCGGCAGGTCGGTCTTGGACAGCTCGGCCCGGCGGGCATTATAGGCGCGCAGAATGCGCACCGTGGCCTCGCAGCGCTCGGCATAGCGACCCAGCCAGATCAGATTGTCGGCGGCGCGGCTGGGCAGGCTGCCGGGCGAGTTGCGCACCAGCTTCTGCCCATCGCGCGGCAGCAGCGACACCTGTTCCACGGGCTTGGACGACACGACCCAGACGTCCGCCGCCTGGCCGCCGCGCTGCATGGCCAGGGCCGAAGCGTCATTGGTAGAGCCGACCCGGGCGAAGCCGCCGGGCATGATGGTCCACCCCTCTTCGGTGCGCGCCGCATAGACGCGCAGGGTGATCGCCCGAGGTTCCAGCTTGCCATCGACATAGACCGGGGCGGTGGATAGCTGCACCTGTTCCTGGCCGACATAATCGGCGCCGTTGCTGCTTATGCGGTCGAGCAGGGCTTGGCGCTGGTCGGCGGGAACGGAGGAGCCGAGCATGGTGCCGCGCTGGTCATCGAAGGGGAGCGTGGTGGCGAAGGCTGGGCCGATCATCAGCTTGTCGAAATTGTCGAGCACGTGGCGCTGCTCGCTGGGCTGGCCGCACCACCAGGTGGCGATTTCGGGCAGCAGCAGGTCGGTACCCAGCAGCTTTTGCGCCAGGCGCGGCATGAAGGCGGCCAGCGCCCGGGTTTCGAGCAGGCCGGTGCCCAGCGCGTTGATCATGGAGATCGAGCCGTGGCGCAGGGCCTCGACCATGCCGGGCGTGCCGATGCGGCTATCGTAGCGCAGTTCCAGCGGGTCGACGAAGGAGGCGTCCATGCGCCGCCACAGCACTGTCACCGGCTTCAGCCCTGCCACGGTGCGCACCATGACGCGCTCGTCCTCGACCACCAGGTCCTCGCCTTCGAGCAGCATGAGGCCGAGATAGCGGGCGATATAGGCGTGCTCGAAATAGGTTTCGTTGAGCTGGCCGGGGGTCAAGATGCCGACGCGGCCGCCATCGCGCTTGGCCTGGGTGAAGAGGGTATCGCGGAAGGCGCGGAAGAAGCCGGCCAGCCGCTGGATGTTCATATCGGCGTAGATATCGGACAGCGCGCGTGTGGTGGCGACGCGGTTTTCCAGCGCAAAGCCAGCGCCGGAGGGGGCTTGCGTGCGATCGCCCAGCACCCACCACGATCCATCGGGGCCGCGGCCCAGCTCGAAAGCGCAGAAATGCAGGTAGTGTCCGCTCGCCGGTTTGACGCCGACCAGCGGGCGCAGGAATTCGCCATTGCGCGCAATCAGTTCGGGCGGCAGCAGGCCCTGTTGCACCAGGGTATTGTCGCCATAGATGTCAGCAATGACGGTTTCGAGCAATTCGGCGCGCTGGACCAGTCCGGCGCTGATAGTGGACCACTCGGCCTCGTCGATCAGCAGCGGAATCTTGGCCAGCGGCCAATCGCGCTCCTTGCCCTCGGCGCCGTCATATTTGCGGTAAAACACGCCGGCATCGCGCAGATATTGGTCGGCGCGCTCGAAGCGGGCGGCTAGCTCGGTGGGGCCGAGCCGGTCGAATGCGGTCATCAAGGCAGCCCAGCCCGGCCGGATATTTCCGGCAGGGTCGATCATTTCGTCGGGCACGCCGGGTTGCAGGCGGTAATCAGCAATAATGCTGGGACCAGCAGGGGGCTTGCCACGGGATTTTTGATTCCGCGCAGTCATGGATTTACCAGAAGCGCGGCTGATGCCGCAGGTCAAGCGTCAGCGGGAATTCGTCCGCCGGCTTTTCAGCCCGCAGCTCATAGCCGCCCGGGGTGTAATTATGCGGCACGAAGCGGGCGAGGCGCCTGGCCTCGGCCTCGTTGCCATTGACCGGGAAGGTCTCGTAATTGCGGCCGCCCGGATGGGCGACGTGATAGGTGCAGCCGCCGACGGGGCGTCCGGTCCAGGTGTCGTAGATATCGAACACCAGAGGCGTATTGACCGGGAGAACCGGATGCATGCCCGAGGCGGGTTGCCAGGCCTTGTAGCGGACGCCGGCGATGGCGGTACCAGACGCGTCGGTCTTGCGCAGCGGAATCGGGCGCTGGTTGCAGGCGACGGTGTAGCGCTCGGGGTTGGCTCCTTCGAGCTTGACCTGTAGCCGTTCGACCGAGCTGTCGACGAACCGCACAGTACCGCCTATGGCGCCCTGTTCGCCCATGACATGCCAGAGCTCAAGCGCCTGGCGCAGTTCGAGGCGGACGTCGTCATATTCGACCTCGCCACAGAAGGGGAAGCGGAATTCGAGCTGGGCGGCGAACCAGGCGGAGTCGAGCTTGAAGCCGTGGCGGTCGAGATCGGCAAGGACGTCGAGAAAGTCCTGCCAGACATAATGGGGCAGCATGAAGCGGTCGTGCAGTGTCGTGCCCCAGCGGGTGAAATTGCCGTCGAGCGGGCTGGTCCAATAGCGGGCGATCAGCGCGCGGATCAGCACCTGTTGGGCCAGTGACATGCGCGCATTGGGCGGCATTTCGAAGCCGCGGAATTCGACCAGGCCCAGCCGTCCGGTGGGGCCATCGGGCGAATAGAGCTTGTCGATGCAGATTTCCGAGCGGTGGGTATTGCCGGTGACATCGACCAGGAGATTGCGAAACAGGCGATCGACCAGCCAGGGCAGCGGGGCAGGTTGGCCCGAAGCCGGATCGGGCACCTGGGCCATGGCGATTTCGAGTTCGTAGAGGCTGTCATGCCGGGCTTCATCAAAGCGCGGGGCCTGGCTGGTCGGGCCAATGAAGAGTCCCGAGAACAGATAGCTCATCGAAGGATGGCGCTGCCAATGCAGCACCAGTGACTTGAGCAAATCGGGCCGCCGCAGGAAGGGACTGTCATGGGGCGTGGCCCCGCCAACGACCACGTGATTGCCGCCGCCGGTGCCGGTATGGCGGCCGTCGATCATAAATTTGTCGGCGCCCAGCCGGGAGAGGCGGGCCTCCTCATAGATCGCCGTGGTGGTGGCGACGCAATCGTCCCAGTTCGAGGCGGGGTGGATATTGACCTCGATGACGCCCGGATCGGGCGCCACGCGGATGACGTTGAGGCGCGGGTCGTGCGGGGGCGCATAGCCCTCGATGTGAACCGGCTGGCCGATTGCGCGAGCGGCGGCTTCGGTGGCTGCGATCAGTTCGAGATAATCCTCCAGCC
Organism: Devosia sp.; assembly: GCA_035565135.1. Classification (GTDB taxonomy): domain Bacteria; phylum Pseudomonadota; class Alphaproteobacteria; order Rhizobiales; family Devosiaceae; genus Devosia. The sequence continues at coordinate 39,691 of DATMSY010000081.1, forward strand.
GTTCGACGGGCGGGAGGAAGACGCAGAGGCGATGGTCGCGGATTTCGGCAGTGACGGCGGTGCGCACCTCGCCCTCGATCTCGCTGATCTGCTGTTCGACGCGCTCCTGCTGTTCGGTGGCGGCGGTGAATTCGGCTGCGACCTGGGCGCGGGGATCCGCCGCGATGCCGGCGGTCTTGCGGGCAAGAATTTCAAGGGGATCGGGCAAGGGGCCGCGCGGCGCGCCGGGGTCCTGCGCCACGACATGGGGATATGCCGTGGGCTTGATGTGCTTGAGCGAGCTCAGCGGCAGGCGATAGCCGGCGGGGCTGTCGCCCGGCGCGAGGAAGAGCTTGCCGCGCCGGGTCTTCCATTTTTCAGTGAGCCATGGGCTCGATGCTGCGGCGTTCCAGCGCTGCACGGGTAGCACGAAGCCGGTTGGGTTGGTCAGTCCGCGTTCGAACACCTTGGCGATGCGTGAGCGGGCTTCGGGGTCGGCCAGTTCAGAATTGGTGGGATCGACATTGGCGGGCAGATTGGCTTCCTTGAGCAGCCATTCGCCAGGGTCCTCATAGGCTTCGTCGATGGTTTCCCCAGTGAGGCCGAGATTGCGGGCAAAGGCATCGAGAAATTTGCGGGCGTCTTCATGGGTGGCCGTGGTCTTGGCGCCCTCGCGTGCGATCAAAGCCTCATCCTGCCAGACGGACCCGCCATCGACGCGCCAATAGAGCGAAAAGGTCCAGCGTGGCAGGGTTTCGCCGGGATACCATTTGCCCTGGCCGTAATGCAGCAGGCCATTGGGGGCAAAGCGCTGGCGCAGGCGACGGATCAGATCGTCGGCCAAGGCGCGCTTGGTGGGGCCGACGGCGCCGGTATTCCATTCGTCGGCTTCGAAATCGTCGATGGAGACGAAGGTCGGCTCGCCGCCCATGGTGAGGCGCACGTCGTTTTCGGCGAGGACGCTGTCCACCTGTTTGCCCAGCGCGTTCAGTTGATCCCAGGCGGCGTCGGAAAAGGGCTTGGTGATGCGCGGATGCTCGGCGACACGGGTGACTGTCATGTCGAAAGCGAAATCGACTTCGGCATAGCTGGCAAAGCCGGAGATGGGCGCGGCATTGCGATAATGTGGCGTTGCCGCCAGCGGAACGTGACTTTCGCCGGTCAGGAGGCCCGAAGTGGGGTCGAGGCCGACCCAGCCGGCACCGGGCAGGTAGACCTCGCACCAGGCGTGCAGATCGGTGAAGTCGTGGTCAGTGCCGGCGGGGCCATCGAGCGAAACCAGGTCGGGTTTGAGCTGGATTAGGTAACCCGACACGAAGCGGGCGGCAAAGCCGAGGTTGCGCAGGACCTGTACCAGCAGCCAGCTGGAATCGCGGCATGAACCCTTGGCATTGCCCAGCGTTTCCTCAGGCGTCCAGACGCCGGTTTCCATGCGCACGATATAGGCGATGTGCTGCTGGATGGAGGCGTTGAGGCCGGTAACGAAGGTGACAGTGTTTGCCGGCGACTTGTCGATGCGATCAAGGAAACGCTGCAGCAGCGGGCCGACGGGCTCGGGCTGCATGTAGATCGACAGATCGGCGCGGATGTCTTCGGGATACTGGAACGGAAAGGTCTCGGCGCTCTCTTCGACGAAGAAATCGAAGGGATTATAGACCGTCATGTCGGCAACCAGGTCGACTTCGATCTTGAGCTCGGTCACCGGCTCGGGAAAGACGAAGCGGGTCAGGAAATTGCCATAGGCATCCTGCTGCACATTGACGAAATGCAGCGAAGGGGTGACGCGGAGCGAGTGGCTCAGCACCTTGGTTCTGGAATGCGGCGCCGGTTGCAGCCGGATGATTTGGGGCTGGAGAATGACCGGACGGTCATATTTGTAATGCGTCAGATGGTAGACGGCGGCTTTGATCGACATGCGTTCCAGTCGCTCATTTCAGGCCACGTATTTTCGACTTCCCGATGAGGAGCTTAGCGGGGTTTTTGGGGCAGGGATAGGGTGGCGGAGCGGGATCGGAACACCCGCTCATACCATCGCATCAATGGCCTGCCGCTGCCGCAGCATTTCGAGGAAAATCCGGTAGTCCTTGTCGAATTGAACGCGGGCAGCGGCGGCAGGTGGCCGGGCGCTGCCGGGCTGGTGCATGGCGACGCAGGCGGCGTCGAGGCTGGAATAGAGGCCGGCGGCAGTGGCGGCGACCATGGCCATGCCGAGAAGGGTCGCGTCTTCGGCTGAGGATTGCACCACGGTGCAGCCGGTGGCGTCGGCATAGAGCTCCATCAGCAGCGGGCTCTTGGTGTGGCCGCCAGTGATGTGCAGAGTATCGATGGCGTAGCCGCGGGTGTTGAGGGTTTCAAGGATATGGCGGACGCCCAGCGCGATGGCGACGCAGGCGCGCCAATAGAGGCGGCAGAGGCTGTCGAAATCGCTGTCCAGGGTCAGTCCCGAAATGACGCCGAGGGCGAAGGGGTCGCCCAGCGGAGAGCGGTTGCCGTGGAAATCGGGCAGCACATGCAGCCGGTTAGCGAGGGCTAGGCCCTCGTCGGCGCGCAAGGCCATGATGCGTTCGGCTATGGCGCGGTGCCGCTCACGGGTGGGTTCGCCGCCTGCACCGTGCCAGCGGACGAGGTGATCGAGCAGGGCGCCGGTGGCCGATTGACCGCCTTCATTGAGCCAGACGCCGGGGAGCACGGCGCCGTAATAAGGTCCCCAGACGCCGGCGGTGGGGCGGTCTTCGGCCGATAGGGCCATGACGCAGCTGGAGGTTCCGGCGATCAGGGCCAGGTGGCGATCGATGGTGCCGACATCGCTGGTAAAGGCGCCGAGCAGGCCCAGGGCGCCGGCATGGGCGTCGATGAGGCCGGCGCCGACATGGCAATTGGTGGTAAGGCCGAGATCGGCTGCTGCGGCGAGGGTGAGCGTGCCGAGATCGGTGCCGATGGGGCTGGCTGTCTCAGGCAGGGCGGCGCGGGTGATCAGGTCATCAAGGCCCACCAGGTCCAGAAAATCCTGCCGCCAGGCAGGGCTGGTATGGCCCAGATAGGTCCATTTGCAGGTGAGGGTAGATTGGCTGCGGGCGAGCGAACCGGTGGCTTTCCAGGAGAGGAAATCGGCGAGATCGAACATCATGCCGGCGCTGGCCCAGCTCTGCGGCATGTGCCGCTTGAGCCACATCAGCTTGGGCACTTCCATTTCCGGCGACATGACGCCGCCGGCGAAATTGAGCACCATATGGCCGGTGGCGGTGCATTCCTCGGCTTCGGCCAGGGCCCGGTGGTCGAGCCAGACAATGGTGTCCCAGCGGGCTTCGCCATTGGTGGAGACGCTGACCGGAGCGCCATCGGGGGCTCGGACGACCAGCGAGCAGGTGGCGTCGAAGGCCAGGCCTACCACGGTTTCCGGCGCCGCGCCGGCAAGGGCCATGGCGCTGCGCACAGCGGTGCACACGGCGCGCCAGATTTCCTCGCTGTCATGCTCGGCATGGTTGGCATCGGTGCGGTTCATGGCGATGGGATGCTCGGCACGGCCCAGCAGCAGGCCCTCGGGCGTCAGCACGCCCGCCCGGGCGCTCCCCGTGCCCACGTCGACAGCAACCAGGAGGCTTTGTGACAAGATTAGAGCGCCCTCTTCTCGGTTCGGAGGGACCGTACAAGATCGGGCAGGGAATGCATATCGTCGAAAATGGCGTCGGGCTGCATTGTGGCGATGGTGGCCGCCAGCCTGGCGGGAGCGATGTGGCTGCCGCCGAGATAGGCGAAGACTTTCATGCCGGCGGCGCGGGCGGCGGTGATGCCGGCGGGGCTGTCTTCGATGACGAGGCAGTTGGCGGGTGGGGTGTTCATGGATTGGGCGGCGTGGAGGAAAAGGTCGGGGGCGGGTTTGCCGTTTTTGACCATGGTGGCGGAGAAGATATTGGGCTCGAAGGCGGCGAGCATGCCGGTGAGCTCGAGGCTGATGCGGATGCGTTCGGGCTGGCTGGAGGAGGCGACGCAGAAGGGAATGTCGAGCTTTTGCAAGATGTTAGGCAGGCCGGGATTGGCCCGCAATTGCCGGCGATAGAGGGCGTAGAGGTCCTGGCGCATGGAGGCGAGGGCGGCTTCTCCGAGCGGCATGCCGTGGCTGTCGAGGAGGCTCGCGGAGATGGAGGCGAGGGAGCGGCCGAGATAGTCGCGATAGGCAGTTTCGGATGAAATTTCAATGCCTTGGCTGGCGAGGGCGGTAAGCAGGACCTGCATGGCGAGGGGTTCGCTATCGACAAGGACGCCGTCGCAATCGAAGATGATGAGGTCGATAGCTCGGGTCAAAACTGGTCTGCCAGATAGCGTTCCAGTGTCGCCTTGGTGCCGATTTTCCATAAGGATTCAAGGGCTTGGCTAAAGGCGGCGACGAAGGCCGGGCTTTGCGCCAGCGCGCCATAGATGTCGGCCATTTCGAGCCAGGCGGCTGGATTTTCCCTGGCTTTTTTGGCCTGGGCGGTGAGGCGGTTCCAACTGGGATCGTTGGGTTCGATGACGGCGCCGCTCTCGGTTGTGCCATAGCAATAGCGACACCAAAGGGCCGAAACGAGTGACAATCCGTTAACAGACTGTTGACGTTGAGCGCGTTCAAGCGCGGATGGAATGATGAATTTGGGCTGCCGGTTCGACCCGTCCAGAGCCAGCCTGCGGACGGTGTCGCCGATCTTGGGATTGGCGAACCGTTTTTCACACAATGCGAAATATTCGTTGAGGTCGGTATCGGGCACGGGGGGCACGATGGGGATGATCTCGTCGCGCTCAACCTTGGCGAGGAATGCGGCGACCAGGGGATGCTCCATGGCCTCGTGGACGAAGTGGATATCGAGCAGCCCAGCCGGATAGGCGATGGTGGCGTGGCCACCATTGAGGATGCGGATTTTCATGTGCTCGTAGGGGGCCACATCGGCAACGAATTGCACGCCGACCTTTTCGAGGGCCGGGCGGCCGGCGGGGAAATTGTCTTCCAGCACCCATTGGCGGAAGCTTTCGCAGAAGACGGGCCAATTGTCCTCGATGCCGAAGGTTTCGGCGAGGAGGGTGATCTCGCGCGGCGACGTGGCGGGGGTGATGCGGTCGACCATGCCATTGGGGAAGGCGACGTTGGTCTTGACCCATTGGGCGAGGGCCGGGTCGATTAGCGCGGCAAGGCCGGCGACGGCGTTTTCGGTGACGTGACCATTGCCGGGAATGTTGTCGCAGCTCATGACGGTGAAGGGGGGGATGCCGAGGTCACGGCGGCGGAGGAGGCCGGCGAGGATGAGGCCGAAGGCGGTTTTGGGGGCGGTGATGTTGGCGGCGTCGTAGGCGATGTCGGGGTGGGTGGGATCGAACTTCTGGCTGGCGGGGTCGATGTAATAGCCGCCTTCGGTGATGGTGAGCGAGACAATGCGGATGGCGGGGTCGGTCAGGCGTTCGATCACGGCGGCGCTGTCGCCGGGGCGGAGATAGTCGATCATGGCGCCGGTGATGCGGGCAGAGCTGGTATCGGCTTCCTGTTCGACGACGGTGGTCAACCAATCCTGGGTCTTGAGCTTTTGCCGCATGGCTTCGTCGGCTTCGCGCACGCCGGCGCCGATCAGGGCCCAATCATGGTCGGAGCCGGTGGCGAAGAGATCGTCGAGATAGACGGCCTGATGGGCGCGATGGAAGTTGCCGACGCCGAAATGGACGATGCCGGGGGTGAGGGCGCTTCGGTTGTACGTGGGTGTCGCGGCCGTGGTGATGGTGGGCAGGGTGGCGGCGGAGAGTTTGGTCATGGGTTAGGTCCCGGATAGGGAGTGGGCAGAAGGCGAACTATTCCCCTCCCCCTTGAGGGGAGGGGTTAGGGGTGGGGGTGTCGTGGTCTCACCGAACTCGGTGGTCGAGGAGGGGCCGACACCCCCACCCTCGGTCCCTCCCCTCAAGGGGGAGGGATGCGCAGGAGCCGCTGCGTAGGTGGACCGGCCTCGCACCTAAATCGCCTTGCCCGCGGCATCGAAGCGATAGATGCGGGTCTGATCGGGCGTCAGGTAGACGTCGTCGCCATGCTCGAAGGTCTGGTCGCCGTCGGTGCGGATGGTCATGAGGCCGAGGCCTTCGACGTGGACGTGGAGGAAGGTGTCGCTGCCCAATTGTTCGGCGACGCCGACCTTGCCTTTCCAGGCGCCGGGGGCGGCTTCGCGGCTGAGTTTGAAGTGTTCGGGGCGGACGCCGATGGAGTGGGCGTTGTGTTTGCTGGCTTCGGGGCCGTCGATGAAGTTCATCTTGGGGCTGCCGATGAAGCCGGCGACGAAGCGGTTGGCGGGCTTTTTGTAGAGGTCGAGTGGGGAGCCGAATTGCTCGACATTGCCCGCATTGAGCACGACGATGCGGTCGGCCATGGTCATGGCTTCCACCTGATCGTGGGTGACATAGATCATGGTGGTCTTGAGCTGCTGGTGCAGTTCGGTGATTTCGAGCCGCATGTTGACGCGCAGGGCGGCGTCGAGATTGGACAGGGGCTCGTCGAAGAGGAAGGCCTTGGGTTCGCGCACGATGGCGCGGCCGATGGCGACGCGCTGGCGCTGGCCGCCGGAGAGGGCGCGGGGGCGGCGGTCGAGGTATGAGCTGAGATTGAGGGTGCGGGCGGCGTATTCGACCTTCTGGTCGATCAGCTCCTTGGGCACCTTGGCCATTTTGAGGGGGAAGGCGATGTTGTCGCGCACACTCATGTGGGGGTAGAGCGCGTAGGACTGGAACACCATGGCAAGGCCCCGCCGGGCGGGGGGCGCCTTGGTCATGTCCTGGCCGTCGAGCAGGATGGTGCCGGAGGTCGTGTCCTCGAGCCCGGCGATGAGGCGGAGCAGGGTGGACTTGCCGCAGCCGGAAGGGCCGACAAAGACGACGAATTCGCCATCGTTGATGTCGAGGGAAATGTCCGGAATGACCTGGACTTCGCCGAAGGACTTGTTGACGTGGGAGAGGGAGATGGAACCCATTTTCAGTGGTCCTTTGGCTGAGGCGTGGCGGCGTCGGGGACAGTCACCTCTCCCCTCGAGGGGAGAGGTCGGCGCGTAGCGCCGGGTGAGGGGTTCAGGGCTGCAGCTCGAGCCGAGGGGGCTTCACCCCTCACCCCAGCTTTGCCAGGTCGCTTCGCTCCCGGCGTCGCTACCCTCTCCCCTGAGGGGCGAGGGGGCGCATGGTCGATGGTGCGGAGGATGGCCATCATTTCACCGCTCCGAAGGTGAGGCCGCGGACCAGTTGTTTCTGGCTGAACCAGCCCATCAGCAGGATGGGGGCGATGGCGAGGAGCGAGGCGGCGGAGAGTTTGGCCAGGAAGAGGCCTTGGGGGCTGGAGAAGGAGGAGATGAAGGCCGTCAACGTGCCGGCGCGGCCGGAGGTCAGGGTGATGGTCCAGAAGGCTTCGTTCCAGGCCAGGATGACGTTGAGCAGGAGCGTCGAGGCGATGCCGGGGACGGCCATGGGGACGAGGACGTGGACGATTTCGTTGTAGAGTTCGGCGCCATCCATGCGGGCGGCTTCGAGGATGTCGACCGGGATTTCCTTGAAATAGGTATAGAGCATCCAGATGATGATCGGCAGGTTGATCAGGGTCATGATCAGCGTGAGGCCATGGACCGTGTCGAGCAGGCGCAGGTCGCGGAAGATCAGGTAGATCGGGATCAGCACGCCGACGGCGGGCATCATTTTGGTCGAGAGCATCCACATCAACACGTCCTTGGTGCGCTTGGTGGGCGCGAAGGCCATGGCCCAGGCGGCGGGGATGCCGATGGCGAGGCCCAATAGGGTCGAGCCGACCGAGACCAGGATCGAATTGATGGCGTGTTTGACGTAGTCGGAGCGATCCTGCACCGCCGAGAAGTTTTCCAGCGTGAAGGTTTCGGGCAGGAAGGTGGGGCGCGCGGCGATGGCTTCTGCCTCGGTCTTGAAGGCGGTGAGGATGGTCCAGAGGATGGGCGAGAAGAGCAGCAGGGCCACGAGCCAGGCGAGGGCGGTGAAGCCGATCTTGGTGCGGGTGGAGACGTTGCGGGCCATGATTTAGCTCCTCCCAAAAGGGATGGATGTCATCGAAATCAAAACAAACCACCGGGTCATTCCGGCGCAGGCCGGAATCCATGCTGAAGGCCATCCCGGCGCTGGATGTCTGCGGATCACCACGGACATGGATCCCGGCCTGCGCCGGGATGACATTGTGGTTGTGGCGATTGGGGTGCCACGACCTCGTGGTTCGACAGGCTCACCATGAGGTCTACTGATGATCTGGCTCATGGCGCTAAGCATCGAGATTTTTCCCCACGGCGCGCATCAGGAAGAAGGCCACCACGTTGGCGATGATGACGGCGACGACGCCGCCGGCGGAGCCGGCGCCGATGTCGTTACTGAGGATGCCGGTGCGGAAGACCAGGAAGGCGATGTTGGTCGAGGCATAGCCGGGGCCGCCGCCGGTGGTGACGCGGATTTCAGCGAAAATGCCGAGCAGGAAAATGGTCTGGATCAGGATGACGATGGTGATCGCCCGGGCCATATGCGGCAGGATGATATAGTAGAAGCGGTTGAGCGCATTGGCGCCGTCCATTTCGGCGGCTTCGCGCTGTTCCTCGGAGAGGGATTGCAGGGCGGTCAGCAGGATCAGCGTCGCAAAGGGCAGCCATTGCCAGGCGACGATGACGATCACCGAAAACAGCGGATATTGATTGAACCAATCGACGGGCTGCAGGCCAAAGACCTTCCAGAGATGGCCGAGCATGCCATAGCCGGGATGCATGAAGCCGTTCTTCCAGATCAGCGCGGCGACGGGCGGCATGACGAAGAAGGGCGAGATGACCAGGATGCGCAAAATGCCCTGGCCCCAGATGGGTTGATCGAGCAGGAGCGCGAGCAAGGTGCCGCCGATGACGGTGATGGCCAGCACGCCGCCGACCAGGATCAGGGTATTGATCAGGGACTGGGTGAAGCTGGGATCGCCGAGGACGTAGATATAGTTCGCCCAGCCGGCAAAGCCGGTCATCATGGGATTGATGAGGCTATAGTTCTGGAAGGAGAACCACAGGGTCATCACCAGCGGAACGATCATCCAGATCAGCAGCACGATGACGGCGGGCGCCATCATGAGGCGGGAGAGCGTACGGGTTTGGGCGGTGGCCATGCTTGTGATCCATTGGTGAACTGAGCTTCGGGCCGTCGTCCCCTCTCCCCTGAGGGGAGAGGGCCAGGGTGAGGGGTTCAGAGGTCGGCTGACCTGGGGTGGTCACGCCCGGCGCTGAACCCCTCACCCGGCGCTGCGCGCCGACCTCTCCCCTCAGGGGAGAGGTGACCGGCCAGTCCGCGTGTATTCAAGAACCGCCCGGCCTCCAGAGGGGACTTTTGGCCGGGCGGATGGGCTTTGGAGGCCTATTTGATGTAGCCGGCGCGGGTCATGTCGCGGGTGGTGGCGTCCTGGGCCTGGGCCAGGGCGTCGGCGGCGGACATCTGACCGGCAAGGGCGGCCGAGAAGAGTTGGCCGACATTGGTGGCGATGCCGGCGAACTCGGGGATGGCCACGAATTGCACGCCGGTATAGGGCACGGGCTTGACGGTGGGCTCGCTCGGATTGGCCGAATTGATCGAGTCCAGCGTCATCTTGGCGAAGGGTGCGGCGGCCTGGTAGTCGGCGTTTTCGTAGAGCGAGGTGCGGGTGCCCGGAGGCACGTTGGCCCAGCCATCCTGCGCGGCGACGGTATCGAGATAGGCCTTGTTGGTGGCCCAATCGATGAACTTTTCGGCGGCCTCGGCATTCTGGCTGCTCTTGGGGATGGCCAGCGACCAGGCCCAGAGCCAGTTGCCGCGCTTGCCCAGGCCATTATCGGGGGCGAGGGCAAAGCCGACCTGGTCGGCGACGGTGGAATCATCGGGATTGATGACGAAGGAGGCGGCGACGGTGGCGTCGATCCACATGCCGCATTTGCCCTGCTGGAACAGGGTGAGGTTTTCGTTGAAGCCGTTGGACGAGGCGCCGGCGGGGCCGGCATCGGCCATGAGGCTGAGATAGGTATCGAGGGTGGATTTCCATTCGGGCTGATCGAACTGGGGCTTCCAGCTTTCGTCGAACCAGCTTGCGCCGAAGGAATTGGACATGGCGGTCAGGAAAGCCATGTTCTCGCCCCAGCCGGCCTTGCCGCGCAGGCAGATGCCGTTGATGTCATTGGCGCGGTCGGTCATGGCGCGGGCGGCCTGGCCGATGAATTCCCAGGTGGGGGCGTCGGGCATGGTCAGGCCCGCCTTTTCCATCAGGTCCTTACGATACATGACCATGGAGCTTTCGCCATAGAAGGGGGCGGCATAGAGCTTGCCTTCATAGGAGAGGCCATCGCGGATGGGGGGCAGCAGGTCGTCGACGTCATAGGCGGCGTCGGCACTGAGGCCATCGAGCGGGACGAGCCAGCCCTGCTTGGCCCAGATCGGGGCTTCATAGGTGCCGATGGTCATCACGTCATACTGGCCGCCATTGGTGGCGATGTCTGTGGTGACGTTCTGGCGCAGGGTGTTTTCTTCGAGCACGACCCAATTGAGCTCGATGCCGGTATCGGCGGTGAAGGCGGACGACAGGCCCTGCATGCGGACCATGTCGCCATTGTTCACAGTGGCGATGGTGAGGGTCTGCGCGGACGCGGATGTGGCAAGCGCGAGCGTCAAGGCGCCCACGAAAAGCGGTGTCAGTTTCATCGATTTCCTCCCGAACCGGAACGGGCATTTGTTCCAGTCATGGGCAAATACTCACATATCGGGCGGCAGAGTCAAGCCTGTGCAGCGCCGGGGCGGTGGCGCGGCGGGTGCAGAAAACGTTTACGGAAGGGTTGTTCTGGTTTTAGATCAAAGGGTTGCGGCTAGGACAAAAGACCTTCGGCGGTGGTCTCGTCGGTGATGATGCCGTTAACCAGGCGGCGGTTGAGCGTGGCGCGGATGCCGGGCAATTTCTTGCGGCCCATGGCAATTGCTACGACGAGGGAGTGTTCGCGCGAGGGAATCGGGGCGGAGGCGACGCGCTCATTGGTGAGGCCTTCGATGAGCTTGCCGTCGGCGTCAAAACTCCAGCCGCAGATTTCGCCGACCGCGCCGGCTTTCTGCAGGGCCTTGAGTTCGTCGTCGGTGATGAAGCCGTCGAGATAGAGCGGGGCGTCCGGGCCGATTTCGCCGACGCCGACAAAGGTGACATTGGCCTGGGCGGCCAGCGCCAGGGTTTCGCGGATCATGGGCTGGGAATGCAGCATTTCGCGCTCGAGGGCCGAGGAGGCGATGACGGGCAGGGGCATGGGGAAGCTGCGGGCCTTGACGGTGTCGGCGACGTTGAAAATGACGTTGTAGAAGGCGGCCGAGCCGTCGGGGGCGATA
>DATMSY010000082.1:0-40098 GCA_035565135.1 Devosia sp.
GTCGACGGGGGAGGTTGGGAGGGGGTGCATGAGCCCCGATGTACCGGGCTTTCGTCCCCCTCCCTTGATCCAAGCTTTTTCGCCTGCGGCGAAAAAGCAGCCCCCGCAAGGGGGAGGGTGTCGACTGAAGGTTCGGCTAGCTCCAGGTCCGGTCCCAGGAATATTCCTGATCCCAATGATCGGTCGGCTGCCAGATGCCGGTAACACCCTCCTGCAGGTGCCCGGCAATGACCTCATCGACCACGTCATCAATACCCAGCCCAGGCTTGTCCGGCACGGTGATGAACCCGTCCTGCACCAGCGGCTTGGGCAGGCCGGTGACGATATCGTCCCACCAGGGCACTTCGATGCTGTGATATTCGAGCGCCATGAAGTTTTCCGTCGCGATGGCGACATGGGCCGCGGCCATGGCGGCGATTGGGCTTTCGGCCATATGGATAGCCATGGCGACCCCATATTCCTGCGCCGCATCACCGATTTTCTTGGTTTCGAGAATGCCGCCCGAGGTCAGCAGGTCCGGGTGAATCACCGAGATACCGGCCTTGAGCAGCGGCTCGAAACCTTCCTTGAGGTAGATATCCTCGCCCGTGCAGATCGGCACGGTGGTGGCCTCCTGCAGCTGCCGATACTGGTCGGCATATTGCCAGGGAATCACATCCTCCAACCAGGCCGGCACATATTTCTCGATCCGCCGCGCCAGCCGGATGCCGTTCTGCAGCGAGATGTGGCCGACATGGTCGATGGCCAGCGGCACCTCGTAGCCGATGACCTCGCGGACCTCGTGAATATATTGCTCGAGCAGATCGATGCCCTTGTCGGTGAAGTGCAGGCCACTGAACGGATGGCGCACATTATGCGTATCGTAGACCGCGTTGCGGGTGCGGCGATCCTCCATGGTCTTGACCCGCCCCCGGCTGGGATGGATGCGGTAGCCTTCCAGCGTTCCGGCCGGTGAAACCACCGCCCCCGGCACGTCGGCGATCTGCATCAGCCCCAGATCCATCTTGAGGAAGGTGAAACCCAGGTCCATGCGCTCCTTGAGCCGCTTGCCGGTTTCGGTGCCGCTGGGCTTGTCGGCGTCGGTGTCGCAATAGCAGCGCACCTTGTCGCGGAATTTGCCGCCCAGCATCTGGTAGATCGGCACGCCATAGGCCTTGCCCACCAGGTCCCACAGCGCGATTTCGACCGCCGAGACGCCCCCGCCCTGCCGTCCATGGCCGCCGAATTGCTTGATGCGGCGAAACAGCCGGTCGACATCGCAGGGATTTTCCCCCAGCAGCCGGCTCTTGAGCATCAGCGCATAGGTGGCGCTGGCGCCGTCGCGCACTTCGCCCAGCCCGACAATGCCCTGATTGGTGTAAATTTTGACCAGTGCCGAGATGAACGGCGCGCCGACAATCTCGGCGACCCGCAGGTCGGTGATCCGCAAGTCGCTCGGCCGCGAACTCATGCGGACATTATTCTCAATGATGTCGGCAGGCCCCAAATTGGTCGTCATCAATTCCCCTCCTCTGAAAATGGATGTTACGTCAAAGGCTTGCGTGCTCCAGTGGCGCGCGCAAGGCGCATATGCTCGATAATGTGGCGGCCCGATCCCTCGACATGGGCGGCAATGACAGCGGCGGCGCGATCGGCATCCTGCGCCCTTATGGCCTCGATCAGTTCGCGGTGTTCGCGCAGCACGGCGGTGCGGCGGCCGAGCGAGGTCGGAAAGCGCCGGCTGATGGCGCGCAGCACCTCGCGATGGCGCCACCACAGGTCGGCCGCGTGGCGATTGTAGTGCCGGTCATAGATGACCTGGTGAAACACCGTATCGAGCTGGCCATGCCGGCTGGGATCGGCGAAATTCAGCTCCTCGATTTCGCGCTGCACCGCTTCGAGCTGGGCGATATCGGCCTCGGTAACGATGCCCACGAACCACCGTGTCAGCGCCGGCTCGATCAGCGCCGCGATCTCGATGATGTCGCGCACGAAATTCTCGTCGATCGGCCGGACCCGGGCGCCGCGATGGGGCTCCATCACGACGAAATCCTCCCCCCGCAGCTGCTGCAACGCCTCGCGGATGGGGTTGGTGGAGGTGCCGTAGCGTTCGGCCAGATCGGCGACCTTGAGCCGTTCATTGGGCCCGAGCTTGCCCGAAATAATGTCCTCCCGGATCAGCTCGTAGATGGAAGCTGGCACGGGTTCGACATCGATCGTAGCGGCAGGCTGAGTATCCATGACTGCCTTGTTTATGGGCACTCGCTACACAAGCCAAGGGGTTTTGCACATGAAAATCAAAAAATAATGTACGATCCAATCATTATTGACAGACAAGTTTCTGTCTGGAACTGTCCAGCATGGGTGACACGGCAAAAGCCGGCCCCAGCGCGGAGCACCGAGCAAGCAGGTTCCCCGCGCAGCTCTGACTATGAGGAGGCGCAGCTTCAGCTGCGAGGGAAGCCCAGGTTCGGCCGAGGGGGCCGGACGGTCTTCCGCATGTGAGGAGGACTATCAATGACGAATTCGCAGGGCTCGCTCTATCGTCGGCGAGCGCTTGGCTATGCCATGGCGGCGCTGACCAGCGCATCGCTGATGTCGAGCACGGTTTACGCCCAGAGCGTGGACCTCAGCCAATGGTCGCCCGAATATATCCGCTCGATCGCCGGCACCGAGACTTTCGACACCGCCGGCCATTGCGCCGATGTGGTGCCGCTCGATTACAAGGGCCGCCTCACCTATTGGTGGACCGGCCCCACCGAGGCCTCGCCCAAGATCGAGCACGACATCAACACCGCCTTCTGGGACGCCTGGTCCAAGACCTATCCCAATATCGAAACCGACGCCCAGAACATCGATTACAACCAGCTGCTCGACCGGCTGCGCACCACCCTGCTCGGCAATGCCGGGCCCATGGTGATCCGCCTGCAAATCCTGGGCGGGGTGGAATTTGCCTCCAAGGGCTATTTCCAGCAGCTCAAGCCCGAGGATATCGGCTATCCCACCGCCGATTTCTGGCCCGGCGCCATGAAATCGGTGACCTGGGAAGGCGCGACCTATGGCGTGCCCACCAATAACGAAACCATGGCGCTGATCTGGAATGCCGACATCTTCAAGCGGGCCGGGCTCGACCCCGAAAATCCGCCGGCAACCTGGGACGATGTCGTCACCTATTCCAAGAAGATCCACGACGAGCTGGGCATTTCCGGCTATGGCCTGGTGGCCCGCCAGAATGCCGGCAACACGCCCTTCCGCTTCATGCCTCAGCTCTGGGCCTATGGCGGCGGCGCCCTCGACGAGGCGGAAGCCTCGCCCACCTATGCCGAGTCCGAACTCGATAGCGAAGGCGCGGTGAAGGCCCTCCAGGCGGCCTATGACATGTATGTCCGCGACAAGTCGGTGCCCACCTCGGCCCTGACCAATACGCAGAACGAGAACCAGGCCCCCTTCATCGCCGGCCAATTGGCCATGATGATCGCCCACCCCTCCGAATACGCCAAGATGGTGGACCTGGCGGGGCTGGCGACCGGCGCTGACAAGGAGATCGCCGATACGGTGGTCGAGAACATGCGCTATGGCCTGATCCCGGAAGGCCCGGCCCGCCGCGCGGTGGTGTTCGGCGGCTCCAACATGCATTTCGTCAATCCCGAATATGTCGAGGGCGGGTTCGACGAAATGGCAGCCAAGGCCTTTGCCTGCTTCTGGAACAGCCCCGAATGGTCGACCAAGCTGGCCTGGACCGGCTCCAATCCGGGTAATCTCGCCGGTTTCAAGACCGAATGGATGAAGGAACGTCTGGATACCATCAAGTTCCTCGACGTCACCACTTCCATGCTGCCCAGCGGCATCCCCTTCCCGGTCATTCCCGAAGCGACCGAGATCATGAACATCATCGTTCCCGACATGCTGCAAAACGCCCTGACCGAACGCATGACGGTCGAGGAAGCGGCAGCCGATGCGGCGGCCAAGGTGGATTCCCTGCTCGGCGGCGGACTCTAGCCTCCCAAGCTCAAACCGGCGGCATCAGCTGCCGCCGGTTCCTTGCCTTGTTATGAAAGGACGAGCCCTGTGAGCATCGCGACGGGACAGGCCACGGTTGTGGCCGGCATCACGCGCAAGCGCCGTGGCATATTAAGCCGCATCATCGCGCATCGAACCGACTACCTCTATGTGCTGCCGGCGCTGATCGTGATGCTGGTGGTGATCGCCTTCCCCATCTATTACACGATCGAACTGAGCTTCTTCCGCACCCCGCCAAACCTGCAGATGCGGGACAAGATCTGGACCGGCTTCAGCAATTATTCGACCGTCCTCAATTCCAAGGTCTTCCACGAAGTCACCATCCAGACCATCATCTGGACCCTGGCCTCCACCTTCTTCGCATTCCTGCTGGGCCTGGGCGCAGCGCTGGCGCTGCACCGCGAATTTGTCGGCCGCGGCCTGCTGCGCGCCCTGTTGCTGATCCCTTATGTGATCAGCGCGGTGGCGGCCTCCTATGTGTGGAAATGGCTCTACCATTCCGATTTCGGCGTTATCGGGGCGCTGGCCGTGCAACTGGGCCTTACCAGCGAGCCGATCAATTTCCTCGATAACCGCCAGACCGTTTTGGCCTCGCTGATCGTGGTCAATATCTGGAAGGAATTCTCCTTCGCCATGGTCATGCTGATGGCCGGGCTGCAGACCGTGCCCGATCAGCTCCATCGCGCCGCGCAGGTCGATGGCGCCAATACCTGGGACCGGTTCTGGCATGTCACCTTCCCCCATCTCAAGGGCGTGTCCATGGTCACGATCCTTCTGCTGATGGTGGCCAATTTCAATTCCTTCATCATCCCCTTCGTGATGACCGGCGGCGGCCCGGCCGATGCCTCCCATATCTGGATCACCCATATCTACCAGCTCGCCTTCGGCCGCCAGCAATGGGGCGTGGCCTCGGCCTATGCGGTGATCCTGTTCATCGTGATGATGGCGTTCGGCTACTTCTACGTGAAGGCGCTGACACGCGGCGACGAAGACCGGGCGGGAGGCTGAGCGATGGCCATTATCCAGCGCATTGCGGCTCCCATCACCCCACCCTCAATCCCTCCCCATCAAGGGGAGGGAGGCGCCAGCACAGCCTTCCCGGCTCCATCGTCTCCCTCCCCCTTGTGGGGAGGGATCAAGGGTGGGGGTGGGGAAGCCACAACGGCCGGGAGCGCGCTCCTGTCCTTCCCCGCTGACCTGGGAGCGCAATCATGACCGATGCCACAGCTCAATTGATCCGCCCCGTGGTCAAAAAGCCCATCGATTGGTGGCGCTGGGCCGGGCGGGCATTCCTCACCTTCCTGCTGCTCTTCACCGTGCTGCCCATGGCCTGGATGGTGCTGACTTCGGTCAAGTCGCAATTCGCGGCCATGCAATACCCGCCGCAATGGTGGCCGACCGAGCCGACCCTGAACAACTATTTCAAGCTGCTCGACCCCAATAGCCGCGTGGGCTCGGAATTCCTCCGCTACTTCTGGAACAGCTTCTATGTCTCGCTGCTGACCACCATCCTGGGCGTCGTCGTGGCGGTGCCGGCGGCCTATGCCTTCTCGCGCTTCCGCTTTCCGGGCCGCAATTTCATGTTCTTCGCGGTCCTCGTGCGCAACATGTTCCCGGCCGTGGTGTTCCTGATGCCGCTCTTCCTGCTGATGCGCTGGATGGGCCTGATCAACACCCATGGTTCGCTGATCCTGACCTATCTCACCTTCGGCCTGCCGCTTTCGATCTGGCTGCTCAAGGGGTTCTACGACAATATCCCGATCCAGCTCGAACAAGCGGCGCGGATCGATGGCGCCACGCGCTTCCAGGCATTCCTCCTGATCGTCATGCCGCTCTCGACCCCCGGCATCATCGCCACGTCGATCTTCTCGTTCATCGGCGCCTGGAACGAATATGTCTACGCCTACACCTTCCTCTCCCGCGACAGCCAGATGACGCTGCCCGTGGGCATCCAGCGCTTCTTCACCGAATTTGCCACCGACTGGCCGGGGCTGATGGCGGCGACGTTCATGATGAGCGTGCCGGTCGTCGTGCTGTTCCTCGTCCTGCAGAAGTATTTCGTGCGTGCCCTCACCGAAGGCGCCGTCAAGCATTAGGAGAATTTCGATGGCCGAGGTGGTCCTTAAAGACGTCATGAAAAACTACGGCAATGTCTATGCCGTCAACAATGTGTCCTTCACCGTCGAGCATGGCGAATTCGTCGCGCTGGTGGGGCCGTCCGGCTGCGGCAAGACGACGACGCTCAACCTGATCGCGGGGCTGATCCCCATGTCGGGCGGCGATATTTCGATTGGCGACCGCATCGTCAACGAGCTTGATCCCAAGGATCGGGACATCGCCATGGTGTTCCAGAATTATGCGCTCTACCCCAATAAGAGCGTGTTCAAAAACCTCGCCTTCCCCCTGCAGATGCGCAAGCTCCCCAAGGCGGACATCGAGCGGAAGGTGAACGACGCGGCCAAGCTGCTCGATATCAGCCACCTGCTCGACCGCAAGCCGCGCGAACTGTCCGGCGGCCAGCAGCAGCGCGTCGCCCTGGGCCGCGCCCTGGTGCGCGATCCCGCCGTCTTCCTCATGGATGAGCCCCTCTCCAATCTCGATGCCAAGCTGCGCGTGCAGATGCGCAGCGAGATCAAGCGCTTCCACCACAACCTCAACGCCACCGTGGTCTATGTGACCCATGACCAGCTCGAGGCCGTCACCATGGCCGACAAGATGGCGGTGATGAGCGGCGGGCTGCTGCAGCAATATGACTCGCCGGCCAATGTCTTCGCCAATCCGGTCAATACCTTCGTCGCCAGCTTCGTGGGCAGCCCGGCCATGAGCCTCATCCCTCTCGATGTCGTGACCAAGGGCACAGAAGCCTCCCTGCGCAGCCCCGACGAGGGCTGGGAGCTCCCCCTTTCGGCCCACAATGCCCGCAAGGCCAATGCCTCCAGCAATGGCAAGGTAGTGCTGGGCGCGCGGCATTCGACGCTCAAGCTCCACAAGGAAGCGGCGCCCGGCGCGGTGCCGGGCAAGGTCTATACGGTGGAGCCCACTGGCGACGTCACTTTCGCCCAGGTCTTCATCAGCGGCGCGGTGGTCAATATCAGCCTCGACCCATCCGTCGCGATCTCCCCGGACGAGCCGGTCTGGATCGAATTCGACCAGGAGCGCCTGCACCTGTTCGATGGGGCAACCACCATGGCTCTCAAGGCCGCCTGAGTATCATCGATGAAAATCACGACTATCACCCCCTACCCCACCTGGGTCGGCACGCGGAACCAGCTCATCGTCAAGGTGGAGACCGATGAGGGCATTTATGGCTGGGGCGAGAGCGGCCTGTCAGGTCGCGAAAAGGCCGTGGCGGGCGCCATCGAGCATTATCGCGAATTCCTGATCGGTCGCGATCCCATGGCCATTGGCGCGCTGTGGCAGGAAATGTATCGCAGCCAGTATTTCGAGGGTGGGCGCGTGCTCACCGCCGCGATTTCGGCCATCGATATTGCGCTGCACGACATCAAGGGCAAGGCGCTGGGCGTGCCGGTCTATCAGCTCCTGGGCGGCAAGCAGCGCAACCATATTCCCACCTTCGCCACCACCAGGGGGCCATGCGGCCCCGAAATGATCGAGCAGGCCAAGGAGCTGATGGCGCTGGGCTGGAATGCCATCCGCCTTTTCCCCGCCGAGCATGGCAGCAAGAATATCTACGAGCCGCGCGAAAG
The DNA here is from genome assembly GCA_035565135.1 of Devosia sp. GTDB lineage: Bacteria > Pseudomonadota > Alphaproteobacteria > Rhizobiales > Devosiaceae > Devosia. The sequence goes on from DATMSY010000082.1 coordinate 7,707, forward strand.
CATCGCCGAAACCGCCAAATGGTGCATCAAGACCCGCGAAGCCGTGGGCGAGGCCGTCGTGCTGGGCGTCGATTATCACCATCGCCTCTCGATCGCGGAAGCCGCCAGCTATTGCCAGAAAATGCCCTCAGGCACTCTCGATTTCCTCGAAGAACCCATCCGCGACGAAACGCCGGAAGCCTATGAAGCCCTGCGGAAAATGACCGACGTGCCCTTCGCCATCGGCGAGGAATTCTCCAGCAAGTGGCAGTTCCTGCCCTATATCGAGCGCGACATTCACCAGCTCAACCGCATCGACGTCTGCAATGTCGGCGGCCTGACCGAGGCCATGAAGGTCGCCGGCTGGAGCGAGGCCCATTACGTCGACATGATGCCGCATAACCCACTCGGGCCGATCTGCACCGCGGCCACCATCCACTTCGCCGCCGCCGTGCCCAATTTCGCCTGGCTCGAAACCCGCGCCTCGCCGGGCGAGCTCTATCACGGCTTCGACGACGCCGGCATTTTCGTCGGCCAACCGCGCCTCACCGGCGCCGTCTACGAAGTCGGCGACGCACCGGGCCTCGGCGTCGAAGTCGACGAGGCGGCCGTGAAAAAACAAACCTTCAAATTCTGGGAAGCCCCCCATCTGCGGCGCAATGATGGGTCGGTGACCAATTGGTAGGCGGGAGATGAAGCGGCGTTCTTTGATTTATGGGAGCCCCCGATCCAGTCCCCTCCCCCTTGAGGGGAGGGCTAGGGTGGGGGTGTCAGAGTCTCCACGAACTCGATGCGGGTGGATAGTCCGACACCCCCACCCTCAATCCCTCCCCTCAAGGGGGAGGGAGGCAGACTGCGGCTCGCCGCGTACGGTTCAAAGCTGACTATCAATTGGCCCCAGGGGCAAAGGAGATTTTCATGACGCACACACCCGGCATTACCCGCCCATCCAAGGACATTATCGCCGCATTGCAGCATATCGGCTCCGCCACCGTGGCCGGCACGCTGGGCCATATGGGCATCCGCAATCCCCATATTCAGGGCCCCGTCAGCTGGAACAAGGGCAAGTCCATAGTCGGCCCGGCGCTGACCCTGCAATTCATGCCCAAGCGCGAGGACCTCTACGGGGAAGGCGAATATGCCGACCCCGAAAAGCAGCTCCACCGCCATGTCCTCTACCATGTGCAGGAGGGCGATATCGTCGTCGTCGATGCGCGCGGCGACATGACCGCCGGCGTCTTTGGCGACATGATGAGCACCTATTTCAAGGGCCGGGGCGGCGCCGGGATGATCATCGACGGCTGCCTGCGCGATTATCCCAATCTCAAAAAGCTCGACCTGCCCCTCTGGGTGCGTGGCTGGACGCCCAATTTCCACACCCAGACCGGGCTCATGCCCTTTGCCGTCAATATCCCCATCGCCTGTGGCGGGGTCACCGTCATTCCCGGCGATATCATCGTGGCCGATGACGATGGCGCGGTGGTGCTGCCGGTGGCGCTGGCGCCCGAGGTCATTGCCAAGTCGGCCGAGCACCATGAATGGGAGGATTTCTCCCGCATGAAGCTGATGGAGGGCGCGCCCCTCCAGCGCTATTACCCGCTCCACGCCGATGCGCGCGAAGAATACGAAGCCTGGCGCAAGCTCAACCCGATCAAACATCCCTGATCGGTTTTATCCTGACGGCTGCTTGGGCTAGAGTGCCGCTCGCTAACAGGAGAGCGGCATGCACAAGACGATAGCGGGGCTGGCCATGGCCGGCACGATGGCAATGCTGGCTGGATCGGCCCTCGGCCACGAAGTCGGCGCCTGGGCCGGCGCCAGCGCGGCTCCGGCCGAGCGCTCGGAAGTGGCCGTGGCCGAATTCGAGGGCAAGGCCTATGTCATCGGCGACTATAACGGGGCCACCGACCTCCTGATCTACGACATGGCATCGGACCATTGGAGCGTCGGCGCGCCCTTCCCCTACCCCGTCCACCACACGGCAGCCGCCGCCTACAAGGGCGTGGTCTATGTCTTTGGCGGCTATATCAATGGCTGGGAGGCCTCCAGCAATGTCTGGGCCTATATCCCCGGCAAGGACATCTGGGAGCCCCGCGCTTCGATCCCCACACCCCGTGGCGCCGCGGCCGCCGCTGTCGTCGATGGCAAGATCCACGTCATCAGCGGCAGCTCGACCGGTCGCAGCAATACCAGGGCGCATGAAGTCTACGACCCGCTCGACGATAGCTGGACAACCGCCGCGCCCGTGCCCACCGCGCGCGATCACCTCTCGGTGGTGGCGGTCGATGGCAAGCTGGTGGTTATCGGCGGCCGCGTCGATGGCGACCCCGGCCGCAATCTCGACGTCAACCAGATCTACGACCCGGCCACTGACAGCTGGACCGAAGGCGCCCCCCTCCCCACGCCCCGCAGCGGCGCCGCCGCTACGGCGCTCGATGGCGAAGTCTATGTCATGGGCGGAGAGAGCAACACCAAGGTGTTCAACGAGGTCGAGGCCTATGGCATCAATACCGACAGCTGGACCGAGCACGCCCCCCTCCCCACCGCCCGCCACGGCTTCGGCGCCGCGGCGTTCGACGGCAAGATCTACACCATGACCGGCAGCCCCGGCGTGGGTGGCGGGAAATCCGGGGTAGTGGAGGTTTATACGCCGGGGGAATAGGCCGAGATCGTGGCTCCCATCACCCCTCCCTAGCCCTCCCCATCAAGGGGAGGGTGACATCGAGTATCTGGCAACATGGTGCCACACCCACCAGCCGGCACCTCCCCCTCGATGGGGGAGGCTGGGAGGGGGTGGTGGGACGCCACAAGACCGTGAGCTAGATTTCGATCCGCTAAAACCCTTCTACAAGAGTCCCAACACCTTGATCCGCCTCCTCTGCGCCCTCTTCCTCGCCATGTTCGCCCTCCCCGCCCAGGCACAGCAAAATGCCCTGCTGGACAAAGCCATTGCCGGGGCCACGCGCACCTTCGAACGCGCCCTGCCCCAGATGGGCGTCACCACGATGGGGGTCGACAATTCCGCCTATGCCGACGCGCTCAAATCCCGGCGCTTTCACTCCGCCCGCACCGGCAATGCGCGCGACGTGATCTTCGTCATCGAGGAAACGAGCAAGGGTTCCTGCGCCAAATTCGCGGCCTATGTCGCGCCCGTCGCCAATAGCGAAGCGGCGCATATGTTCCTCTGCCCGCAATTTTTCACGCAAGGCGCCGATCTGCTGCGCGAGACGACGATCCTGCACGAAATGGTGCATGTGGTGACCGGCACCGACGAGTGCCAGGCGATGGCCTACACCGCCCATGTGCAGATGCTGGCGACAGGCAGCTATGTGCCGGTGGCGAAGTATTGGAAGGAGAATGGCTGCGCTGGATCGCGGTATGCGTTGCCCGAATAGGCCGCGAAACCCTCCTCCCCCACGGTGTCATTCCCGCGAAAGCGGGAACCTCCGTTTCGGGGTGCGGTGGCGGTAAACAGAGGTTCCCGCTTTCGCGGGAATGACATTGTGGGTGGGGCTGTTCAGGGTCACGCCACGTGATGCGCTGTGCCCAAACTCCCCGTCCCACCCGTCGCCTGCACCGACCGCGACCCGGCATCGATCGCCGCCGCCAGGCACGCATCCATCTCCGCCCCATCCAGCCAGGCATGCAGAAACCCGGCATTGAACGCATCGCCCGCGCCAGTGGTATCCACCACGTCCACGGCCGGCGTCGATCGGCTCAGCGTTTCGCCCTGCATGGCCAGCATGGCGCCGTCCCCGCCGCATTTGAGCGCCACCACCGGAAAATGCCGCGCCAACCGCGCCAGCGCTTCCGCAGGCTCCTCGCAATGGGTCAGCGCCCGCGCCTCTTCCAGATTGGGCAGGAACACATCCACCCCCGCCGCGCGCTCGAAGAACATCGGGTCCTTGATCAGCTCCGCATCCCAGCTCGGATCGAGCGAAACACTCAGCCCGCGCTTCTTCGCCGCCGCAACGGCCGTGGGGATTTCATGCAGCGTCGCATATTCGGCAATATGCAAATGCCCCGCCTCGCCCCAGTCCAGCGCCTCGTCAAACGTCGCCGGCAGCGCATGCCCCGCCCGGCGCGAGAGGAAGGCCCGCTCCTCCTGCTGCACCATGACCACCGTCACCTGCGGCCCGGCCGAAGCATGACGATCAAGAAACCGCAGGTCGATCCCCAGCGCCTCGATCTGCCCTTCGAGCGCATTGGACACCGCATCGGTGCCAAACCGCGCCAACAACGCCGTCGGCCGCCCCACAGCCACGGCATGGGCCGCCGTGATCAGCGCCCCGCCGCCCGGCGTGATGGTGAAATCGCGCGCAAACAGCTCGCGTCCGAGTTCAGGCATGGCGTCCAAGCCATTGAACACCATGTCGCAATAGATGCGGCCCAGGCTCAGCATGGCCCGGCCGCGCGCTTGTGTGGAAGTCATGCCCGGCCCAGCGCCCGCTCTGTTGCCGCGTCGAACAGGTAAAGCGAGCCCGGCTCGGCCCGCGCCGCCAGCGTGCTGCCCACCTTGGGCACGACACGGCCCGGCGCGGTGGCGATCACGGTTTCGCTGCCCACGGCCAGATGCACCAGCGTCTCCGAGCCTAGCGGCTCCACCGCGATAACCTCGCCCGAAAGCGTCAGCCCCGGTCCCTCGGTGCCCACGATCAGGTCATGGGGCCGCACGCCCACCTTGATCGGCGCATCGGGAAAATCGAGCCTGCCGCCATCCCATTTGGTGCCCTCGATGGCGAGGCCACCGGCGCTGAGCGTGCCGGAAACCAGATTCATCGACGGCGAGCCGATGAAGCGGGCGGTGAAAATATCGACCGGATGCTCATAAAGATCGGTCGGCGTGCCCACCTGCAATATATGCCCATCGCGCATCACGACAATCTTGTCGGCCATGGTCATGGCCTCGATCTGGTCATGCGTCACATAGACGATTGTGGTGCCGAGCCGATGATGCAGCCGCTTGATCTCAAGCCGCATCTGCGCGCGCAATTGCGCATCGAGATTGGACAGCGGTTCGTCGAACAGGAAGGCCGCCGGTTCGCGCACCATGGCGCGGCCGATGGCGACGCGCTGGCGCTGACCACCGGACAGCGCCGCCGGGCGACGATCAAGCAGCTTTTCGAGGCCCAGCACCTTGGCCGCTTCCTCGATCAACCGCTGCTTTTCCGCCTTGGGCAACTTCGACGTATAAAGCCCGAAGCCGATATTCTGGCCCACCGTCATATGCGGATAAATGGCGTAGTTCTGGAACACCATGGCGATGTTACGCTGCTTGGGTTCGCGCTGGTTCACCACCTCGTCGCCGATCAGCAGATTGCCGCCCGAAATGTCTTCCAGCCCCGCGATCATGCGCAAAGTGGTGGATTTGCCGCAGCCGGAAGGCCCGACAAAAACGACGAATTCGCCATCCTCGATGGTGAGGTCGATGCCATGGACGGCGCGCGTCCGGCCATATTCCTTGACCAGGCCCTGAAGTTCGATTTTGGCCATCAGGCATTTCCCTTCAATGCGTCGAAACGCTGTTTGAGCTGATGCGCAGCTGCGGCTTCGCGCTGCACGAGTGTCTGGAGGCGGGCGGCAAAGTCCCTGCCGCGCGTCTGGTAGCCGGCAATGGCGGCTTCGAGCGGCGCCGGCGCCGGTCCGCCGAAGCGCGTGCGCACGGCAACGAAATATTCGGGCGAGACCAGTTCGGCGAAGGTCGCCGCATCAATTGCGGTCTTGCGGCCGGTGGCTTTTTCGAAGGCATCGAGGAACGGCGCATAGCCATCAGAGATCAGATCGCCTTCCATCGCCACCACCGCCCGCGCCACGGCGGCGGCGATTTCGTGCCCCTCGCGGAACGACAGGCCCTCACGACGCACCAGGCTATCGGCCAGCTCGGTAATGGTGATGCAGGAGCGGCGAATATTGCTCGCCACCCGCGCCGGATCGACCTTGATCTGGGCGACCAGTGCCGCCAGCAGGTCGAGCACCCGCTCGGCGCTGTCGAAGGCCTGGTAGCCCATGGATTGGGTTTCGCCCTCGCTGTCATTCATGTCGGTGAAGGGCGTGTTGTGCATGATATCGAGCATGGCCCGCGCCCGCCCGAAGGTCTGGCTCGCCAGATGGCGCAGATGTTCGATCGGCACAGGATTGCGCTTCTGCGGCATGATGGAGGAAATCTGCACCAGCGCATTGGGCACATAGATCTGCCCGACCTCGAAGCTGGTCCAGAATTGCAAATCCTGGATCGGTCGCCCGAGATGCAGGAACATCAGCTCAATCGCCCCATAGGTCGAGGTGATGTAATCCACCGCCGCGATGCAGCTATAGGAATTCTGCAGCGGGGCGGCAAAGCCCAGCAGCTCGGCCACCCGCGCCCGGTCGGTGGCAAAGCCCGACGTGGTGATTGCCGCCGCGCCCATGGGCGAGAGGTCGACAATGGCATAGGCCTCGAACAGCCGATCGATGTCCCGCGCCAACACTTCGATCACCGCCGACAGGTAATGCCCGAAGGTCGTCGGCTGCGCGGGCTGGCCATGGGTATAGGCCACGATCAGCGTCGCCTTCTCCCGCTCCACCGCCGCCACCAGCGCCTCGTGCAGGGCAATGGCCTTGCCGATCAGCACATCCAGCCGCGCCTTGAGCCCCAGCTTGAACAGGGTGTGGTCGATATCATTGCGCGAGCGCGCCGTATGCAGACGCCCGGCGAGATCGGGGCCGAGGCGCTTTTTCAATTCCTTCTCGATGAGAAAGAAAAAGTCTTCCACCTCACCAGTATAGACCAGCGTCGTCGGGTCCACTTCCGCATCGATGGCGTCGAGCGCCCCGGCGATCTTGCCGGCCTGATCGGCATCGAGAATGCCGGTTTCGGCCAGCATCACCAGATGGGCCCGGTCGACGGCGCGGAAGGCCGCGACATGGTGGTTCTTGGCCCCGTCGAATAGCGGGCGCAGCACGGTTTCCTTATAAACGGGATCGGGAAAAACCGAGCTGTCGGATAGTCGTGGATCGGTCATGGTCTACCCCTTGAGCCCGGCCAGCATGACGCCGCGCACGATGAAGCGTTGCAGCACGAGGAAGACCAGCAGCGTCGGGATCGTGGCCAAAGCCGCGCCGGTCATGATCATTTCCCACTTGATTGATTGCTCCACCGCAAAGCTCGAGAGCCCCACCGGCAGGGTATAAAGCTCCTTGGACGTGGTCACGATCAGCGGCCAGAAAAAGGCCGTCCAATTGCCCAGGAAGGTGAAGATGGCGAGGGCCGAGATCGCCGGCACCACCATAGGCATGGCGATCTTCCACCAGATGGTGAATTCGTTGAGCCCATCCACCCGCGCTGCTTCAAGGAAGTCATTGGGGACGGTTTCAAAGAACTGCTTCATCAGGAAGGTGCCGAAGGCCGTCATCATGCCGGGGAACATGATGCCCCAATAGCTGTCGAGCCAACCAAGCTGGCTGCTCATCAGATACCAGGGGATCACCAGCATTTCGGTGGGGATCATCAGCGTCGAGAGGATAGCCAGGAAGATGAAATAGCGGCCGCGGAATTCGAATTTGGCGAGCGTGTAGCCGACCAGCGAGTCGAAGAACACGTTGGAAATGGTCACCGTCAGCGCGATGAAGGTGGAATTGAAGAACCACCGCATGAAGCGGCCGTCGCCCAGCACCTTGATGTAATTGTCAAAGGTCGGCGCCGCCGGGATCAGGCGCAGGTCATAGACCTGCCCTGCCGTCTTCAGCGACGTCGAGAACATGAAGAGCAGCGGGGTGATCATGATCAGCCCGCCGATCAGCAGGATGGTCCAGGCGATGATCCGGCCGGGGCGGATATCCCAGCGATTGGCGCGCAGCTCGGTCGAGGGCATGGCGGTCATTTCTTTTCCCTCATGATCCAGAGCTGGAACAGCGAAACAGCGAGCAGGATGGAGAACAGCACCACGGTTTGGGCGGCGGCATACCCCATCTGGTAGGACGAAAACGCGGTCTGATAGATCATGAGCACCAGCGGCTTGGTCGCATTGAGCGGCCCGCCGGGATCATTGGTGGTCATGTTGTAGACCTGGTCGAAAATGCGGAGGAACCCGATGGAGGAGAACACCACCAGGAACACCGTGGTAGGCTTCAGCAGCGGAATGGTGATCTTGCGCAGGATCGCCCATTCGCCCAGCCCGTCGATCCGCGCGGCCTCATAGAAGGTCGAGGGAATAGCCCGCAGCCCGGCCATGAAGATGATGATCTGGAATCCCAGCCCCGCCCAGATGGCGGGCACCAGCACGGTGGGCAGCGCCTGCACGGTGGAGCGCAGGAAGGGCTGCTGCTCGATGCCGAGCGAACCCAACAGGCCATTGATCACCCCGATCGGCACCGGCTGATAGAACCAGCGCCACACCCAGCCCATGGCGGCTGCCGTGGTGAGAAATGGCAGGAAATACAGCGCCCGGATAAACCCGTGCATGAAGCGGACGCGGTCGAGATAGAAGGCGATCACGAAGGAGAGCACCAGGCTCACCGGCGTGCCGATCACCAGGTAGAGAAAGGTATTCTGGAACACTTTCCAGAATACCGGGTCGGCAAACATTTTCTGGTAATTGGCCAGGCCAATGAAATTGGCCGGGCGCAACAGGTCCCAGTCGGTCAGGGACAGCCAGAACGCTTGCAGCGTCGGATAGAACCTGATCCCCGCATAGAACAGGATCGGCAGGGCCAGGAATGTCCAGGCCCAGATGACCCGCTTCGTCTTGATGCTGAAACGGTCCCAGAGGCGGCCTTGGGCCGCCCCTCCCGTGATACTATCCGACGCCATATGCGCTGATCCTACTTGGTGGCCGCGTCGATGATAGCCTGCTCGGCCGTAGCGGCCGCGGCAAGCGAATCCTCGATGGACTGGCCTTCGAGCAGCACGCGGTTGACCATGTCGATGGCGACCTGGCGCTGCCCGGCCTCGTCATAGAACTTGGTGGTATGCGCGTATTCGAGACCCTTGAGGAACGGGGCACGGATCGGGTCGGCGAGGTTCGCCTCGGTCAGGGCAACGTCGCGGCGGGCCGGCAATTCGCCCACCACATTGAGCCAGATTTCCATGGCCTCGGGCGAGGTAATGTAGGCCAGGAACTTCTGGGCCGCCTCGAGCTCTTCGCCCTGGGCGCCCGAGCCGATGGCATTGGCGAAATAGCTCGAATAGTTCGAGCGCAGGCCATTAGCATCGGCCGGCAATTCGGTGACGCCCCATTCGAACGGGTTGTCGGCGAAAGCGCCGAGGCGGAACGTGCCGTCGATGGTCATGGCGGCAAGACCCGCGCGGAACGCGGCCTGGCCTTCATCCATGAAGCCCACCTGCCCGACCTTGGAAGCAGTCTGCAGGTCCGTGTAATATTTTAGCGCCGCAGCGCCGGCAGCGTCGTTATAGGCGACATTGCCTGCCTCATCATAAGGCACGCCACCATTCTGGCGGATCAGCACTTCGCGCCACCAGTGATGGTCCTGCCCGGCCATGTCGAGCGTGATACCGGCGCTGGTGATATTGCCGCCGCCATCGCGCTTGGTGGTGGCTTCGGCAGCCGCCAGGAAATCGACCAGGTTCTGCGGCGGATTGTTGGGATCGAGCCCGGCTTCGGTGAACAGCGCCTTGTTGTAGAACAAAGCCAGCGAGCGCACCGCGGTCGGCAGGCCATAATAGGCGTCGCCGCGCTTCATCGCCGAAACGATGGGGAAGAAATCGGCTTCGATTTCGGCGCTGGGGAACACGGCCGGGTCGAGCGGCTGGATCAGCTCGCCATTCACGAAATTGTCGAGCCAGCCATAGAACAGCTGCACCACGTCGGGGCCCTGCCCGGCCACCTTGGCGGCGACGACGCGCGTCTGGTAGTCGGCATAGGGGAAGGTCACCTGCTTGACGGTGATGTCGGGATTGGCCGCCTCGAATTTCTCGATCAGCTGGTCCATGGCCTGGACGCGAGTGTCGAACACGTATTGCCAATATTCGATTTCCACGGCCTGGGCCGAGCCCAGCGCCAGGAAGCTGATGCCAGCCGCGAGCCCGGCCAGTTTTGCCTTATTGCGCATTGATAACCTCCAAGTGGCCCGCTCTTGCTCAGCCGGCCGTTTTTCCTTGCAGAAGGGCGAACCCCGCCATTCCCACACCGAGCGTCAGCTATGTGACAGGCGCTTGTCAATAAAATAATCTACTTGAGTTATTGTTCTGCACGGGTAGTCTCAACCGCGGGGGACGTGATAGTTGAGCGGTGATCAGGGGGGCGGTTCTTGAGCAGTCAGGACAAGCGCAATTTGCGCCAGCGTGTAGCGATCGGCAGCAATCCCGAGCGCAATCGCGCCCATAATCGCCGCGTGGTCCTCGAGGTCATCCGCCTGCATGGGCATCTGGGCCGCACCGAAATTGCCCGCCGCGCCCAGCTCACCGCGCAGGCCGTGGCCAATATCGTCGAAGAGCTGCTGGACGAAGGCCTCCTCGTCGAATTGGGCCGCATGCGCTCGGGCCGCGGCCAGCCCCCCATCCAGTTCGCCGTCAATCCCAATGGCCCGGTCACGGTGGGCGTCGAAATCGCCGCCGACCACATGGTCACCGTGCTGCTCGACCTCTCCGGGGGCCTGCGCGCCCAATCGATCAGCCCGCTGGACCGCACCGATCCGGACTACATTCCCGGCAAGGTCGCCGAAGAAATCGGCAAGCTCCGCGCCTCGGCGCAGGACACAAGACTGCTCGGCGTCGGCGTCGTGATGCCCGGCCCGTTCGACATCGAGGGCATGAGTTCGGTCGGCCCCGCCACCCTGCCCGGCTGGACCGGCGCTGATCCGGCCAAGCTCATCGCCAAGGCCACGGGCGAAAGCGTGGTGCTCGAAAACGACGCCACCGCCGCCGCCGTGGGCGAGCGCCTTTACGGCGCCGGCCGGCAGAGCGGCAATTTCTGCTACCTCTATTTCGGCGTCGGCCTCGGCCTCGGCGTCATCCAGGATGGCCGCCCGCTACGCGGCGCTTTCGGCAATGCCGGCGAAATCGGCCATGTCGGGCTAGTGCCCCGCAAGGGCAAGACCAGCTATGGCGCCGCCGGCGCGCTGGAGCGTTTCGTCTCCGTCTATGCCCTGCGCGAGCAATTGGCGCTGGCCGGCATCTACGCCGCCAATGTCGATGACATCCAGGCCCTGCATGACGACAACAATCCCCATCTCATGGCCTGGATCGACAGCGCCGCCGATTACCTCGCTCCCACTGTCGGCATGCTCGAAAACATTTTTGATCCCGAAACCATCATCTTCGGCGGCGGCCTGCCCGATTCCGTGCTCGATGCCGTGATCGCCGCCCTCGATCCCCTGCCCGTCTCCGTCGCCACCCGCCGCACCCGCACCGCCCCCCGCGTGCTGCGCGGCCAAACCGGCCAACTGACCGCCGCCCTCGGCGCCGCCGCCCTGCCCCTCCTCGACACCGTCTCCCCCCATCTCAGCACTGCCACTGGGCCAAGTTCGGCGGTGTGAGGTGCCATGTCCCCCCATTCACCGCGCCCACCCTCCCCCTTGTGGGGAATGTTCGCTCGGGACTCGCATCACTCACGGTGTCATTCCGGCGCAGGCCGGAATCCATGCTGCGCCCTATCCCCACACTGGATGGCTGTGATGGCCTTCAGCATGGATCCCGGCCTGCGCCGGGATGACACCGCGTTTTTGAAAGCATCCAGAGCCAACGCTTCCTCCCTAAAGGGGGAGGTGCCGCATCGAGTTCACCGTCCAAATCGACCCATAGGCCTCCCATGCTGACCGCCCGCGACCGTCTCGCCCGCCGCAAATCCCGCCCCGCCATTGTCACCCTGCGCCGCGCCCTCACCCGGCTGACCTCGACGCTGACAGTCATGAATACCGGCGCCCATCCCGATGACGAACAGAGCGGCATGCTGGCCCTGATGCGCTTCGGCATGGGCATGCGCGTCATCATCGCCTGCTCCACCCGCGGCGAAGGCGGCCAGAACACGCTCGGCCCCGAACGCACCGGCCCGCTGGGCATATTGCGCTCCCGCGAAATGGAAGAAGCCGCCCGCGAGCTGGATGCCGACATGGTCTGGCTCGGCCACGGCCCCGATGATTCCGTACACGATTTCGGCTTCTCGAAAAGCGGCCCGGATACCCTCGCCCGCTGGGGCAAAGACAGGATTATCGAACGCCTAGTCCGCGCCTATCGCCAGCAACGTCCCGACGCCGTCATCCCGACCTTTCTCGACGTGCCCGGCCAGCATGGCCACCACCGCGCCATGACCGAAGCCGCCGAAACCGCCATCCCTCTGGCGGCCGACCCCTCAGCCTATCCCGAGCATTTCGCCGAAGGGCTGACACCCTGGAGCGTCGCCAAATATTACCTCCCCGCCTGGTCAGGCGGCGGCGATACCTATGACGACGAGGTGCCACCGCCCCCCGCGACAGTGACCGTATCCGCCAATGGCACCGACCCGCTGACCGGCGCCAGCTATGACACGCTGGGCGAATTCTCCCGCGCCTATCACGCCAGCCAGAATATGGGCCATTGGCGCGCCGAGCCACACAGCGCATGGCCACTCCATCTCAAGCTGGGCACCGGCCCGGAAGACGATATCCGCGCCAATCTGCCGGCCAACCTCACCGAGATCGCCGCATTGCTCGTCAGCTCCGCCGCCGCCCCGCTGCGCGCCGCCGACGCGGCCATTGCCGACGCCATCGCGGCTTTCCCCGATGGCCCCGCCATTGTGAAAACCCTCAGCATCGCCAAATCCGAACTGCTGACCGCGCAAGCCGCGCTCACCGCGCCGGAAGCCGCGCTGTTCGGCCATCGCCTCGCCCGCAAACTGGTGGAGATCGACGCCGCCCTGATCGCCGCCAGCGGGCTCGATGCCCTGGCCTGGGTCGAACCCACAAATCTGGCGCCCGGCGGCAGCGGCCAGCTCAAGATCTGGCTCGCCAATCCCGCCGCCAATATCCGCCCGGTGCTGGCCCCCTATCTCAGCGCGGGCAGTGCCACCCGCGACGGTTCAGTCCTCAGCATCCCGCTTTCCGTAGCGGCCGACGCCCCCATCACCAATGCCTTCCTGCCGTTCTATTCGAGCGTCGGCGGCAATGGCGCGGTGCAGGTCGAGATCACCCTGGGAGACGCGACCATGCTGATCGACACCGAGGAACCGGTGCAGATCGTCCCGACGCATGCCGTCAGCCTCGCCCCTGATGCCCTGATCATCCCCCTGCCCGCTGCGACCGCCGACCATACCGTGGCAGTCCAGTCCGACGCCTCACCCCAGGCCATCGCCATCGCACCGGCCTCGGGCCTCGCAATCACCCCGACCGGCAGCGGCTTCACCATCCGCGCCGACGCCGTCCTGCCGCCCGGACGGCTCAGCCTGCCCGTGACGATCCACGGCGCACCCGCCTACAATCTCACCCCCATCACCTATCCCCATATCGGCCGCACCCATTTCGTGCGGCCGCAGGCCCTCGACATACTCGCGCTCGAGCTTGTCCTCCCCCGCGCCCGCATTGGCTATATTGGCGGCGGCAGCGACCGGGTCGGTCTCTGGCTGTCCCGCATGGGCGCCGATGTCACCGAACTGGACGCCGCCGCCCTCGAGGGCGATTTTTCCGGCTACGACACTATCGTCGTCGGCATCTTCGCCTTCGGCACCAGGCCCGACCTGGCGCGGGCCACGCAGCGCCTCCATCGCTGGGTCGAAAACGGCGGAAATCTGCTCACACTTTACCATCGCCCTTCGGACGGCTGGGATCCCAACGCAACCCCGCCGCGGCGGCTCGTCATCGGCTCGCCGTCGCTGCGCTGGCGAGTCACCGATCCGCGTGTCAATGTTAACAGTCTGCTAACCGATCACCCCCTCATGCTAACGCCAAATCGCCTCTCCGCGCGGGACTTTGAAGGCTGGGACAAGGAGCGCGGCCTCTACTTCGCCTCCGAGTGGGACGAGGCCTATAAGCCCTTGTTTTCCATGCACGATCCCGGCGAAAAGCCATTGCTCGGCTCCCTGCTCAGCGCCGAAATCGGGCGGGGCCGCCACACTCACACGAGCCTCGTTCTCCACCACCAGCTCGATAAACTGGTCCCCGGCGCCTTCCGCATTCTCGCCAACCTGGTCGAAAAACCCTGATGAATCAAAGTTTTGACGTCGCCGTTATCGGTCTGGGCGCCATGGGCAGCGCCACGCTCTACCAGCTCGCCAAGCGCGGCATTCGCGCCATCGGCATAGACCGCTTCGCCCCGCCCCATGCCGAAGGCTCCACCCATGGCGAAACCCGCATCACCAGGCGCGGCATCGGCGAAGGCGAAACCTATGTTCCCCTCGCCATGCGCTCGCACGAAATCTGGCGCGAATTGGAAGCCGAAACGGGCGAATCCATGCTGTTCGAGGTCGGCAGCATCGTCATCTCGCAGGCCGACGACAATGTCGAAAGGCCCGGCCGCACGGGCTTTATTCGCCGCTCCATAGCCGCCGCGCAGCGCTATGATATTCCACACGAAATTCTCAGTGCCGACGAGATAGGCCGCCGCTTTCCCAATCTTATCCCCGGGGACAATGAGGTCGGCTATTATGAACCCGGTGGCGGCTATCTCATGCCGGAACGCTGTGTGGCCGCCAATTTGACCATGGCCCGCCGCCATGGTGCGACGATACAATTGGGAGAGGTGGTCGAAAGCATTGTTCCCGACGGCGACGGTGTCGCCATTTCGGTCGGCGGCGAGACCATCCGTGCCGGTCAGGCCATCGTCACTGCCGGAGCCTGGGCTGGCGGTCTGCTCGGCGCGCCGTTCGACCGGCTGCTGAAGCCGACGCGGCAGGTAATGCATTGGTTCGCCCTCGCGCCCGATGCGCCGCAGGAATGGCGGAACTCGCCCGTCTACATGTGGCCGCATGGCGAAGCCGAAGATGGTTTCTTCTACGGCTTCCCCAGCCTTGACGGCCTCAGCGTCAAGACCGCCGACGAATTCTACGGCGCCGCCAGCGATCCCAACGCCATCGACCGCGTCGTGCCGCTGTCAGACTCGCACCGCATGCATGCCGCCCATCTGGCCGGACGATTGGCGGGCTTGACAAATAATCCAATAAAAACAGCCACTTGCATCTATACGGCAACGCCGGACAGCGCCTTCCTGATCGACCGCCATCCCGCCTCAGCCAGCATTACCGTGGCCTCGCCCTGCTCGGGCCACGGCTTCAAACACTCCGCCGCCATCGGCGAAAGCCTGGCGCAATGGGCGCTGGACGGCGCGTCAGCCATCGACCTCTCCGCCTTCAGCCTCAGCCGCTTCGCCTGAACTGACAAGGCTCCCGATCGGGGGATCGGGAGCCTTGCCGGGAGGGCCGGCCTGCAGGGAGGTCGCGCAGGCCGGCTATGGCGTTAGTGGCGGGCCGGCTGGATCAGATTGGCCAGCAGGCGGAACGCGCCAGGCACCAGCTTGTCGAGCTGATGGTGCAGCACAAGGCTGGTATGGGTATGCCGCCCCTGCCCGATCTCGGCCGAAAGCAGCGAGCCGGTCAGCGGCTCCTCGCCGGAATCACTCATGGAAAGCAATGGCTTATAGACTTCGTCCCATTCCGATGCGAAGTAGAGCCCACGCTCCTTGTCCCAATTGGACCAGTCCTCTACGGTCAGGGTATTGGGGTAGTTGAGCAGCGGGTGGTCCTCTTCCAGCACCGTCACCTCAGCATTGGCATCGGTCACCCGGAAGCGGATCGAGGGCGACCCGATCTTGAGGAAGGCCGGCGGAACCGTCTCCGGATTCCAGCCATCCGAAGGCCGATGGTAGAGCGTCACCAGATGGCCGCCATTGTTCACCCATTCATGGATTCCGGGCAAAGCCGCCACCAGGTCGGGCCGCTTGCCGAAGGCAAAGATGCCGACAACCAGCGTATCGAGATCGCGATAGGCCCCGGCCTCGATATCGCCCGGCGTCAGTTCGACGAGCTCGACGCCGAGGCGACGCAGCCAGATATGCACATTGTCATTGCCGCCGCTGACATAGCCGACCTTGGTATTGCCCGGCAGCGCCGCGCCAACCGATTGCACCGGCACCGAAACCAGCGTCGGCACCACCGACTTGCCGATATGCGGATAGGAGAAAGTGTTGATGGCATAAGCCGGTTCGCCCAGCAAAACCGGCTCGATCGCGATGCGCGTCGTGCCCAGATCGGCCGGTGGCGCCAGCTCGAAAGTCCCCGCTTCCCGGCCGGTTTCCCCGGTGGGCTGCATGGACCAGCCGTCCGGCAGATCGAAGGCCAGATCGTCGGTGGTGGCATTGGCAACCACGGCCGTCATCTCCACCGGGGCGATATCCCGCTCGGTATTGAACACCACCGCATCGGGCTTGAGCTCGAGCGAAGCGGCCGGGATGACGCGCAGGGCATCTTCCAGATCGATGTCGAGAACGGTAGTCCGCCCGCCGATTTCAGCGGTGAGCCGCACAAAGGCATCGCCATTGCCGCCGAGCGGATCGAACTGTTCCGTCAATGGGTTAGTGAGGGCTGCATCGGCTGCAGCAGTCACCAGTTCGCCCTCCTCGCCGGCCTTGCTGCTGAGGCCATCGCGGCCAATGACCGCCACGGATTGCACCACGACATCTTCGGGCGCATCGACATCGGTCTTGACCAGAACCCCCTGGCCCGGCCGCAGGTCGGCACCATCGGTATAGGCGCGGACATGCATGCCGGCAGCGGTTGCCAGCACCAGGTCGATCTCCTTGACCTTGCGGTCGAGACGGTGAGCAACGCTATCCACCAGCTCGGCAGGAAGCTGCTCGCGCGCCGCATCGATGGCGGCACCGATCTCGATGACCTTGGCAATTACGGCCTTGGGATCGCCGTAGTCGGCAATGGCTTCCTCGATCAGGCCCTGGGCATTGCGCAGCGCATCAGCAGCCGAAGCCGGCATGCCATCGAGTTCGGCAATATGGCCCACGGTCGCGATGAGACCATCGCGGATGTCGTTTTCCTGCGTCGGCGCTTCGCCCTCTGCCACGCGCGACAGGTTGAGCTGCCACTCGGTCTGCGGATCGGGCCGCCAGGTGCCCATGCCCTGCGTCAGGTGGCAGGAGCGCGACCACTCGCCCATTTGCGGGAAGGTAGCGCCGGAAATCGGGTCGCGTGCCGGGGCCTTGACCACCAGCGTGGTCGGCGGCGGCGGGATTTCGTCGTCATAGACACCGCCACCACCGCCATAGGCGGGAAGGTAGATTTTCGGCACGTTCCAGGGCTTGAGACCGGCTGCGATCTGCTCGGGGAATTCCTCGGCATTGCCGGAAATATCGGCCGTGATGAAGGTTGCGACCGTTGCCGCGCGGTGTTGGCCATGCTGGCCGGGCACGTCGAGGAAGCAGTTCATCACCACGTCGGGCTTGTACTGCCGGAAGGCCCAGGTCATGCGCTCGATGACCCGGTCACGGCCCCAGCGCGTGATGGTGGCATTGGGATCTTTGGAAAAACCAAAGTCATGCACGCTGTCATTGTGGCCGCGGCCGCCAAAGGCGAGCGAGGCATCGAGCGACCGGGACGCCTCCTGCATTTCGCGCGTCCGCAACACGCCGAGCACCGAACCGCGTTCGGGGCCGATACTGTTCTGGCCGCCCTCCCCGCGGGTGATGCAATAGAGCACGGGGCGGATGCCATAGACATGGCGCAAAGCCGCCAGGAGGCCGCTAGGCTCATCGTCGGGGTGAGCGCCTGTGGTCATGAAGGTAACCGTCGAGGTCAGGCGCTCAAGCTGGCGGTAGAGCTTGACGATCGCCGGTTCGCCCTTCTGGCTGGCAATCAAGGCCAGATCCGATGCGGGTGCGGCCCAGGCCGGTATTTGCGTGGCCATCAACAATGGGGGCACGGATGCGACGAAGGTTCGCCGGCTCATTCGCGTCATGACAATTCCTCTCTTTCCTCTCCAAGCCGAGCGTCGGCAGGCCGCAAACAGGCTCTGCGTGACAGCTCGGTGACAGGACTATGAGAGGGCTATTAACGTAACTCAAGTATGTTAATCGAAAGAAATGACGTGTTTTTACGAGGAGCATCATCAGGATGCACCTGATCAGGCCCCTCGGGGATAAGTCGCGCGGCCGAACGCCGGGTTAGGCGCTGCGCGTTTCGGAGGCTGTGGTCTCGGAGGCAAGAGTCTCGATCGGACCCAAGCTGCCCAGTTCCGTCAGGCTGGTATTATCCAGCACTTCGGCAATGGCATTGCGCACTTCGAGCATCAGATGCCGCACCTGGCAGGTGGCCATGTCGCAGTCGTCACAGGGCTGAAACCGGGTCTTGCTGGCGCAGGGGATGGGCGCGAGCGGCCCATCGAGCACCCGCACGACATGGCCGATCTTGATCTCCTCGGCCGGGCGAGCAAGGCTATAGCCGCCGGTCTTGCCCTTGCGGCTGTAGACGAAGCCGGCATTGCGCAGCTCGGCCAGGATCGCGTCGAGGAACTTTTTGGGGATATTGTTGGCGGTGGCAATCTCGCCCACGAAGGCGAGCTGACCCGGCGGCAATTCCGCCAGCGCGGAAAGAGCTTTCAGGCCGTATTTGCCCTTTTTGGTCAGCATCGGCTTCTGCCATTCGATCGGGCAGCCCCATGGCCGCCATCGCGAACGTCATAAATTCCACTGAACCGGTAGACAAGCCTATAATTGTTCTAAGGTGAACCGGTGTTGGGGAACGGGGTTCCCGCAACACCGCTTCGTATCGCGAAACTAGACGGCGTTGCCCTCGGCATTGAAAAGGCAGATTTCGTTGGGATCGAAATTCAGCGCGATTTCATCGTTGAGAGCGATGGCGATGTCGCCACCCAAGGCAGCGATCACGGTTTCGCCGGTGGGGAGAATGACGCTGATGATGGTTTCGTTGCCGAGGCGCTCCACTAGGTCGACCTTGCCGGCAATACGCTTGGTGCCGTCTTTGAGCAGCTGATGGGGGCGGACGCCCAGGGTGAGGCTATCACCCTGCCCTATGCCGTCGCGGCGCGGCAGGGTGATGGGTTCCAAAGCATCCGAAGCCAGGGTCATGGTGTCGGCAGCAAGCGCGGTGACCTTGACCGGCAGCAGGTTCATCTTGGGGGAGCCGATAAAGCCGGCGACGAAGAGATTGGCCGGCTTGTGATAGAGTTCGAGCGGCGAGCCGACCTGCTGCACCACGCCGCCGTTGAGCACGACGATCTTGTCGGCCAGCGTCATGGCCTCGACCTGGTCGTGGGTCACATAGATCATGGTGGCGCCAAGGCTGTTATGAAGCTTGGAGATTTCCGAGCGCATGTCGAGGCGCAGCGAGGCGTCGAGATTGCTCAGCGGTTCGTCGAACAGAAAAACATCGGGCTTGCGCACGATAGCGCGGCCGATGGCGACGCGTTGGCGCTGACCGCCGGAAAGCTGGGCCGGTTTGCGATCAAGCAGATGCTCCATCTGCAAGATGCGGGCGGCTTCCATGATTTTGGCGTCGCGCTCGGCCTTGGGTGTCTTGGCGAGCAGTAGGCCGAAGCCGACATTGTCGTAGACCGACATATGCGGATAAAGCGCATAGGACTGAAACACCATGGCGACGCCACGATCGCGCGGCTGCACCTGATTGACGACGCGGTCGCCGATCTTGAGTTCGCCCTCGGTAATGTCCTCAAGGCCGGCGATCATGCGCAGCAGGGTGGATTTGCCACAGCCGGAGGGGCCGACAAAGACGACGAATTCGCCATGCTCGATCTCAAGATCGACGCCCTTGATCACGTCGACCTTGCCATAGCTCTTGTGGATATTGGTGAGGCTCAATCCGGCCATCGGAAATCTCCTGGGAGTGCGCCTCCCCGCCGCGTGGCGAGGAAGCAAGCCATTGCTTGGTCAGACCTTGGCGCCGGGGGCGACCTTGTCGAGTTCGGTATGCAGCAGGCCATCGGCATCGACGCGCACCGGGATCGGGTCGGAGACTTCACCGACGAAAGCGCCGTCGGCGGCGTCGTGGATGAAGCCCATGAAGACCAGGCCGTTGTCGGTTTCGACGATCTTGCCGGCATAGCGGCGGCCATTGTGACCGTCGAGGAAGGCTCCGGGCGCCACTTCCCAGGGACCGCGCGGATCGTCGGCCATGAGGTAGTGGGTGCCGCGGGTCGGCTTTTCCGGATTGAGCTTCTTGTAGGCCTCGGACCAATGGCTGCCATCGGTGCAGAACAGCATGTACCACTTGGCGCCGACCTTGAAGACCTGGGGCACTTCCATCTGGCCGAACAGGCCGCCACGATAGACGGGCGGCTGCAGCGTCCAGGTATTGAGGTCGGGCGAGGTGGCGAAGCCGACGGAGCCGCCGGCATTGGGCTCTTCGGTGCCGGGCACGCGGGCGACCATATACATGATCCAGCCATCGCCATTGGGGTTCTTCATCACCCATGGATCGCGGAACGCGCGGTCATGCCAGTGGCCGGGGGTATATTCCTCGTAATCGGGGCCGGAAATGTCGAGTGCCAGGCCATTGCCGACGCGGGTCCAGTTATGGCCGTCGGTCGAGGTAGCATGGCCGATGCGCTGCTTCATGCCCTCTTCGGCGTGCTCGGTGCCAGTATAGAACAGGTGCCAGAGGCCATTATCGTCGCGCAGGGTCGAGCCGGTCCAGGTGGTCCAGTCGTCCCAGGCGATGGGGTCGGCCGGCTTGAAGGTCGTGCCCAGATGCGTCCAGTTGCTGAGGTCCTTGGACACGGCATGGCCCTGGCTCACATTGCGGTGGCGCATGTCGGGATGGGCCAGGGTGTTGTCGGCCTGCAGGAAATAGGCGTGGTAGTCATCGCCGTCGCGGTAGATCCAGAAGTCCCAAATCCATTTATCTTTAAGAGCAAGAACCAATTTTTTGTCTTTCGAAGTAGGGAGTTAGCCTTTGATACCGGTCGAGGCGATGGACGAGATGAACGCCCGTTGCAGCACCAGGTAAAAGATGAGGACAGGCAGGGTAATGATGGAGAGGTAGGCCATCACCTCGCCCCAGGCGATGTTGAGCTGGAAGAAGTATTGCAGGCCCACCATGACCGGGCGGAACTGCTCGGACTGGGTGACCAGCAGTGGCCAGAGATACTGATTGTACATGGCGAGGAATTTGAGGATCGCGGCGGTGGCGAAGACCGGGCCGGAAATCGGCACGATGACCCGGGCATAGACCTGGAACCAGGTGGCGCCATCGAGCCGGGCCGCCTCGATCAATTCGCGCGGCAGATCGCGGAAATATTGCACGAAGAGGAAGATGGTCAGCGCATCGGCCAGGAAGGGCACGATCTGCACGTGATAGGTGTTGAGCCAGCCGAACTGCAATCCGCTGGCCCCGATCCAAGGGAGATTGTTGACCAGCATCAGCATGGGAATGGCGATGGTTTCGAACGGCACGATCAGCGTGGCGATGAGCACGGCCAGCACCACTTCCTTGCCCTTGAATTCGAGGAAGGCAAAGGAGAAGGCCGCCATGGAGCAGAGGAACAGCGCGCCTGCGACCGTAACCACGGTCACGAAGACCGAGTTGAAGATGAAGAGCGCAACCGGGGCCCGCCGGAAGGCCGCCGCGTAATTGTCGAAGGACAGATCGCCCACCGGCAGGAAAGCGGCGATGGAGGCGGTGTCGCGCAGCAATTGCTGGGCGGGCTTGAACGAGGACACCACCATGAAGACGATGGGGAACACGAAGATCAGTGCCACGACGACAAGCAGCAGATAGCGCAGGGCGGTCTTGAGGCCGCTATTGGGTGAAACGACGGCGCTCATCGATTGCGCTCCCGGGTCAGATAGCGTTGGGCCATGGAGATGGTGAGGACGATCAGGAACAGGATGACCGAGATGGCCGAACCGCCCGCGATATTCTGCTGGCCATAGCCGCGCTCGACCGCCTGGAACACCATGGTCTGGGTGGAATCCACCGGGCCACCGCCGGTCATCACGTCGATCTGGGAGAACAGGGAGAAGGCCTGCATGGTGATGACGATGAGGATCAGCACGGCCGTATTGCGCAGGCCGGGCCAGGTGACGTAGCGGAATTTCTGCCAGGTGCTGGCGCCTTCGATATCAGCCGCCTCATAAAGCGAAACGGGGATGGTCTGCAGGCCCGAGAGCCAGATGACCATGTGGAAGCCAACGCCCTGCCAGACCGACATGGCGAGGATCGACCACAGCGCAGTAGCCGGATTGCCGAGCCAGTCGACGGGCTTGAACATGCCGAAGCTGATAAAGCCGAGCATATTGTTGAGCAGTCCGCTTTGGCCCGAATAGATGAAGCGCCAGAGCAGCGACACGACGACGATGGAGACCACCACCGGCATGAAGTAGATGGCGCGGAAGATGTTGATGCCCTTGAGCTTTTGATTGATCAGCACCGCCAGGAGCAGGGCCAGGCCCGCCTGGATGGGGGCGACGAAAAGCACAAAGAGGAAGGTATTGCCCAGCGCCTTCATGAAGACGACATCGCTGGCCAGCACATAGACTTTGCTGTCACCCCAATTCCAGGACAGCCATTCGCGCTTGCCGCTGAGTTGCGGGTAATCGGGATTGTTGCGGGTGTAGTCGCGGACCCGCGGATAGCTCAATTCGCCCTTGTCATCGCGCACCAGCGCGCCCGCCTCATCCTTTTCCGGCTCCAGCACCAGCGTACCCACGCCCAGCAATTGTTCGAAATTGCGCGTGCCGACCCACTCGGTCGGATTGGGCGAAACCAGCCGCTGATTGGTGAAGGACAGCGTGAAGGCCAGGATGAATGGCACGATCAGGAACAGGGTGATCAGAAAGATCGCCGGACCGGCAAGGGACCAGCCCGCCAGCGGGTGGTTTTGCAGGGATCGGTTGGGCGTGAGCTTCATGGGCGGCAAACCTTGGAAGAATTTGCCCATGGGCCCCGCGTGGGGGTCCATGGGCGGGGAGGCGTTTTTAGAAGCCGTAATTGTTGTTGCGCTGGATATCGGCGTCGATGGCATCGACGGCGGCATCGAGCGTGTCGGCAACGTCGGCGCCATTGGCGATGTCGGCGGCGAGCTTGATGAATTCGAGCGCTTCCACGACATAGCCCGGCGTCACGGGACGCAGCGTGCCCTGGGCCTTGCTGAGGTCATAGAACACGGCGAGCGGGCCGCCGGGCTTGTAGTTTTCGGTGAGTTCGGCAGCCGAGGCGGTCGCCGGGATCAGGCCGAGACCGTTGGAGAAGGCGGCGACATACTTGTCCTGGGTGGCGAATTCGATGAAGGCGCTGGCGCCATCCTTGTGTTCGCTGGTGGCCGAGACGCCGAACTGCCAGGAGGCAGCGCCGATCTTGGGGCCATTGCCGAAATCGGGCGCCGGCAGGAACAGCAGGTCATCGCCAAAGGCTTCGAGCGCCTTGAGGGCGTTCCAGTTGCCGTTCCACTGCAGCGCATATTTGCCATCGATGAAGCCGGTTTCGCGATCGGCCGGGTCCTGCGACGTGCCGGGGGCATAGCCATTGGTGAAGAGGCTCTGCCACCATTCGCCGAATTCGATGGCGGGCTCGCCGTTCAGCGCGCCTTCGGCCGTGGTGTAGGTGGTGCGATCGACGATGTCGCCGCCAAAGCTCTGCAGGAACGGGCTATAGGCATAGGGATACCATTCGCCGCGATCGTTCATGCCGAGATCGAGGGCATATTCAAACTTGCCCGACGCCTTGAGCGTTTCGAGGGCGGCGTTGAATTCCTCGCCGGTCCAGGGCTGTTCGAGCGTTGGAATACGGATGCCGTTTTCCTCAAGCACGGATTTGCGCGCGAACATGGCGACGGCGGCGTCCCACAGGCCGACCGAATAGATCTTGTCCTGCCACTTGCCGATGGTGCCGGGGAGGAAGCCATCCAGCGTGCCTTCCGACAGTTCCAGCGGCGCCATATAGCCCGCCCAGGCCCAGTTGGGCATGTTGGGGCCATCGACGTCGATGATGTCAGGCAGGTTGCCGGCAACGGCGGCAGCAACGATGGTGTCGTTGTAGGCGCCCTGCGGGAACTGCTCAAGCTTGACCGTCCAGTCACTCTGCGAGGCGTTGAAATCGCTGATAACGGTATTCAGAATCTCACCCTCGGTGGGGTTGCCGGCGCCGTGATACCACAGGCTCAATTCGGTCTGCGCCCAGGCGGGGGCGGTGGTCATGGCCAGCATGCCGGCCAGAACTGCGAGTTTCTTCACTGATCGTTCCTCCTCATTTGAAACGGGGTAACTACCTTGCTCAAGTCGGCAACCGAGTTGCGCCAGGTGATGGATCCTGCGACCCGTTCGATTACGGGTTCGTCGGATTGGGTGGTACCGGCGATGAGGCGCAGCAGCCGGTCGGCGGCGCGCGCACCCATGGCGGCATAGGCGAGCTCGATGCTCGTCAGTGTGGGGTGAAGATGTTCGGTGATGATGCGGTAATCGTCATAGCCGACGATGGAAATATCGCCGGGCACCGACAGGCCGCGCTCGCGCAGGATGGCATAGACGCGCATGGCCATCTTATCATTGGCGCAGCAGATGGCCGTGGGGCGATCCGGCAGGGACAGCAGGCGATCGAGCGCATCCCAGAGCAGATCGAATTCATGAGCGCGATCGCTCAGGGCGCCGGTGATGGTCAGAGCCGGATCGACCGGCAGGCCGGCGGCCTTGTGGGCAGCGCGATAGCCGGAGAGGCGCAGGCCACGGGCGATCATGCGCTCGGGCAGCATGAGATAGGCGATGCGGCGATGGCCGCGGGCGATCAGGCCCTTGACCAGCTCAAGCTGGCCGCCTTCGTCATCGGGCACCACCGATGGCGTGCCTTGATTATCAAAGCAATTGGCCAGCACGACATGGGTCTGGCGGGGGTTGGGCGGCAGCTCGATCTGCTGGTGGAATTCGGCGACGTGGATCAGACCCTCGACGCGGTGCTCGAGAAAGGTCTGGGTCAATTCGGGAATGCGCGATGCCTGGTTGCCGGTATCGGCAATGAGCAGGGTCAGGCCATGTTCGGCGAAAACGCGCTGGGCGCCCTGCACGATATAGATGTCCGGCAGGCCGGCTGCCTCGAAACCGGGCGAAAGGCTGATAGCGCCGGTGATCATGCCGATGAGGCCGGTGCGCTGCGAGCGCATGGATCGCGCGGCGTTGGAGGGCACATAGGCCAATTGGTCGATGGCAGCGCGCACGGCCTTGGCGGTCTTCTCATTGACCGGCGCATCGCCATTCAACACACGGCTGACGGTCTTGGGAGAAACCCCAGCCGCTTTTGCTACGTCGTAGATCGTCGCCACGGCGATCCTCCCTGCCCGGCCCGCTGGCCGCTTGCTCCTCGCGATGCCGTCTCGGATATGACACCGATGTCATGACATCGGTGTCATACATGCTTCACGGGCGTTGGAGAGTCAAGCGAGGGCGCAATGGCAGGTGGGAGAAGCTGGGGAGTGGCGGGATTTGCCCCACGAAGACAAGAACGCCGCCCCGTGGGGCGGCGCGCTGGAGCAGATGTCGGTGCGATCAGTTATTCTTGGTCGAGGAAATGCTCTCGTCACCGTCGGACGTATGGCACATGGTCTTATCCAGATAGACACATTTATGTTGCTGGGCGGTAGCCGCGAATGCGGGCGCCGCAACACCGGCAATGGCCATCAAAGCAATGAAAGCGGCAGCGAATTTCTTCATTTCCAACTCCTCTGTTTGGTGCGCAGAGGATGCGCCTGCCCTATCGCGGGTTCCAGTTAAACCCTGGCAACAAAATGTCCTTTTGTTCATGCTGTTCATGAACTTCACGGCAAGTTGTTTTCTAGCGCCCACAATTGGTTAGCCTCTGCGGCAAGGGCGTGGCGAGATCGTGGCGGGCGCCTAAATAGGCTTGAAAACGAAGGCGCCGCCGTCGAGGAAATCTTCCAGCATGGCGACATGGGGCGCGATATCGATGCCCCTCGCCGCCAGCCATTCGTCGCTGTAATAGGTGTCGGCATAGCGCTCGCCGCTGTCGCAGATGAGGGTCACGAGCGAGCCGGCCTGCCCCGCCATCTTCATGCGCGCGGCCGCCCAGCACATGCCGAAGAAATTGGTGCCGGTGGAGCCACCGACCCGGCGCGAGAGGCGATGCGACAGGACCCGCATGGCGGCAAGCGAGGCCGCGTCCGGCACCTTGATCATTTCGTCGACAACCTCGGGGACGAAGGATTTTTCGACGCGCGGACGCCCTACCCCTTCGATACGGGTCGGGCAATCGCAGGTGGCGTCGGGATTGCCGGTAAGCCAGCCTTCATAAAAGGCAGAGTGCTCGACATCGGCGACGCAGAGCTGGGTGGAATAGCTGCGATACCGGATATAGCGGCCGATCGTGGCCGAGGTTCCACCGGTGCCGGCGCCCATGACGATCCAACTCGGGATGCAATGGGGTTCCGATTCCATCTGCCGGAAGATCGACTCGGCAATATTGTTATTGCCGCGCCAGTCGGTGGCGCGTTCGGCATAGGTGAACTGGTCGAGATAGTGACCGCCGCTTTCCCGCGCGAGGCGGGCGGCCTCGTCATAGATGGTGGAGGGATCGGCCACTAGGTGGCACTCGCCACCCTGCTGTGTAATGGCCTCGATCTTGCGGCAGCTGGTCGTGGCCGGCAGCACGGCGACAAATCGCAGGCCGAGCAGGCGGGCATAATAGGCTTCGCTTACCGCGGTGGAGCCGGAGGACGCTTCGGTCAGCGTGACGCCCTCGGTGATCTTGCCGTTGCAGATGCCATAGAGAAAGAGCGAGCGGGCCAGCCGGTGCTTGAGGCTACCGGTAGGATGAGCGGATTCGTCCTTGAAATAGAAGGACTGCTCGGGCAGGCCGGAAAAAGGCAGCGAAATCAGATGGGTGTCGGCCGAACGGCGCCCTTCGGCCTCCAGCAGCGAAATAGCTCGGCAGGCCCAAGCCCGATCCACGCCTGCGGCAGAAGCGGCGGCGAATCCGCGCGACCCTTCCATGACACACCAATCCTTCGCCAATTATAATATTTAAGGCACCATATGCCTCATATTTATCATTGCAAAGTATGTTTTCCTATTTTCCTATTTCTTTTTAGAAATGTGAACCTCGCGCCCTTCAAGGAAAATCCCCGCAACCAGACGTCGTTGGTGGTTGATCCCGCACCGGGAAGCAGGTCTAAATCAGGCAGCATGTATATGATTGATCCACATGGCCATGGCTGAGCGCCTTTCCCCGCTGGTTCCGCTGGAAAATGGAACCTTCCGCAATATCTGGATCGCCAATCTGGCGTCGAGTTTCGGCGCGCTGATCCAGGGTGTCGGCGCGGCCTGGTTGATGACGTCAATCGCCGACAGCGTCGACATGGTGGCGCTGGTGCAGGCCTCGACCTCCTTGCCGATCATGATGTTTTCCCTGCTTGGCGGGGCGATTGCCGATAGCTTCAACCGCCGGCAGGTGATGCTTGCGGCGCAGTGCTTCATGCTGGCCGTATCAATCCTGCTGATGGCCGGGGCGCTATTGGGGCTGATATCGCCCTGGCTGCTGCTGGCTTTCACCTTTCTGCTCGGCTGCGGCACCGCACTCAACAACCCATCCTGGCAGGCCTCGGTGGGAGATATGGTGCCGCGCGAGCAATTGCCGGCGGCGGTGACGCTCAATTCCATCGGGTTCAACATCTCCCGCAGCGTGGGGCCGGCCATTGGCGGTATCATCGTTGCGGTGGCCGGGGCGGCGGGGGCCTTTGCGCTCAATGCGCTGAGCTATCTGGGGCTGCTCTACGTGCTGTTCCGCTGGAAGCCACCGGTCGAGACCAGCAAATTGCCGCGCGAGGGGATTGGCCCGGCCATGCTGTCGGGCATTCGCTATGTGGCCATGTCGCCCAATCTGCTGCGTATCCTGCTGCGCGGCTCGATCTTTGGGTTCACCGCCATCTCGGTGATGGCGCTGCTGCCGGTGGTTTCGGCTTCGCAGCTGACCGGTGGGCCGCTGACCTATGGCTTGATGCTGGGCAGTTTCGGGCTTGGCGCAGTGGGCGGCGCGCTGCTTAGCGGCCGGTTGCATATGCGGTTCAGCAGCGAGGCGGTGGTGCGAATCGCCTTTGTGAGCTTTGCCATCGCGGCTTTTATCACCGGGGTCAGCCCATCGGTCTGGGTCACCTCGCCGGCGCTGATGCTGGGTGGCGCGAGCTGGGTGCTGGCGCTGTCTTTGTTCAATGTGTCGGTGCAGTTATCCTCGCCCCGCTGGGTGGTGGGGCGGGCGCTGTCGCTCTACCAGACGGCGACGTTTGGCGGCATGGCGCTGGGCAGCTGGGTCTGGGGCCTGGTGGCCGAGGGGTACGGGCTGTCGATCGCTTTTGGCGCGGCGAGCCTGTTGATGCTGGCCGGGGCTTTGCTGGGGCTGCGCATTCCGCTGCCGCCGCGGACCATGCTTGATCTCGACCCGCTCAACCGCTGGCAGGAGCCGCACCTGGAGATGGAATTGCAGCCGCGCAGCGGGCCGATCCTGATCCAGATATCCTACAAGATCCGGCCGGAAAACCTGACCGCGTTCATGGAAGTGATGGATGCGCGCAAGCGAATCCGGCGGCGGGACGGGGCGCGGCACTGGACGCTGTTGCGCGATCTGGGGCAGCCCAACCTGTGGACCGAAAGTTATCAAACACCGACCTGGACGGAATATGTGCGGCACAATCTGCGCATGACCAAGGCAGATGCCGAGATCGGCGAGAAGGTGCGGGCGCTGCATGAGGGACCCGAACCGCCTGTCGTGCAACGATTTGTCGAGCGGCCGACCAATTGGTTTGAGGTGACAGGCACGCCAAAAAGCCCGATCGACCACATCTGAAATCGATCAAAAGCGGCTGTGGATTTTTGCGATTTGTTCAGCAGCCGCGCGGGTGATCGCGCCTGATTGGTATCGAAGCGGATGGGGGTGATATATCTGGAAGGCAGGGGAAAACGGCCCGGTCTGGTGAGGGCCGAACCGAGCACGAAGATTCCATGCCAACAGCCAACAAACCTGCCAGCGAACGTCGATCCGCGCCGGTTGCACGACGCAAGCGCACGGACCTGATCGTCGACGCCATCAAGCAAATGATCGTCGAACGGGACCTGGGGCCGGGCGATCGGCTGCCGCAGGAAAAGGACCTGATGACGCAATTCTCCGCCGGCAAAAGCACGGTGCGGGAGGCGCTGAAATCGCTGGAAGTTCAAGGACTTGTCAGCGTGCGCACGGGGCCCGGCGGCGGCGCGGCGATCGAGCGGATGTCGGAGGGGCGGGCGATGAGCCTGCTGTCCAATTTCCTGTTTGCCAAGAACCTGACAAGTGCCCATGTCCAGGCGATGCGGGAAGTGCTTGAGCCGATGGCGGCTGTGAGCGCCCTGCCCCATCTCGATGCGGATGGTTATGGCCGGCTCGGCGAGATCGTCGAGCATTTCGCCGACGATCCGGGCCAGGCCGAACTCGATTTCCACGGAGTACTGGCGAGCTATTCGGACAATCCGCTGCTGGCGTTCAGCTGCCGGTTTTTGCAGAGGCTGCTGGGGGAATTGGGGCCGGACGGCGCAGCGAGGACGGCGGATGCGGCGCAGTTTCGGGCCTTGACCAGAGCGCTGCAGGACAAGGACGCGGCGGCGGTGCGGACGCTAGCGGCGCGGCTGCCTGAGCGGGGCGATGCGCCGCTGACGAACCGGTTTCTGGCTGAGCCCAATGCCCCGGCGCGGACGAAGCGGAAACCGGCCGGCTAAACTTATCCATCTTATCCCCGGGGCGGGCAGCAGGGTCGGCAATACAATATCGGCGTATCGTGGTTGATTGTATCAACAATCCTGATATTCATTCTTATTCACTTTATCCCCGCCGAAAGTCCGTCATGAGCCGCAATTTTCTGGTCGTCGATCCCGAGGAAGGCATCGAGGTGCTCAAAGGGCTGGCGTCGACGATCCGCATTCGCATTCTCAAGCTCCTGCATGTCGAAGGATCGATGAACGGCAATGACATTGCCGAGAAACTGGGCCTGCCGCAGTCGACGATTTCGACCAATATCCAGGTGCTGGAAGCGGCCGGGCTGATCCGCACCGAGACGCAGAAGGCGCGCAAGGGCAATCAGAAGATCTGCCATTCGATGTTCGACGAAGTGCTGGTGATGTTCAAGGAGGACATCACCCCGCTCAAGTCGAACAGCATCGAAGTGGCCATGCCGCTGGGGCTTTACACCAGCTGCGAGGTTTCGGCGCCGTGCGGGCTGTGCTCGAGCGAGGGCATTATCGGGCTGCTCGACGTGCCGGACACTTTCCTCGATCCGGACCGGATGAAGGCCGGGCTGATCTGGTTCACGCGGGGCTATGTGGAATATCAGTTTCCCAACAATGCCAAGCTGAGCCAGAATCGCATCGAGGCGATGGAATTCTCGCTGGAACTGAGCTCGGAAGTGCCCGGCACATCGGCGGACTGGCCCAGCGATATCACGCTGTCGGTCAATGGCACGGAAATCGGCACCTGGACCTCGCCCGGCGACTTTGGCGACAAGCGCGGGGTTTATACGCCTGACTGGTGGAAATTGAAGGGCAGCCAATATGGCAAGCTCAAAAGCTGGCGCGTGATGCCGGACGGCACCTATGTCGATGGCGTCAAGATATCGCCGGTATCGCTGGTCGATCTGGACCTGGCCAACCACCACTCGATCCGGCTGCGCATTGCCGTGAAGCCCGATGCTAAACATCCGGGCGGCATCAATATTTTTGGCCGCGGTTTCGGTAATTACGACCAGGACATCATTCTGCGGCTGCAGACCGAGCGCTGAGCGCGCCACAGCGAATTTGTTCCTTACGCCCCCTTGCGCGATCTGATCGACCTCGTTTACAACGGGGCAACTGATATAAATCAGAAAATCGGTATTGAATGGGAGGATCGCGTGAAGGCGTCCGTTATCGCGCATAAGGATTTTACGGTCTCCAAGATTGATGATCGTGTCTATGGGGCATTTCTGGAACATCTCGGCCGGGCGATCTATGAGGGCATTTATGAGCCCGACCACCCGACAGCCGACAAGGACGGCATGCGCGGCGACGTGGCCAAGCTGGTCAAGGACCTGAATGTACCGGTGGTTCGCTACCCCGGGGGTAACTTCGTTTCGGCCTATAACTGGGAAGACGGCATCGGCCCGCGCAAGGACCGCCCGACCCGGCTGGACCTGGCCTGGCACACCTCAGACAGCAATGCCGTAGGCGTGCATGAATTTGCCGACTGGTGCGCTACCGTGGGCACCGAGATGATGCTGGCAGTGAATCTGGGTTCGCGCGGGGTCGATGATGCGCGCAATTTCCTCGAATACTGCAACCATCCGGGCGGCAGCTACTGGAGCGACCTGCGCATCAAGAATGGCCGCAAGGAACCCTTCAACGTCAAAATGTGGTGTCTCGGCAATGAGATGGACGGCCCCTGGCAGGTCGGCCACAAGGACGCCGACGAATATGGCAAGCTGGCCGCCAATACGGCGCGGGCCATGCGCATGTTCGACAAGTCGCTGGAACTGATCGTGTGCGGCTCGTCCAATTCGGACATGAAGAGCTATCCCGATTGGGAGCGCATCGTGCTGGAGCACACCTATGATCACGTCGATCATATTAGCCTCCACATGTATTTCGCCAATCGCGAGGACGACACCCCGAACTATCTCGGCCTGAGCCACAAGCTCGAGACCTATATCGACACGGTGGCTTCGACCATCAAGCAGGTAAAGGCCAAGAAGAAGTCCAAGAAGGACGTCTATATTTCCTTCGACGAATGGAATGTCTGGTACCATTCCAACAAGAAGGACCGGGAAATCCTGGACGGCAATAGCGGCTGGCCGCATGCGCCGGGCCTGCTCGAGGACATCTACAATTTTGAAGACGTGCTGATGGTGGGGTTGATCCTCAACACCTTCATCCGCCGCTCGGATGTGGTGAAGATCGCCTGTATCGCGCAGCTGGTGAACGTCATCGCCCCGATCATGACGGAAAAGGGCGGTCCGGCCTGGGCGCAGACGATCTACTACCCCTACTTCTTCGCTTCGGTATTCGGCCGCGGCACGGCATTGCAGCTGGTGACCAATTCGCCCGGCTACGAGACGAGCCATGCCAAGGACACCCCGTTTGTCGATATTTCGGGCGTGCATAATGAAGAGGACGGCACGCTGAGCTTCTTCCTCGTCAACCGGCACACCAGCGAAAGCATCGAAACGGAAGTGAGCCTGCAGGGCTTCGGCAATGGCACGGTGATCGACCACCAGGTGATGACCCATCCGAACCTCAAGGCGGTCAATACGGCCAAGAAGCAAGATGAAGTGGCCCCACGCAAGGGCGAAGGCGCCAAGATTGCCGATGGCAAGCTGAGCGTGAAGCTGCCGCCCTATTCGTACCAGATGGTGCGGGTGAAGATCTGACGCCAGAGCATATGGGGAGCCCCAATCTGCCTCCCTCCCCCTTGAGGGGAGGGATTGAGGGTGGGGGTGTCGGGATATCCACCGGCATAGAGTTCGTGGAGGCCACGAC
>DATMSY010000083.1:0-3680 GCA_035565135.1 Devosia sp.
CAAGAACCGCTTCGCCTCGACAGCCGAACGCAATGGCTTCCTCTACGACTTCGTCGACGCCTACAACCGAACCCGCCTCAAAGCCATCGGATACATCGCCCCTAAACAGGCCCTCGATAATCAGACGGAACTGTACACGAAGGCCGGAACCCATGCTGAAGACCATCCCGGCGCTGGATGTGTGCGGATCACCACGGACATGGATTCCGGCCTTCGCCGGAATGACGCCGTGGGTGGGGATAGGGCTTAGACCACAGCAGCCAGCATCGGCTCCAGATGATCCTCGAACAGCAGCCCCGGCCGCGCCGCCAGCGCCGCGCCATAAAGCTTCTCGGCCTCCAGCGAAATGCGCAGGAACCGCGCTATTCCCGCGGCATCCTCTTCCGGCAGCCCGTAGTAACCCGTCTCCACCCGGCTCAATATCGTGGTCTTGCTGGCAATCATCCCCGCCGCGACATTGGCGCCATTGCTCATCGAGCTCGAGCGCTTGATATAGTCATGCAGTGGCGTGCCCAGATGCCAGGAGACCGGCGCTGCGCGATAGAGCTGCAGCAGCAATTCGAGATCGGTCATATTGCTCATCGTGGTGTCATAGCGCCCGTCGGTGCGCCGCCGGTCCCAGATGATCATCGAATCCATGGAGAGATTGAGCCATTTATGCGCCCCGGCCTGCACCAGCCGGTCCGGCCCCGCCGCCACATGCCGCAGATGCACGAAGCGATCGGTCATCACATCGAGCGCGGTGGTGACAATGGCGCGATCGCCCAGTGCTGCCATGGCCAAGGCCAGCTTTTCCGGCTTGAACCGGTCATCGGCGTCCAGGATTGCCGCATAGGGCGCAGTGCTGGCTTCGAGCGCCAGATTGCGCGCCGCCGAGGCCCCGCCGCCGATTTTCCCGCTCGACAGCTGGATGATGCGGGGATCGGCAATGCCCTGCTGTCCCAGCAGTTCGGCATAATCCACGCCGTCATCGCTGACGATCAGCAGCTGCCAATAGGGATAGGTCTGCGCCAACACGCTCGCGACGCTCGGCCCGATCGTGTCCTGGGCCTTATAGGCCGGCATGATGACGGCGATGGTTTGGTTCATTTGGGCGTCAGCATCCGTTCATCATCGGGGGCGGCATAATACCGGACTTGAACCGGGAGAGTGCCTGTCCCATATCTTGCTCAGGCGCTGGATGCCACTCTCTTCGGGTCCAGTACCAAGACGTTGCTTGTGACCAAGGACGGCGTAGATGTCGCGTATTTCGGTGTTTTCCGCCCCATTTCTCCTCGGCTTTGATGCTTTCGAGGAGCGAGTCGACCGGCTGGCCAAGTCCGCCGACGGCTACCCGCCCTATAATATCGAGCGCACCCAGGACGAAGCCGGAACCGAACGATTCCTGGTTTCCATTGCGGTCGCCGGTTTTTCGGTCGACGAGCTCGAAGTGATCGCCGAGGACAACCAGATCATCGTCCGCGGCCGGCAGAAGGATGAACCGGGACGCCAATATCTGCACCGCGGCATTGCCGCCCGTCAGTTCCAGCGTTCCTTCCTTCTGGCTGATGGCATGATCGTGAAGGATGCAACTTTAGGGCACGGTATGCTCGTTGTTGCTCTGGAGCGCCCGCAAGCGCCAAAGATCGCCCGACGTATCGATATTCGCTCATTATGAGGAAAGGGCCGACAAATGTATGAAAAACGCAATGATGCGCCCGCCACGGACGCGCCCGTCCATCCCCTCCGGGGCCTGACCCCGGCCCAGTTCATGGCGCTGGGCGGCGATGCCGTCGTCTATGTGCGCCCGGTCAGTGGCGAAACCCTCTCCCATCTCATTGTCGATGCCCAGTTCGAAGAGGATGAACTCTATCAGCTGGTCATGTCCGCCGATGGCACCCCGCTTCTGGTTACCGATACGGCCGATGCCGTCGCCGAATGGCTGGGCGACAAGAATCTGGGCCTCGCCACGGTCCACTGACAGAGGCGCTTTTCGACGCCATTGAGAATCAAAAAAGCCCCCGGAGCTGATCCGGGGGCTTTTTCATATTCGGCTTAGTCTTTTCAGGCGGCGTAGCTGCCTTCGAGCGGGCTGGTCAGCACCTGATAGAGCTTGTGCGGATCATCGGTCCGCCTGAGATCGTCAACCACGCTTTCGGTGCGCAGCAGGCGCGCCACCCGCGACAGGGCCTTGAGGTGGTCGGCGCCGGCCCCGGCGGGGGCCAGCAGCATCATCACGATATCCACAGGCTGGTCGTCGACCGCGTCGAACTCGATCGGATCGTCCAGCCGCGCGAACACGGCGGTCACCCCTTCGAGCCCGGCAATCTTGCCATGGGGAATGGCAATGCCATTGCCCAGGCCCGTGGAGCCAAGTTCTTCCCGGCTGGTGATTGCACTACAGATGTCTTCGACCGGTCGCCCGGTCATCTCGGCTGCCTTTTCAGCAAGCTGTTCAAACAACTGGCGTTTTGATTTGAGGCTGGTGCAAGAAAGCACTGCCCGCTCCGCCAGGATATCGGACAATTCCATAAAGTTTGCCTTGACTATCGTTGCGCTCAATTGTGGCGCCGGGCGCCTTCAATTGGTCCCGAGGGCGGGATCGATCCACCCAATATTGCCGTCGGAGCGGCGGTAGACCACATTTAGCCCGCCATGTCCAGCATGGCGGAACATCACCACCTGCCCGCCGGTGAGATCGAGCTCCATCACGGCCTCTTCCACGCTCATCTGGCGCAGGCTCTTGGTGGTCTCGGCGATCACCGGGGGCGCATAATCCTCGTCCAGCTCATCCAGCTCATCGCCGGCCCCGAACACGGTATATTGCGCGGTCACGCCATCGGCATTGCCATTGGCGCCGCGGCGATGCGAGCGCAGCTTGCGATTATAGCGCCGCAGGCGCTTTTCGATATTGAGCGCCATGACCTCATAGGCGCTGGTGGCATCGCCCCCCTGGGCGCTGGCCTGTAGCGTTGCACCGGTATCCAGATGCACCACGCAATCCGCGCGGAAGCCGATGCCGTCGGGGGTAAGGGTCAGGTGGCCGTCATAGCCGCCGTCGAAATATTTCCCGACGACCGTGGCGAAATGATCCGCTGCCTTGCCGCGCAGCGCATCGCCCACATCCATGTTCTTTCCCGAAATGCGTAAGGTCATGGCTTCCTCTTCCTTCTTGTCGTTGTTGCGACACGAGGATCCCGAAAGCCGGTTCCCGGATTGCGGGATCACGTCTGCCTTCCCCTCAATGTGGGTACGCGGCATATCCGATGCTAGCCCCGGTCCGCCTCGCCATGCAATGCGCAACTCCCCCCTTGGGACGCTTTATCAAGGTGACTTCGCCCCAGTTTGGCCATAGCCTTCGCGGGCCGTTAAGAGGCTTCAGCGATTTGTCGCGGGATTCGCGTCAGCCAGGGTGTTATCGAAGCTGCCCAAAAGCACGGCCGACCGGCAGCCACGGACCGCAGGCGCCAAATTGGCCCCGATTCCTCACCACCCACCACATCTCCCCCGGGCCTGACCCGAGCTCCGCCATCAACACGGCGTGAAGACGGGCATTGGGGTGAATCGGCATTCGGCTTTTCCAATTGGTGGAGAGCCCCGATGACGTCCCCTCCCCCTTGAGGGGAGGGCTAGGGTGGGGGTGTCGTGGCTTCCACGAGCTCCATGCTGGTGGAGAATCCGACACCCCCACCCTCAATCCC
>DATMSY010000084.1:0-22335 GCA_035565135.1 Devosia sp.
AGGGAACACGGTGCGACGTACCCATCAGGGCGCAAAACCGTGGCTGCCCCCGCAACTGTAAGCGGTGCGCGCTCTCTCATGCCACTGGCGAAAGCCGGGAAGGCGAGGGCGCTATCTCCACCGCGAGCCAGGAGACCTGCCAACGCGCAAGCCGGGCGAAGAGCCCAATCTATTCCGCGCACGGAGGGTGCTGCCATGAATACGACGACCAATACCACTGCCAATGCCTCGACTGGTCTCCAGTCGCTCTCGATTTCCCAGCGTCTCATTGCCGGTTCGCTGGCGCTCCTGCTCGGTCTGACCCTCTTGGTCGGCACCGGCTTTGCCGGCGATTTCCGCCTGCATAACGGCGCCCACGACACCCGCCACGCCATGGGCTTCCCCTGCCACTAGGGCGGGCGGCAAAAACCGAGAGAAACAAAAATGATCCGTAATCTGTTTGCCGCTGCGCTCTTCGCAGCGCTGGCCGCTGGTCTATTGACATCAGCCATCCAGCATTTCCGCGTCACCCCGCTGATCCTGCATGCCGAAACCTTCGAAGGCGAAGGAGGCCACAGCCATGGCGAAGCCGCCGTTGCGGCCGACCACGAGCATGCCGCAGGCACGCCCGAACACAGCCACGACGCTGCCGCCACCACCGCCGAAGAACCCGAAGAATGGGCCCCGCAAGACGGCTTCGAGCGCACCGCCTACACCACCCTCGCCACCGTCCTCGCCGCCGCCGGCTTTGCCCTGGTCCTCGGCGCCGTCTCCATGTTCGCCAATATCCCCATCACCTTCGCCAATGGCCTGCTCTGGGGCGCCGCCGGCTTCATCGCCTTTTCGCTCGCCCCCGCCTATGGCCTGGCGCCCGAACTCCCCGGCATGCCCGCTGCCGAAGTCTTCCCCCGCCAGCTCTGGTGGGCCGGCACGGCCCTCGCTACCGGCGGCGCCATCCTGCTCCTCGCCAAGACCCGCGCCGGCTGGACCTTTGCCGTCGCCGCCGCGCTGATCGTCGCGCCCCACATTATCGGCGCGCCCATCGCTCCCGATGAGCCCAGCGCCGTCCCCGCCCATCTCGCCGCCGAATTCGCTGCCGTCACCCTGGGCACCTCAGCCATATTCTGGGCCGTGCTCGGCACGCTATTCGGCCGCCTCAACGACCTTTTTGCCGCCCGCGCGGCCACCCCGATCGGAGCCCTTGCATGACCGAAAAGATCCCCACCACCGTCATCACCGGCTTTCTCGGCGCCGGCAAGACCACCCTGGTCCGCCATCTCCTGGCCCACGCCCCCAAGGGCAAGCGCATCGCCCTCATCATCAATGAATTCGGTGATCTGGGCGTCGACAAGGATATCCTGGCCGGTTGCGGCGACGAAACGTGCCGCGAAGAGGATATGGTCGAGCTCTCCAATGGCTGCATCTGCTGCACCGTGGCCGATGAATTCATCCCCACCATGCAGGCTCTGCTCGCCCGCCCCGAAAAATTCGATCACATCGTCATCGAAACCTCCGGCCTGGCGCTGCCCCAGCCGCTGATCCGCGCCTTCAACTGGCCCGAAATCAAGGCCCAGGTCACCATTGACGGCATCGTCACCGTGGCCGATGCCGCCGCTCTCGCCGAAGGCCGCTTTGCCTCAGACGAAGCCGCCGTCGACGCCCAGCGCCGTCAGGACGAAATGCTCGATCACGAAACGCCCCTGGGCGAGCTGTTCGAAGACCAGCTTTCGGTGGCCGATCTCGTCATTGTCAACAAGGCCGATCTGGTCGATCCGGCCATGCTCGATACTGTCGAAGCCAATCTCCGCGCCGAAATGCGCCCCGGCGTCGGCCTTATCCGCGCCCGCAACGGCCATGTTGATATCGCCGCGCTCCTTGGCATGGGCATAGGCAGCGAAGACGACATCGCCAACCGCCCCAGCCACCACGAGCTGGAACATGGCGGCGAGACGCACGAGCACGACGATTTCGACAGCTTCTCCATCCGCCTGCCCGCCATCGGCAGCAAGGACGAGCTGCTGGCGGTGATCGAAGCCACCATCCGCGACCACGATGTCCTGCGCCTCAAGGGCTTTGCCGCCGTGCCCGGCGCCAATGCCCGCCTCGCCATCCAGGCCGTCGGCCCCCGCGTCACCGCCTATTTCGACCGCCCCTGGAAAGCCGACGAAATCCGCGAAACGGCCCTGGTCGTCATCGGCGAAAGCCCCCTCGACCACGCGGCCATCACCAGGAGCCTGCAACGCGCTTTGGCCGTCGCTGCTTAGCCCGTGCATCTCCTCTCCGCCCAGGCCGGCGCGATCCAGCAGGAGGGCGAGGCCATCGACCTCGCCCAACGCCCTGGCGCCTATATCTTCGCCAGCTCCGCCGATAGCGAACTGGCCATGCTGGCCGCCGCTGCCGACCGGGCAGGGGAGACCGAGCTCCGTCTCGCCAATACGCTGCGCCTTTCCAACAATCTCTCGGTCGATCTCTGGCTCGAGGCCACCGTCGCCCATGCCCGCCTCGTCGTCCTCCGCCTCATCGGCGGCGCCGCCTATTTCCAATATGGCGTCGACGAACTCAGCGCCCTCTGCGCCAACAATCGCATCCCCCTTGCCCTTCTCCCCGGCGACGCCAATCCCGACCCGATCCTGCAATCCCGCTCCACCATCCACCCCGACGACTGGACGCGCCTCCACACCCTCTTCACCGCGGGCGGCCCGGACAATGCGGATACCATACTGAAGGCATTCACCCTTCTTGCCGCGCCGCCCGCCCAATCACGGGCCGGTTCCCTCCCCCTTGAGGGGAGGGCTAGGGTGGGGGTGTCGGAGCCTCCGCAAGCTCAATGCCTGAGTGACCTAACCCCCACCCCCTTCGCCCGCTTCGGCCTCTGGCACCCCAGCCTCGGCATCACGGACGAAGCCGCCTTGCGCACAATCCACGCCCACCCACCGGCCAGTCCCTCCCCCTATCAGGGGGACTTTGGGGCGCCCCAAAGGGACAAATCGCTCCAGTGGAGCGATTTGAGCGAGAAAGGCCATGAGGGCTATGCCCGAATGGCGGAGGGGTACTCCGATGCCAAGACATACATCCCCATCCTCTTCTACCGCGCCGCCCTCGAAGGCGCCGGCACCGCCACGCTCACCGCCCTCATCGCCGAGCTGGAACACCAGAACCTCGCCCCGGTCCCGCTCCTGGTCTCCTCCCTCAAGGAAGCCCCCTGCATCCGCTTCGTGCAGAACGCCCTTTCCGCCTTCCCGCCTTCCGCCATCCTCAACCTCACCGGCTTCTCCCTCGGCCTCGATAGTCTCGACGCCAAATCCAACCCCTTTTCCGGCACCGACGCGCCCGTCATCCAACTGATCCAGTCCGGCCGCCCCGAAGCCCAATGGCTGGCCGACAGCCAGGGCCTCTCCTCCAAGGACATGGCCATGTTTCTCGTCATGCCCGAAGTGGATGGCCGCATCGGCGGCCTCATCATCGGCCACAAAGCCGACGCCGTCTGGCACGAGGCCTGCCAGGTCCCCCTCTCCGCCTACGCCCCCGACCCCTCCGGCATCACCCGTGCCGCAACCCTCGCCAAAAACTGGACCGCCCTCCGCGCCACCCCCCGCCCCAACCGCAAAGTCGCAATAGTCCTCGCCAACTACCCAATCCGCGACGGCCGCCTCGCCAACGGCGTCGGCTACGACGCCCCGCAATCGACTGTCGAGATTCTGAGGGAACTCGAGAAGGCAGGTTACACACTGAACCAATCCCCCTCCCCCTTGAGGGGAGGGGTTAGGGGTGGGGGTGTCGAACACGCCGACCTCGAAAATATCTGGGGTGCCGGTCACGATAATGCCCGCCTAGCGCGACCGCCGAAAAACATTGAACGAGCCCGGCACCTGCGATCAGACCCGCCCCGACCAGAGCAAGTGTTCTGGCGCTTGTTGCGCGAAGCGTTCAAGCAGCATCACTTTCGGCGCCAGGTCCCGATAGGCAACTATTTTGCCGACTTTGCATCCCACAGCGCCAAGCTGGTGATCGAGTTGGACGGCGACACGCACGGGACTGAGGCAGCTCAGCGGTACGACGCCAAGCGCGATAGGTTTCTGGAAGCCGCAGGGTATCGCGTTCTGCGTTTCTACAACGACGACGTGATGCACAATCTTGATGGTGTGTGGACAATTGTATCGGAGTATCTGGCCGGGCACGACACCCCCACCCCTAACCCCTCCCCTCAAGGGGGAGGGGAACAGCCCGGCGCGTCACTCAATTTCACAGCTCTTTCGCCTCCCTCCCCCTTGAGGGGAGGGACCGAGGGTGGGGGTGTCGGACTATCCGCCTACCCAAAAACCTCCGTAGACCTCATCCACCTCCTCCAGTCCGGCCCCACCAACGCCAACCCCGCCCGCGGCACCTCCCCGGCGACGCTCACCCTTGCCCGCTACGCCGAGCTTTTCGCCACCCTCCCGGCCAAAATCCAGCAAGAGGTCACCGCCCGCTGGGGCGACCCCGCCACCGACCCTTTCGTGCGCACTGAAGCTGGCGCCGACCCCCTGATTACAAATCAGGTGTTCCACCTCCCCGCCCTCATCTTCGGCAACATCGCCATCCTCCTCCAGCCCGCCCGCGGCTATCACCTCGACGAAACCACGACCTACCACGACCCCGCCCTGGTCCCGCCTCACGCCTACATCGCCGCCTATCTCTGGCTGCGCCACGATTTCGGCGCCCATGCGCTGATCCACAATGGCAAGCATGGCACGCTCGAATGGCTCCCCGGCAAAGCCACCGCGCTCGATGCCACCAGCTATCCCGACGCCCTCTGGGGCCAGCTGCCCCATCTCTATCCCTTCATCGTCAACGACCCCGGCGAGGGCACCCAGGCCAAGCGGCGCACCGGCGCGGTGATTATCGATCACCTCGTGCCCCCGCTCACCCGCGCCGAAACCTATGGTCCCCTAAAGGACCTCGAAGCCCTGCTCGACGAATATTACGCCGCCTCAGGCATGGATCGCCGCCGCCTCGCCGATCTGCGCCGCCGCATTCTCGATTTCACCCGCGACAGCCGCCTCGATCGCGATATCGGCCTGCCCGAAGACGAAACCGAAGCCCTGATCAAGATCGACAACTTCCTCTGTGATTTGAAGGAAGCCCAGATCCGCGATGGCCTGCATGTCTTCGGCCAATCGCCCCAGGGCGATCTCGCCCGCGATCTGACCGTGGCCCTCGCCAGAGTACCGCGCGGCGACGCCCCTGGGGATAACTCGCTGATCCGCGCTCTGGCCGACGATCTCAAGCTCGGCATCGACCCGCTCACCGCCCGGCTCGGCGATCCGTGGCACGGTCCCGACGTTTTCGCGCCCTTTGCTACGCTCAACGCTAACAGTCTGCTAACACCAAGACACATTGGCGACGTGGTTGAGGCACTCGAAATCATCGCCGCCGAGCTGGTCGCAGGAAAACTTATCCCCGCCCCCGATTGGCACGCCACCAAAGCCGTCCTCGCCACCGTAACCGGGCTTATCCAGCCGCGCCTAGCCGCCTCCGGCCCCGCCGAAATGGCCGCCCTGCTCGATGGTCTCGATGGTAAATTTATCCGCCCCGGCCCCTCCGGCGCCCCCTCGCGCGGCCGCCTCGACGTGCTGCCCACCGGCCGCAATTTCTACTCCGTCGATAGCCGCGCCATCCCCACGCCCACGGCCTGGGAACTCGGCAAAAAGTCCGCCGAAAGCCTGGTTTTGCGCCACTTTCAGGATCATGGCAGCTACCTGCAATCGCTCGCCCTCTCGGTCTGGGGCACGGCGAACATGCGCACCGGCGGCGACGATATCGCCCAGGCCCTGGCATTGATCGGCGCCAAACCCGTCTGGGACCCATCCTCGCTCCGCGTCTCCGGCTACGAGATCATCCCGCTGGCCAAGCTCGGCCGCCCCCGCGTCGACGTCACCCTGCGCATTTCCGGCTTTTTCCGCGATGCCTTCCCCGCCCAGATCGCCCTCTTCGACCGCGCCGCGCGCGCCATTGGCGCATTGGACGAGCCAACCGAAGACAACCCCATCGCCGCCCGCATGCGCAGTGATGCGCTGGGCCTGATGGCTGAGGGAAAGTCTGAAACCGAAGCCGGCCTCGCCGCCGGCCACCGGATTTTCGGTTCCAAACCAGGCACTTACGGGGCCGGCCTCAATGCCCTTATGGATTCCGGCACCTGGTCCACCCGCGCCGATCTTGCCAAAGCCGCCCTCGACTGGGGCCAATATGCCTATGGCGCGCAAGCCGCTGGCATCCCAGAACGCGCCCGCTTCGCCGCCCGCCTCATGAGCGTCGACGCCATCGTCCACAACCAGGACAATCGCGAACACGACCTGCTCGACTCAGACAATTACTATCAGTTCGAAGGCGGCCTCTCCGCCGCCGCCGAGGCGCTAAGTGGCCACCAGCCCGCCGCCTATCACAAC
Organism: Devosia sp.; assembly: GCA_035565135.1. Lineage (GTDB taxonomy): Bacteria > Pseudomonadota > Alphaproteobacteria > Rhizobiales > Devosiaceae > Devosia. Next base: position 6,405 of record DATMSY010000084.1, read on the forward strand.
GATCACTCCCGCCCCGAACGCCCGCTGATCCGCACGCTTGAAGAAGAAATCAGCCACGTCATGCGCTCCCGCGTGGTCAATCCGAAATGGATCGCCGGCGTCAAGCGCCACGGCTATCGCGGCGCCTTCGAAATCATCGCGACGGTCGATTTCATGCTCGCCTTCGCCGCCACCACCGGCGCGGTCAAGACGCATCACTTCGATCTGGCCTTCGAATCATTTGTCGAGGACGCAGCCACCCGCGAGTTTATCCTCGCCAACAACCGCTACGGCTATGATGAGCTGATCGCCAAATTCAACGAGGCGAGGCGGCGCGGTCTGTGGACCCCACGTTCCAACTCGGCCTATGGTCTACTCGCGGGGGAAATATGAAAAACACTATCGTCTATCTCATCGGCCATTATGGCGTCGGCAAACTCACCATCGCCAAGGCCATCTGCGCTGCGACGAGTGCCCGGTTGTTCGATAACCATCTGGCAAACAACGTCATTTTTTCGCTGGTTCGTGCCGACGGCAAAACGCCGCTGCCGGAAGGCGTCTGGGACATGATCGGCGTCATCCGTGACCAGGCCTTCAAGGCGATCGAGGAACTGACTCCGCCCGAAACCAGCTTCGTTCTCACCAATTGCTTGCTCGAAAGCGACCCCGGCGATCGCGCCGCTTACGAGCAGGTCAAGGCCGTCGCCGCTCGGCGTGGCAATGTGTTCCTGCCGGTCTTGCTGGCGGCGTCCGATGCCGCCCATGCGTCCCGCGTCGGCTCTCCCGAACGCGCCGAGCGGCTGAAACATACCGATGTCGAAAGTGCTGCGAAGAAACGGCGCGCGGAGAAACTGCTACGCGTCGACCACCCCAATCGGCTCGATCTCGACACCACCCATTTGCCGCCCGCCGAAGCGGCTCGCCTCATTATCGAACACGCGGAGCGCCTGGCATGAACGACAAGCCCGTCAAGAAGACCGACCTGATGAGCGAGGCGGAGCGCAACGCCTATCATACTGAAAAGATGAAGAAAAAGCAGGAGGCCCGCGCCAAAATCCTCGCCACCAAGACCGAGGAGCGGGGCCTGCTGATCGTTCACACCGGCAAGGGCAAGGGCAAGTCCACCGCCGCTTTCGGCATGGTATTCCGCGCCATTGGCCATGGCATGAAAGTGGGCGTGGTACAATTCGTCAAAGGCGCCTGGGATACCGGCGAACGCGACGTGCTGCTCAAATTCCCCGACCTCGTCACCATCAACGCCATGGGCGAAGGTTTTACCTGGGATGTGCAGGACCGCGAACGCGACCTCGCCGCCGCCCGCGCCGCCTGGGAGCAGGCCAAGCTGCTGATTTCCGACCCGGCCTACAAGCTGGTCCTGCTCGACGAGCTCAATATCTGCCTGCGCTACGACTACCTGCCGCTCGATGAAGTCGTCGCCTTCCTCAAGGCCAAGCCCGCCGACAAACACGTTATCGTCACCGGCCGCAACGCCAAGGACGAAATCATCGAAATCGCCGATCTCGTGACCGAAATGACTGAAATCAAACACCATTTCCGCGCCGGCGTGAAAGCCCAGGCGGGGATCGAGTTTTAGGGGCGCTCTTCACTCAAGTTTTGTGAGAGCTTCAATCCACCGGCCCCCTCTAGGGTGTCTACTCCGGACACATTCAAGAATGCGGTGTCATCCCGGCGGAGGCCGGGATCCATGCTGTGAAGCATCCACCAACACCAGTGGCTGTGGGACCATGCGGACATGGATTCCGGCCTTCGCCGGAATGACATCGTGGGTGATGTGAGTCCTGTGCCTCTCATCCATAGATGCGCCGCCCCTAGCACCCCTCCGCGTGGAGCCCCTTTGCCAGCCGCTCCACCTTGGGCTTCATCTCCGCCGCCTGTGCCGCCGAATATTGCACCGTCATCGCCGCATAGCTGAGCCCGTCGCACAATTCGATCATATGAGTATAGAACAGGCGCTGCCCCATGACGCCCGAGAAACTGGCCCAGCGCGGCGTTACCGCCTGATAGGCGATGTTCCAGCCGTCGCGTTCGGCATAGCCCATGCGCGAAGCGACCTCGGCCTTGAAGTCCTCGTCCACGATATTGGCGCCCCAATAGCTCAGCACCTGCGCCTTGCCCGCATCGTCGAAAATCTGCCCGTCGCCATTATCGCTCTCGCCATAGCCGGAAAAGCCGGCCGGAACTTCGCCGGAATAGCCGAAACGGACATTGTCATAGCGCCCCCAGCCCAATTCCTGGGCAGCGGCGGGAAGGGTCATAAGGGCCAGCAGAACAATGAGAATGCGCATGAGATTGTCGCCTTTCGCGGGGTGAGCACAAGGGCCCGATCACATTAGACGACCACAATGCCATTATGCTTGGCTTTTTCCTCGGGCTCGACGTGAATTGTGATCATCACATCCTCCACCGCCTCGCGCAGCTTGGCCTCGATCCCATCGCAAATGGCATGCGCTGCCTCAACGCTCATCACCCCCGGCACCACCAGGTGAAAGTCGATAAACGTCATCTTGCCCGCCTGCCGCGTGCGGATGTCATGGGCTTCGATGGCGCCCTCGGCATTGCCCGCGATCACCTCGCGGATCAGCTTCTGCGTCTCGGGCGGTACGGCGACATCCATCAGCCCCCCGATACTGTCGCGGATCACGCCCCAGCCCGACCACAGGATATTGAGCGCGACGAGGCCCGCCAGGATCGAATCGAGCGGCGCAAAGCCGGTCACGAACACCAGCACCAGCCCCACCAGCACGCCAACGGTCGAAATCACATCGGTCAGCAAATGCTTGCCATCGGCCTCCAGGGCCGGCGAGCGCACCTTGCGGGCATAGCGCAGCAGTGCAAAGGCCCAGACCAAGTTGATCGCCGTCGCCGCGCCACTGATCGCCAGCCCCTCGACCGGTGCATCGGGCATTTCCGGCGCTATCAGCCCGAAATAGGCCTCCCGCACGATCAGGATCGCCGCCACGATGATCATCACGCCGACCAGCACGGCCGAAAAATACTCCACCTTGTGATAGCCATAGGGCAGGGCGGCATCGGCCGGCTTCTGCGCCAGCCGCACCGCCACCAGCGCGGCAATTGCGGTGACCACATTGACGATGGATTCCAGCGCATCCGAATAGAGCGCCACCGAGCCGGTCATGCGCCAGGCCAGCAGCTTGAGGCCCAGCACGACCAGCCCGATGACGAGGCTCGCCGCGGCAATAGCCAGCGTTCTTTTGTTGGTCATGACTGAACTCTGCTCTCGCCGCGCCGGAGCGACGGCCGATTTCTGCACATAGCCCCGCCGGCCGGGAGGCGCAACCCATTGTATTTGCAAATCATTTTCAGAAGCATTCCGATGTGTCGCTCCTTCCCGCCAAGCCATTGATTGACCACGCGCTTCCCCCGTCCTAGAACCGGATCAGCGCAGCGTTCCCCAGCAAGGAACTGAAACAGAGTCCGGTGCGGTCGACCCAAATCGGGGACCAATCCCGGAGCTGCTCCGGTTTGAGCGAACCTGCCTCTTGAGCAACAAAGAGGCGATTATGACCCCTGGCACAGCAGTGCCGCAGCTTCCCATCGTGGCCGGCATCGGCTGCGCTAGCGCTGCAACGGCCCCCGAAATCATCGCCCTGATCGAGGCCTGTCTGGCCGAAACCAGGTATCCCGCCTCGGCACTACTCGCCATCGCCTCCCATAGCCGCAAGCGCGACAGCCAGCCGCTCCACGCCGCCGCCGCCCATTTCGGCGTGCCGCTGCGCCTCCTGGGCGATGCCGAGCTTGCCCCCGCCACGCCATCCCCAGGCGTTCTCGCCCATATTGGCCTGCCCGCCATCGCCGAGGCCGTTGCCGCCGCTGCCGGTCCACTCCTGCTCGGCAAGCGCAAATCGGCCCACGCCACCTGCGCTCTCGCCGCCTGCGCCCCCGATTTCAACCCGGCCCTTTTCGGCAGCGCCGGGCTCTATCCCAGCTCCAGCGCCGCTATGGCGTCGTCCACGCTCGCCACTTCCCGGGCCGGGCCATAGGCGGGGCGGGCAATCATGATCACCTTGACCCCCAATCTCTGCGCCGCTTCGAGCTTGGCTGACGTCTGCCCGCCTCCCGAATTCTTGGTGACCAGATGAGTTATCCCCTCGCGCTCCATCAGCGTCATCTCATCCACCAGCCCATAAGGCGGCCGCGACTGCAACAGGCTCGCATGCCGCGGCAATTCCGCCGCGGGCGCCTCGATTGTGCGCACCACGAACTGGCAATCGTCGCGCTCAAGAAACTTGTCCAGCCCGGTATGCCCGGTGGTCAGCAGTACATCGGCATTATGGGGCAGGGCGGCCGCCGCCTCGGCTGCCGTTTCCACGGTCAGCCAGTTCGCGCCGGGCTTCTGCTCCCAGGCCGGCCGCATATAGCGCACCAGCGGAATACCGGTCATCTGCGCCGCCGCCACCGCATTGATCGACATCAGCCCCGCATAGGGATGGGTCGCATCCACCAGCCGCTCTATCCCCGCCGCGCGCAGATAGGCGCACAGCCCCGGAATGCCGCCGAATTTGCCCATGCGAATATCGCCCTGGGGCAATTTAGGGTCTTGCGTTCGCCCCGCCAGCGAGGTGATGACGTCATGCCCCAAGGCCACCAGCCGATCCGCCAGCTCCCGCGCCTCCGCCGTTCCCCCCAGAATCAGGATTTTCATATTTCTTTGCCGGTCCGAACTGCTCGCCAGCACTCTGCCCATTTCACCCGCTGGGCTCAAGCGCTCGTCCTCCTCTCAAGGGGATGGGGGCGGCCCGCACCATCGCAAATGACGGGTTGCTTTCATGTTTGACTGGATCACCCGCCCCCGCCGCAAGGGCCACTTCGCCGCGCTCGACCACGCCGACTTCCCCCCGCTGGAGCCCGGCACGGTCTGGCTGGTCGGCGCTGGCCCCGGCGGCCCGGGCCTTGTCTCGCTGCTGGGCTATCACGGCCTCGGCCAGGCCGATGTCGTCGTCCACGACGCATTGGTCTCCGACGCCCTGCTGGCCATGGCGCCCCGCCGCGCCCAACTGGTCTTCGCCGGCAAGCGTGGCGGCCGGCCTTCGCCCAAGCAGGCCGATATTTCGCTGCAACTGATCGACCTCGCCAAAGCTGGCAAGCGCGTGCTCCGCCTCAAGGGCGGCGATCCCTTCATGTTCGGTCGCGGCGGCGAAGAGGCCGGCGCCCTGGCCCGAGCCGGCATAGGTTTCCGCATCGTGCCCGGCATTTCCTCCGGCCTTGGCGGGCTGGCCTATGCCGGCATTCCTGTCACCCATCGCGACACCAACCACGCCGTGGTTTTCCTCACCGGCCACGACGATACCGGCGCCGTGCCGCAAGGCGTCGATTGGAGCGCCATCGCCAACGCCGCCCCGGTCATCGTCATGTATATGGCGGTCAAGCACCTCGGCTCCATTGCCGAAAAACTGATCGCCGCCGGCCGCGCGGGGGACGACCGGCTGACCATCGTCTCCCACGTCGCCACGCCCAAGCAATCTTCCATCAACACCACGTTGGCCGAGGCCTCGCGCCTCTCCGATGTGCCCACCCCCGCCATCATCGTGCTTGGCCCAGTCGGCGCCTATAGCCAAGCGCTTGATTGGTATGTGCAAAGCGCGCGGAGCCATGTCTTTGGCTAAGGGCCTCGTCATCGCCGCGTCGCGCTCGGGCTCGGGCAAGACCGTGGTAACCCTTGGCCTGCTCGCCGCCTTGCGCCGCCAGGGCGTCATCGTCGCGCCCGCCAAAACCGGCCCCGACTATATCGACCCGGCCTTCCTCACCCGCGCCGCCTCGCGCGAAGCGGTCAATCTCGACCCCTGGTCGATGAGTCCCGCCCGCCTTAAGCATCTGGCTTCCGTTCAGGCAACGGGCGCCGAACTGCTGCTCATTGAAGGCGTCATGGGCCTCTTCGACGCTGCCGCCGATGGGTTCGGTTCCACCGGTGATCTCGCCCAATTGCTGGACCTGCCGGTCATTCTCGTGATCGACGCCGACAAGCAAAGCCAGTCCATCGCGGCCCTGGTCGCCGGCTTCGCCAATTGGCGCCTAGGCGTTCGTGTCGGCGGCGTCATCCTCAATCGCGTCGCCTCGATGAAGCATGAACGCATGCTGGTCGACGCGCTCACCGCCACCGGCATTCCCTGTCTCGGCGCCATTCCGCGCAATCCGGCCTTGGTCCTGCCCGAACGCCATCTCGGCCTCGTGCTGCCGGGCGAAGTCAATGCCTTCGAAACCTTCCTCGACGCCGCCGCCGAAGCGGTTGGCGACTATGTCGATCTCAAGCGCCTGCGCGCCCTGGCCGCTCCCTTGCCCGAGGTCAATGAACCGTCGCCGTCGCTTCCCCCGCTAGGCCAACGCATCGCCATCGCCCGTGACGCCGCTTTTGCCTTCCTCTACCCCCATCTGCTCGACGGTTGGCGCGCCATGGGCGCCGAACTCAGTTTCTTCTCACCTCTCGCCAACGAGGCTCCCGCCGCCGATGCTGACGCGCTCTTCCTGCCCGGCGGCTATCCCGAATTGCATGGCGCGACGCTTGCGGCCGCCGACACGTTCAAGGCAGGTTTAACCTCCGCACGGGACCGCGATGCGCTGATCTATGGCGAATGCGGGGGCTTCATGGTGTTGGGCGAAGCGTTGGTGGATAAGGATGGGCAAAGCCACGCGATGGCGGGCCTTTTGCCCGTTATCACCCGTATCGATCGGCCCAAGCGTATCCTGGGCTATCGGCGGCTGGTGCATGCTGGGGCACTGCCTTGGCCGGGGCGCTTGCATGGCCACGAATTCCACTATTCCTCGGCCAAACAATCCCGCTTGCCGCCGCTCTTTGCGGCCAGTGACGCCAATGGCCAGGCGCTGCCGCCCATGGGTGCGGTGATCGGCAGGGTCATGGGGTCTTACGCCCACGTGATTGATGCGGCATAAGCCTGCTATGGCTAAATCCTTGATGTTCATGGGCACTGGGTCTGATGTCGGCAAGTCGCTGCTGGTGGCGGGCCTGTGCCGCGTGCTGGCCAATCGTGGCCTGCGCGTTGCCCCCTTCAAGCCGCAGAATATGTCCAACAATGCCGCTGTCACCGCCGATGGCGGCGAAATCGGCCGAGCGCAGGCGTTGCAGGCCCGGGCGGCGGGGCGTGAGCCTGTCACGGCGATGAACCCGGTTTTGCTCAAGCCCGAGCAGGAAACCGGCTCGCAGGTGGTGGTGCGTGGCCAGAGGCGGGCGTCCATGTCCGCCCGGGCTTATTGGGCGGAGCGGGGCAAGCTCTTACCCGAGGTTTTGTCGGCGTTTCATGAGCTGGCTGAGGACTGCGACTATGTGATCGTGGAAGGCGCCGGCAGCGCCTCCGAGGTCAATCTTCGGGCCAATGACATCGCCAATTTCGGCTTCGCCCAGGCGGCCGAGCTGCCGGTCGTGCTGATAGGCGATATCCACCGGGGCGGTGTTATCGCCTCCATCGTGGGCACTTTCGCGGTGATAGGGGAGGCCGATGCCGGGCTGATCCGCGCCAGTCTAGTCAATAAATTCCAGGGCGATCCATCGCTGTTTGCCGCGGGGATCGACTTCATCGCCCAGCGCACCGGCGTGCCGTGCTTCGGCCCTGTGCCCTGGTTTGCCGACGCCGCCAAGCTGCCAGCAGAGGATGTGCTAGCGCTCGAAAGCTATGTTTCCCGGGCTTCTGGCGGCTTCACCATCGCCGTGCCGCGCCTGCCGCGCATTGCCAATTTCGACGATCTCGATCCGCTCCGGGCCGAGCCCGGCGTCAATCTCATATTGGTCGAGCCCGGCCAGCCTATTCCGCGTAATGCCGATCTGGTCATCCTGCCTGGCTCCAAGGCGACACGAAGCGATTTGGCGGCTTTGCGGGCCAATGGCTGGGATATTGATCTTCTGGCTCATCACCGGGCTGGTGGCCGTATTCTCGGGATTTGCGGGGGATATCAGATGCTTGGCAGGACCATCGCCGACCCCGAGGGCATCGAGGGTGCGCCGGGAACCAGTCTTGGGCTGGGCCTGCTTGATCTCGAAACCGTGCTGGAGCCGATAAAGCAATTGCGGGCGGAGGCGGCTATTCATGCTGGGTCGGGCCTGCCGATCAGCGGCTATCATATGCATATGGGCGTGACCGAAGGGCCGGACCGCCAACGGAATTTCGCTAGTGTTTCCGGGGCTTTGGAGGGCGCGGTCAGCGCCGATGGGCTGGTGTGCGGAACCTATCTGCATGGCCTTTTTGCCGCCGATACCTTCCGCCGCGCCTTTCTGGGCCAGGCCGCTAGTCCCGATCTCAACTATGAGGCGGGGGTGGAGCGGGCGCTGGATGATCTGGCCAAGCATCTGGAAACCCATCTTGATATCGATGCGCTGCTGGCGCTGGCTGAACCTGTGAGCTCCGACTGATGTTTGCCCTGATCCCGCCGCTGGCCCTGTTGGTCGAACGTTTCGCCGGTTATCCGCAGCTTTTGACTGCCCGGATCGGGCATCCGGTCATGTGGTTTGGTTGGCCGATTTCCTATATGGAACAACGCACTAACACGGTCGATCGCTCGGCGTCGCAGCGCAAGCTGGCGGGGATGGTTTCGCTGGCTCTGCTCCTGCTGGTGGCGCTGGTGGCGGCGCTGTTGGTGCAGATGGTTACGCGGTCTATCCCGTTCGGCTGGCTGATCGAAATGCTGCTGGCGACGCCGTTTCTGGCGCAGAAGGAGCTGGGGCGGGCGGTCGAGGCGGTGGGGGATGCGCTGGGAACTTCGCTGGCGGCGGGGCGCGAGGCGGTCAGCCATATCGTTGGGCGCGATCCGCAAACCCTTGATGAAGCTGGTGTTTCTCGGGCGGCGATCGAGACCTTGGCTGAGAGCACCTCGGATGGGGTGGTGGCGCCGTGGTTCTGGCTGGTGCTGCTGGGGCTGCCCGGCATCGTGCTCTACAAGGCCATCAATACGGCCGATTCCATGATCGGGCATCTCAATGAGCGGTATCGCGACTATGGCTGGGCGGCGGCGCGGCTGGATGATCTTGTCAATCTTATCCCCGCCCGGCTTTCGGCGGTTTTGGTGACGATTGCGTGTTTCTTTATCCCCGATGCCAGCCCCTCAAAAGCCTGGCAGGCGGCGCGGCGGGATGCGCGCGGGCATAAGTCGCCCAATTCGGGTTGGCCGGAGGCCGCTTTTGCCGGGGCGCTGGGAATTTCGCTTGGCGGACCAAGGCATTACCAAGGCGAGCTGGTCGACCTGCCGATGATGGGCAAGGGGGATAGACGGCTGGGCCGCTATCACATCGCCCGCGCCCTCACATTGTATCATATGGTGCTCAATGTGCTGCTGGTTGTCAGCACACTGTTAGCGTTGACATTCGCATTGGGCGGGCAAGGGTAACACTTTTTATCACACTATCCCCCGCAAGCCTCATGCCTCGTGAATCCGCGTGGGGGCCTGCTCCGGCGGCTGGCCCTTGAGGGTCATGGGTAGGCCGGCGGCGACGAAATAGACGTCGTCACAGATTTCGGCGAGGCGTTGATGGGCGGCGCCGGCGAGATCGCGGAAGGTGCGGGCCATGGCGTTGTCGGGGACGATGCCCAGACCTACCTCATTGCTGACCAGGATGATCTTGGCCTTTTTGAGCTGGATGAGGGTGGCGCCCAATTCGCTGACGGCGCTCGAGACATCCTCATTGGCCACCAGCAGATTGGTGATCCACAGCGTCAGGCAATCGACCAGGATCACGTCGTGATCTTTTGAGGCCTTGATCAAGGCGTCCGACAGCTTGAGCGGCTCTTCCACCGTGGCGAAGCGCTCGCCGCGCACGGCCTTGTGACTGGCGACGCGGTCGCGCATTTCGGCGTCCAGCGCCTCGGCCGTTGCGAGGTAGAGCGGCTTGGCCCCGCCATGCAGCGCGAGTCGCTCGGCAAAGCCGGTTTTGCCCGAGCGTGCGCCGCCCAGCACCAATACATGTCTCGTCATTCTGGCTCCTCTCCGGGGCATCCGCCATCCCCGTTCAGAAAACACAAAGCGCTGGGGCCCAAGGGGTTGCGCCATCCCTGCAATCAGGCCATGGCAAACCTGCATAGGGCAGGCGCTTTTTGTGCCTTATTCTACTTTCGTCTTAGCTGCTTTCGCATTATGGTCCGCCGCGAAACCAGCCCCTACAGTTAGGTGATGGTGGCCTGCAAATGATGAATTTCTGCGCTTCCGGTGCTCACGTACCTAATTGTACGTTGCGCTCCGGTTCTCAAAAATCATCATTTTCGACTCACCCTGACCTAACTGTCCTAGAGCCCTAGTCCACGGAGTCGATTGCGTGCCCCGATACTATCTTGGCGTTGATGGCGGCGGCACCAATTGCCGCGTGCGTCTGGCCGACGAGAATCTCAAGACGCTCGCCGAAGTCAAGAACGGCCGCTCCAATCTGCAGATCGACGATGGCGAACCGGCCTACAAGGCCATTAGCGACGGCACCCGTGACGTCTTCAAGGCCGCCGGGATCGATTTCTCCGAAACCGCCAATACCTATGCCTGCTTCGGCATGGCCGGCGGCCGCATGGATTCGGCCCGCGCCGAATTCCGCGCCCGGCCCTGGCCCTTCGCCGATGTCAAAGTCTATGATGACATCGATATCGCCCATGCCGGCGCGCTGGGCGGCGGCGAGGGCGGGGTGATCATCGTGGGCACCGGCTCGGCCGCGCTCGCCATTGTCGATGGCCAACGGTTCCAATCGGGCGGCTGGGGCTTTCCTATCGGCGATCAGATGTCTGGCGCCATTCTGGGGCGCGAACTGGTGCGCTATGCCGTCGAGGCCGAGGATGGGCTGGTCGAGGCCTCGCCGCTGACCAGGGCGGTGATCGCCCGGCTGGGCGGCAATAACCAGGCGGTGATGAGCTGGGCCTTTGCCACCGAGATGGATTTGAAAATCATCAGCGCCGACGGCTCGGAAGGGTGCGATGACGCGCTGATCGGGCGGGCGCCGGCCGAATTCGGCAAGCTCATGCCGCTCTTCATCGATTATCTGGAGCAGGGCGATCCGGTGGCCCAGAAAATGCTCGATATCGAATTGGGCTATATCGACACCTATGTGCGCTGGTTCAAGGCGCGCAATGCCAAGGTCATGGCCATTGTCGGCGGCTTTGGCGAACGCTTGTTCCCCATTCTCCAGCAGCGCTATGGCGATTTCGTCGCCCTGCCCAAATTCGAGCCGCTCAATGGCGCGGTGATCCTCGCACGCCAGAACTTTCCTGCCTAACGACGCCAAGTAAGGACTTGCCAAGTGTCCAGCCGTATCATTCCTGTCCAGCCTTTCGACTATGTGGTGTTCGGCGCCACGGGCGACCTGACCAAACGCAAGCTGATCCCGGCGCTGTATCACCGGTTCAAGGACGGCCAGTTCGACGAGCAGAGCCGGATCATCGGCGCGTCGCGGAGTAAGCTGAGCGATGCCGATTTCCAGAAGGCAGCGCGCGACGCCATCACCCAATTCGTCGAAAAGGAATATCAGGACGAGGCGGTGATCGACCGCTTCATCAAGATCTTTTCCTATGTGCCGGTCGATGCCAGCAATCCCGAAACCTCGGGCGACCTGGGCAAGGCGCTGCGCGACGATCCCAAGATCGTACGCGCCTTCTATCTCGCCGTGGCGCCCGACCTGTTCGAGCCCATTGCCGAATATCTGGCCAAGAAGAAGCTCTATCGGCGCGATGCGCGCGTGGTGATCGAAAAGCCGCTGGGGCACGATCTGGCTTCGTCGGTGGAAATCAATGACGGCGTGGCCAAGATCTTCAAGGAAGATCAGGTCTACCGCATCGACCATTATCTGGGCAAAGAGACGGTACAGAACCTGCTGGCGCTGCGCTTTGCCAATGCGCTGTTCGAGCCGGTCTGGAACTCGGCCCATATCGACCATGTGCAGCTGACCGTGGCGGAATCGGTGGGTGCGGGCACGCGCGGCTATTACGACGAGAGCGGCGCGCTGCGCGACATGATCCAGAACCACATGCTCCAGCTGCTGTGCCTTGTCGCCATGGAGCCGCCCGCTTCGGACGACGCCAATGCGCTGCGCGACGAAAAGCTCAAAGTGCTGCGGGCGCTCAAGCCGATCGTCAATGGCGATGTGGCCCGCAATACCGTGCGCGGCCAGTATAAGGGCGTTAAGTCGGAAACCACCTCTGTCGCCGGCTACCAGGACGAATTGCCCGAAGAGAAGAAGGGCAGCCGCACCGAGACTTTCGTGGCGCTCAAGGCCGAGGTTGAAAACTGGCGCTGGTCGGGCGTGCCTTTCTATTTCCGCACCGGCAAGCGCATGGCCAACCGGGTGTCGGAAATCTGCATCCAGTTCAAGCCGATCCCGCATTCCATTTTCGATCATGCCGAAGGCGCGCCCAAGGCCAATAAGCTGGTCATCCGGCTGCAGCCCGACGAGGGCGTGAAGCTGCTGATGATGATCAAGGACCCCGGCCCGGGCGGCATGCGCCTGCGCGAAGTGCCGCTGAACCTGAGCTTTGCCGCAACCTTTGCCGAACGCACGCCTGAAGCCTATGAGCGGCTGCTGATGGACGTGATCCGCGGCAGCCAGACGCTGTTCATGCGCCGCGACGAGCTGGAAGCGGCGTGGAAATGGGTGGACCCGATCCGCGAAGCATGGGACCGTTCGAGCGAACCGCCCCAGCCCTATACGGCCGGCACCTGGGGCCCCACCGGCTCCATCGCGCTGATCGAACGCGATGGGCGGACATGGTATGAGGACGATAATTAAGGCTTGGGCTCGGTTGGTGTAGGGCGCTATCGCGTTACACTCACCGGGCGGCACCTCCCCCTTGACGGGGGAGGTTGGGAGGGGGTGCTGAGAGCCCCGATATCGGGGCCAACCGACCCCCTCCCTGACCCTCCCCGCAAGGGGGAGGGTGACGACTGAAATTTCGGATGCCGAATAGTCTAAGAGGCCCAAAATGCTCGAACGCCGCACATTTGCCGATAAGCCGACCCTGGCCAAGGAATTGGCCGAGGCGGTGGCGGATCGCATTCGGGCGGCGATTGCCGAGCGGGGCGTGGCGGCGATTGCGGTCAGTGGCGGCTCGACGCCGGCCCGGTTCTTCCAGGCCTTGGGCAAGACCAAGGACATTGACTGGAGCAAGGTAATCGTCACCCTGGTCGACGAGCGCTGGGTCGACGAGACCAATGACCGCTCCAATGCGCTTCTGGTCAACGAAAAGATGCTGCAGGGCCCCGCTGCCGTGGCGCGGTTCTTTCCGCTCTATTCGGGCGGCAGCGAGCCCGGCGCGGCCGAGATTGCCAAAACCAATGCGCTCCTGGCCGAACTGCCCGAGCAATTTGCCGCCGTCATCCTCGGCATGGGCGGGGACGGGCACACCGCCTCGTTCTTCCCGGGCGGCGATACGCTGAGCGAGGCGCTGACTTCGGCCGGCCCCGCCATTGCGATCCGTGCGCCCGGCGCGGGCGAGCCCCGCATTACCTTTACCCTACCGCGTCTCCTCCACACGGATGGGCTTTACCTTCATATCGAAGGGGAGGAAAAGGCCGTCGTTCTCGACGCGGCTCTGGGAGATGGTCCCGTGGAGGACCTCCCCATCCGCGCCGTATTGCGCTCCGGCACGCCTGTAACTGTCTACTGGTGCCCATAGTCCCCTCGGCGGTCCCCAATCGACTGCCCTGGCCACTACGCGGCTCCGCAGCAGCGACCTCTTTACGGCAAAAGCGACCCCCGCTTTTCCGCGCGAGGCCGCGACAACTGAGTTAGGAGCTCAATATGTCCGTTCGCCAAGCCATCCAGGATGTGACTGACCGCATCGCCGCGCGCAGTCGCGATAGCCGCAAGGATTATCTCAACCGGCTCGATGCGGCCCGCGAGGCGGGCGTCTACCGCTCGACGCTCTCCTGCGGCAATCTCGCCCATGGCTTTGCCGCCTGCACCCCGTCGGAAAAGGCGGCTCTGGCCGGCAACAAGACGCTGAATCTGGGCATCGTCACCAGCTATAACGACATGCTGAGCGCCCATCAGCCCTATCAATTCTATCCCGATATCATCAAGCAGGCCGCCCGCGAAATCGGCGCCACGGCGCAGGTGGCGGGCGGCGTGCCGGCCATGTGCGATGGGGTGACCCAGGGCCAGCCGGGCATGGATCTGAGCCTGTTCAGCCGCGACGTCATCGCCATGTCGACCGCCATTTCGCTCAGCCACAATATGTTCGACGCGGCGGTGTATCTGGGCATTTGCGACAAGATCGTGCCGGGCCTGTTGATCGGGGCTTTGACCTTCGGGCATCTGCCGGCCGTGTTCGTGCCGGCCGGGCCCATGCCTTCGGGCCTGCCCAATGACGAAAAGAGCAAGGTGCGCCAGCTCTATATGGAGGGCAAGGTTGGCCGCGCCGAACTGCTCGAGGCTGAGAGCAAGTCCTATCACTCGGCGGGGACCTGTACCTTCTACGGCACGGCCAATTCCAACCAGATGCTGATGGAAATCATGGGCCTGCACCTGCCGGGCGCCAGCTTCGTCAATCCGGGCACGCCGTTGCGCGATGCGCTGACGCGTGAGGCAACGGTGCGGGCGCTGTCGCTGACGGCGCAGGGCAATGATTATACCCCGGCCGGTCACGTCATCGACGAAAAGGCCATCGTCAATGGCCTGGTGGGTCTGCACGCAACGGGCGGCTCGACCAACCACACCATGCATCTGATCGCCATCGCCGCGGCGGCGGGGCTGCAGGTGACCTGGGACGACATGAGCGATCTCAGCGATGCAACGCCGCTATTGGCCCGCGTCTATCCCAATGGCGTGGCCGATGTGAACCATTTCCACGCCGCCGGCGGCATGGGCTTTTTGATCCAGGAATTGCTCGAAAGCGGGCATCTGCACGAGGACGTCAAGACCGTCTGGGGCAATGGGCTCTCCAACTACACGGTGGAAGCCAAGCTGATCGAGGACAAGCTGGCCTTTGAAGCCGCGCCCAAGGAATCGGCATTGCCCAAGGTGCTGACCTCGACCAAGACGCCGTTCCAGGCGACGGGGGGCCTCAAGCTCCTCACGGGTAATCTCGGCCGCTCGGTGATCAAGGTCTCGGCGGTCAAGCCCGAGCATCGCGTCATCGAAGCGCCCGCCCGGGTGTTCCATGGGCAGGAAGGGCTGCAGGCCGCGTTCAAGGCCGGGGAACTCAATGGCGACATGATCGCCGTGGTGCGCTTCTCCGGCCCCAAGGCGCTGGGCATGCCCGAATTGCACAAGCTGACCCCGGCTCTGGGCGTGCTGCAGGATCGCGGCTTCAAGGTGGCGCTGCTGACCGATGGCCGCATGTCGGGCGCCTCGGGCAAGGTGCCGGCGGCGATCCACATGACGCCGGAAGCCGTCGATGGCGGGCCGATCAGCAAGATCCGCGACGGCGACATGATCCGGCTCGACGCCAATGAGGGCACGCTGACATTCCTCGGCGACGAGAAGGAATTCTTCGCCCGCACCCCGGCCAGCGAGGACCTGCGGCCCCAGCATTTCGGCATGGGTCGCGAACTCTTCGCCGGCTTCCGCGCGCTGGTCGGCGTGGCCGATCGCGGGGCGAGTGTGTTTCAGTAGGCCGGAACCGGCCCCACATAACGCGCCCGGGGCCGGATCAATGATCCGGTCTCGATCTGCTCGAGCGCATGGGCGAGCCAGCCCACCGAGCGGGCCAGGGTGAAGAGGATCAGCGGCGAGGCCGGCGGCAGCGCGAAGGCGGCGGCCATGGCCGAGAGCGCAAAGTCGATATTGGGCCGTTCGCCGACCAGGGCCTCCCCGATGGACGCCAGCTCGCGATAGAGCGGCGGCACGTCGAACTGGCTGAGCAATTCCGCCGCGCGCACATCGCCATGCGGATAGAGCCGGTGGCCGAAACAGGGCAGGGCGCGGCCCTGGCGCAGGCTGAGCTGGATGGCTTGCTCCGGCCCGAGGCGGCGGGCGGCATCGGCCAGTTCATCCATCGCGGCC